>NZ_VCKX01000750.1 GCF_005889725.1 Nonomuraea zeae
CCGGTAACAATGATCATCAGTCCCCCTAATATGGTTTTCCCGCGACCGAGCCAGTATTGGCGAGGCCCCGTCCGGCCCGTAAGGAGGCACTTTCGTGTCTGTGACGAACACCGCGGTAACCACGGCCTGCGACGTCCGCGAGGTGCTCGACCGTCTCGGCGACAGATGGTCGGTCCCCGTGCTCGCCGAGCTGGGCCAGGGCGGCGTACGCCGCTATCGCGAGCTCCAGCGCGGCGTGCCCGGCATCTCCCAGCGGATGCTGACGCTGACGCTCCGGCGCCTCGAACGCGACGGCCTCATCGACCGCACCGTCTACCCGACCGTCCCGGCCCAGGTCGAGTACGGGCTCACGGAGACCGGCCGCAGCCTCACCCTCCTGCTCCACGCCGTCGCCGACTGGGCGGCCGAGCACAGGGAGTCGGTCATGAGCTCACGAGCCCGCTGGCACGCCGACCACCCCGACACCTCAGACGCC
>NZ_VCKX01000100.1 GCF_005889725.1 Nonomuraea zeae
CTCCAGGCCGCTGGCCACGCCGCCCGAGCCACCCCGGCCACGCGCTCTGTGCGCCCTGGCCATCCGGCCCGGCCGGCCCAAAGCCCGCCCCACCTTCCGACCCTTTGCACGCGCGCCCGGCCGCCTCGGACGCGCACGGCACTGCATCCCCGGGCACGCACAACCCGACCATCCCAGGCAGCGCACGGCCTCAGGCCCGAAGCGGTGTGGCCAGGAGGCCGAGGCGGGTGTGGCCAGGGGGCCGAGGCGGGTGTGCTCGGTCGCCCCGGCGAGCTCAGCCGATCGCCTCGGGCACACCCGCCTCGGCCCCCTGCATCCCGGGCACGCGAAAGGCCCCGCACGAGGATCCGTGCGGGGCCTTTCGGTGAAGGCTATGCCTCAAGCCAGAGACGAGGACCTATGACCTCAGCTCTGACCGCCGGCGAGCTTCTCGCGCAGAGCCGCGAGCGCCTCGTCCGAGGCGAGCGCACCACTGGCCGGAGCCGAGGAGGAAGAGCTGCTGCTGCCCGCCTGGGGCTGCGTCTCACCGCTGTAGGACGAGGGAGCGGCCTCTCCGGCCTCCGCCTCGGCCTTGCGGGCCTCCTCGATCTGCTTCTTGTGAGCCTCGAAGCGGGTCTGAGCCTCGGCGTACTGCCGCTCCCACTCCTCGCGCTGCTTGTCGAAGCCCTCGAGCCACTCCCCGGTCTCCGAGTCGAAGCCCTCGGGGTAGATGTAGTTGCCCTGGTCGTCGTACGTGGCCGCCATGCCGTAGAGGGTCGGGTCGAACTCGACCTCGGTCCCGACACCCTCGTTGGCCTGCTTCAGCGAGAGGCTGATGCGACGACGGTCGAGGTCGATGTCGATGATCTTCACGAAGATCTCGTCGCCGACCTGGACGACCTGCTCCGGGATCTCCACGTGGCGCTCGGCCAGCTCGGAGATGTGGACCAGGCCCTCGATGCCCTCCTCGACCCGGACGAACGCACCGAACGGCACCAGCTTGGTGACGCGGCCCGGCACGACCTGGCCGATCTGGTGGGTGCGGGCGAACTGCTGCCACGGGTCTTCCTGAGTGGCCTTGAGCGACAGGGAGACGCGCTCGCGCTCCATGTCGACGTCGAGGACCTCGACCGTGACCTCCTGGCCCACCTCGACCACCTCGGACGGGTGGTCGATGTGCTTCCAGGACAGCTCGGACACGTGGACCAGACCGTCAACGCCGCCGAGGTCCACGAACGCACCGAAGTTGACGATCGAGGAGACGACGCCCTTGCGGACCTGGCCCTTCTGGAGGGTGTTGAGGAACGTCTGGCGAACCTCGGACTGCGTCTGCTCGAGCCAGGCGCGGCGCGACAGAACCACGTTGTTGCGGTTCTTGTCGAGCTCTATGATCTTCGCCTCGAGCTCGCGGCCGACGTACGGCTGCAGGTCGCGGACGCGGCGCATCTCGACCAGGGACGCCGGGAGGAAGCCACGCAGGCCGATGTCCAGGATGAGACCACCCTTGACGACCTCGATGACCGTGCCGGTGACGATGCCGTCCTCGTCCTTGATCTTCTCGATCGTGCCCCAGGCGCGCTCGTACTGAGCACGCTTCTTGGACAGGATCAGCCGGCCCTCCTTGTCCTCCTTCTGGAGGACCAGGGCTTCGACATGCTCGCCGACTTCCACGACGTCAGCAGGGTCGACATCGTGCTTGATGGAAAGCTCACGCGAGGGGATGACACCCTCGGTCTTGTAGCCGATATCGAGAAGGACCTCGTCTCGATCGACCTTGACGACGGTGCCCTCGACGATGTCGCCGTCGTTGAAGTACTTGATGGTCTCGTCGATCGCTGCGAGGAAGGCTTCCTCGGACCCGATGTCGTTGACCGCTACCTGCGGGGTGCTCGAGGTGGCCTCAGTGCTGGACGTCATGTGTGGAATTGCTCCGAACGCGGACAGGATGTCGATGTGGCGGATGCGCGGCAGGCCCTCTTCCGCATCAAGCCGAGGAATTACGACATCGACGTGACCGAGCGCGAGCCCGCTCCGTCTGAGGCGCGCGCGAGCCCACAGCGCAGCGATCAGCATATGAGACCTTCGCCACTGGGTCAATCCAAGGAGGATTCAGTAGGCGATGACCTGGAGCCCGCGCTTGGCCCCGATTTTACCCCGTTGCTTCTCCGGGACGGAGATCCGGTCGGGGTCTCCGTCGGAGACATAGCGCTTGTCAGGGTGCTTTTGCAACCATTCGAGCCAGTATTGCGAGCACCACTTGCGGCACTCGCCCTTCTTGCCGTTGCTCTGGATCCGCTGGATCGCACCACGATCGAATTTTTTCGCGTAGGGCGAAAGCGAAGGCTCGGCTCCGGCGAGGAACACGCCCGCGAAATCATACCTGGAGCCGTCCCATGAGCCCGTACGGGCGGCCTTCTTGGTCCTGGGCATGGAGCCATACGGCAAAGCCATGGTCCTGGAGGGCGGCACGCCGAGTTTCTTGAGCAGGCGTTCGATCCGGACGATCTGCTCGCTGACCTTCTTCTTCTTCAGCGCGCGCAGGTTGGGGTGGTTCCAGGTGTGGTTCGCCACCTCGTAGCCGTGATCGACCAGCCACCGCACGGCCGCCGTCTGGGACTCCCTGTCCCGCAACCCGAACGGCTCCCTGTTGATCCAGAACGTGGCGACCGGGCGGAAGGACGGGTATTTCCTGGCCACCTCCTGGATCACGCCCACGGCCGTGTCGGGCGCGGGGTTGCCGCTCGCGTCCAGGGCGAAGTGGCTCGGGTGCCCGTCGTCGAACGTCAGGACGACCGGGAACTTCCCCGCCGGCACCTGGATGTCGCCGGTGGCGAACTCCCTGGCGCTGATCGGCACGTAGCCCTGCTTGGCCAGCTTCTCCAGCTCTTTCCTGAGCTGGGCGGGAGTCCGGTCGATCGAGGCGACGCGCTTGGCGAGGATCCGGTGGTACATCAGCACGGGCACGAGGCCGACCTCGTTGGCGTGCACCTGCCGGGCGAACTCGGGGGTGGAGACCACCCCTGGCGGCTGGCCGACCGGGGCCGGCGTCGCCGGCGCGACGCCGTTGTCGACCTTGGCCACGTCCTTCGGCTCGGCGTGTGGCCTGCCCTCGGGCGGCAGGAGGCTCAACCCGATGATGGCGACCGTCACCACCACCACGTTCGCGATGCCGATGATCCGCGTGAGGGACGCTGATATCCGCACAGAACTCCCGGCCGCTCGGTGAAACGTAGCATCCAGGGTAGTGCAGAACCGCCCAAACAACGGCCCTGATGATCAGTGGCCGGCGTCCTCCCACGTACGCCCGACGCCCACGGAGACCTCCAGCGGGACCCGCAGATGGTAGGCGGCGTTCATCTGGTCGCACACGAGCGCCCTGAGCCGCTCCAGCTCCCCTGGCGCCACCTCGAACACGAGCTCGTCGTGCACCTGCAGCAGCATCCGCGAGGCCAGCCCCTCCTCCACGATGGCCTGGCGGACGTTGAGCATGGCGACCTTGATGATGTCGGCGGCCGAGCCCTGGATCGGGGCGTTGAGCGCCATCCGCTCGGCCATCTCGCGGCGCTGGCGGTTGTCGCTGGTGAGGTCGGGCAGGTAGCGGCGGCGGCCCATGATCGTCTCGGTGTAGCCGTCGGCACGCGCCTGCTGGACGATGGCCTGCAGGAAGTCGCGCACGCCGCCGAACTCGGTGAAGTATTCCTCCTTCAGCGCCCGCGCCTCGGCCACCGGGATGTTGAGCTGCCCGGACAGCCCGAAGTCGGACAGGCCGTAGGCGAGCCCGTAGTTCATCGCCTTGATGCGGGCGCGCAGCTCGCCGTCGATCTGCTCGGGCGGCAGGTCGAACACCCTGGCCGCAGTGGCCTGGTGGAAGTCGTGGCCGGACTCGAAGGCCTCGATCAGCGACTCGTCGCCCGACAGGTGGGCCATGATGCGCAGCTCGATCTGGCTGTAGTCGGCCGTCAGCAGCGTCTCGTAGCCCTCGCCGACCACGAAGCCCTGCCGGATGCGGCGGCCCTCGGCGGTGCGGATCGGGATGTTCTGCAGGTTGGGCTTTTCCGACGACAGGCGGCCGGTGGCGGCGATGATCTGGTTGAAGGTGGTGTGGATGCGGCCGTCGTCGGAGATCTCCTTGATCAGCCCTTCGACGGTGGTGCGCAACTTCTGCTGGTCACGGTGGCGCAGCATGATCGTCGGCAGCTCGTGCTCGGTCTGCGTGACCAGCCAGGCGAGCTGGTCGGCGTCGGTGCTGTAGCCGGTCTTGATCTTCTTCGTCTTGGGCAGGCCGAGCCGGGTGAACAGGATCTCCTGGAGCTGCTTGGGCGAGCCGAGGTTGAACTGCTCACCGACCGACCGGTGCGCCTCCTCCACGGCGTGCTTGACCGCGGCGCCGAACTCACCCTCCAGGCCCGCGAAGTATTCGCCGTCGACCGCGATGCCCGCCCGCTCCATCTCGGCCAGCACGGCCAGCAGCGGCAGCTCCACGTCGGCCAGCAGCTGGGTGCCGCCGCGCCCGGCCAGGAACGTCTCCAGGGAGACGGCCAGCTCCAGCACGGCGTGGGCGCGCAGCGCGAGGTCCTTGGCCGGGGCGTCCTCGTCGTCGCCGAACAGCGCGGCCTGCCCGCTCGACTCCTCCTCGGCCCGCAGGTCGCGGTTGAGGTAGCGCCTGGCCAGGTCTTCGAGCGCGAACGTGCGCTGGCCCGGCATGGCGAGGTAGGCGGCCAGCGCGGTGTCGCAGCTCAGGCCGCGCAGCTCCATGCCCTGCGCCCAGAGGGCCAGGATGGGCCCCTTGGCGTCGTGCACGGCCTTGGGCTTGGTGTCGTCGCCCAGCCAGGCCCGCAGGGCCGCCTCGTCGGCCTCGGTGAGCTTGACGGGGTCGATGAAGGCGGCCGTGCCGTCGGGCGAGGCGACGGCGATGCCCTCGACACGCCCGGTGCCGCTGCCGTAGACGCCCTTGAAGGCGAGCCCGGCGCGGCCCTCGGGCAGCGCGGCCAGCCAGCCGCCGACCCGGTCGGGGCCGAGGATCACGGTCTCGACCTCGAAGCCCAGCTCGGGCTCCTGCTCGCCGGTGCCGAGCACCTTGAACACGCGCTCGCGCAGCTCCCCGCGGATCTGCAGGGTGTCGAACAGCTTGTTGATCTCCTCGCGCTCCCAGGCCCCCTGGGTGAGCTCGCCGAGCTCCACGTCGAGCGCGACGTCGCGCAGCAGCTCGGTGAGGCGCCGGTTCAGCAGCACCTGGGCGACGTGCTCGCGCAGCTTGTCGCCGACCTTGCCCTTGACCTCGTCGACCCGGTCGACGAGCGCGGTCAGCGAGCCGAACTCGCGCACCCACTTGGCCGCGGTCTTCTCGCCCACGCTGGGGATGCTCAGCAGGTTGTCGCTGGGGTCGCCGCGCAGCGCGGCGAAGTCGGGATACTGCGCCGGGGTGAGGCCGTACTTCTCCTCGACCGCCTCGGGCGTGAACCTGGTCATGTCGCTGATGCCGCGCCGCGTCATCAGGACCGTGACGTGCTCGTTGACCAGCTGCAGCGCGTCGCGGTCGCCGGTGACGATCAGGACGCTCATCCCCTCGGCGGAGGCGCGGGTGGCCAGCGTGGCGATCAGGTCGTCGGCCTCGAAGCCCGCCTTGGACAGGCGCGGGATGCGCAGCGTGTCGAGCAGCTCGAAGATCAGCTGCATCTGACCGCGGAAGTCCTCGGGGGTCTCGCTCCTGTCGGCCTTGTAGTCGGCGTATTCCTCGTGCCGGAACGTCGGCTCCGACCTGTCGAAGGCCACCGCCACGTGGGTCGGCTGCTCGTCGCGCAGGATGTTGGTCAGCATCGAGGTGAACCCGTAGACCGCCTCGGTGTGCTGACCGTCGGTGGTCATCAGGTTGGCGTCCTTGAGCGCGTAGAACGCGCGATAGGCCAGGGAATGCCCGTCAAGCAGCAACAGACACGGGCGGCTGGGGGTCACTTCACTCTTCGGCACGTACGCAGCCTAGTCTGCGTCTGCGACAGAAAACCTGAGCTCGGAAGAGTGGAGACGTCCCTTTGACGCAGACCAACCCCGCAAACCCCGCCCCGGCCGGTCTGGAGGTCCTCAGCGGCATGCATGAGGGCACTCTCGCCCAGCGTATGGGCATCGAGTTCGTCGAGGCCGGGCCCGACCGCGTCGTGGGCCGGATGCCGGTCGAGGGCAACACCCAGCCGTACGGGCTGCTGCACGGCGGCGCCTCGGTGGTGCTGGCGGAGTCGCTCGGCTCGGTGGCCGCGGCCATCCACGCCGGGCCCGGCCGCATCGCCGTGGGGATCGAGATCAACGCCACCCACCACCGCTCGGCGCGATCGGGTTACGTCACGGGGGTCGCGACGAAGTTGCACGGAGGCCGCACTTTGGCCACGTACGACATCGAGATCACCGACGAGCAGGGGCGACGCGTCTGCACCTCCCGCCTCACCTGCATGCTGCGCGACAGCTGACCCTCCGGTCACTTCTGCCGACCCTTTGCGCGCCGGCCCCGCGGGTCGCTACGGTTGCCAGGACAAGCCCGCGGGGAGGCCAAGTAGAAAACGTGTACGGCCGGGGAAGCCTTACATGGCCCCAAAGGCCGCCCCGCGGGCTCCTCCAGTTCCACCGGACGATCTTTATGGATTCGTTTCCGAGAAGCGCCAGGCGTCTCCGCTCATTTAGCCCCTGACCTGGTGCGTTGATTCCTCACATGAGTGACACGCAGTTGTCACTAATTGGTGACGAACGATACTGAACCGGGCGTCGCCAGAATAAGCTCCCGCCACAGCATCCCAGTTGTGCCTGCGATGCCCGCGTGTCGAGATGGAGGGGCACAACCCCGCCTTGACCTACTTGAGGGAGCACCATTGCGCAGAGCCGTGATCGCGTTCACGGCCTTCCTGGGTGGACTCATCTTCCTGCTGGCCGGACCCGCCCATGCGGGCCCGGCCGACTGCCAGGGATTGAAGGGAACACTCAAACTCCAAGGCCAGCCAGTGAACGGCGCCAAAATCTCCGTGACCACCGAGAGCGGACAACCCGTCAAGGAGGTCACGAGCAACGCCCAGGGCACGTGGGACGTCCAGGTCGACAAGCCGGGTAAATACAAGGTAACGCTCGATGTCGGCTCCCTTCCGCAGAACAGCGAGGTCCGCGGCGGCACCAACGTCCGCACGCCGACCGTCTACGAGGGAAACTGCTCCACGGTCCTGTTCGCGCTCCAGCCCAAGGCGGCCCCCGGCCAGGCCCAGCCTGAGGAGGGTGGCGGCAGCTCGTTCTGGACGAGGGCCGCGCAGCTCACGTTCGAGGGTCTCAACCTGGGCCTGATCATCGCCCTGGCCGCGCTCGGTCTGTCGCTCATCTACGGCACGACCGGCCTGACCAACTTCGCCCACGGCGAGCTGGTCACGCTCGGCGCGCTCCTCGCCTACGCCTTCAACGTGGGGACCGGCCTGCATCTCATCCCCGCGGCGGTGATCGCGGTGATAGTGGCCGGCGGCCTGGGCTATCTCCAGGACCGCCTGTTCTGGGGCCAGCTCCGCAAGCGCGGCACGGGCACCATCGCCATGATGATCATCTCCATCGGCGTGGCCATCTTCCTGCGCTACGTGTTCCTGATCATGTTCGGCGGCGAGAACGAGTCCTACGCCCAGTACACCGCCCAGCCCGGCATCGAGGTCGGGCCGATCTCCGCCGCGCCGAAGAACTTCGTCGCCATGGGCATCGAGCTCTCGGTCCTGATCATCGTCGGCATCGCGCTGCTGCGCACCCGCACCGGCAAGGCGGCCCGCGCCGTGGCCGACAACCCGGCGCTCGCGGCCTCGTCCGGCATCAACGTCGATCGCGTGATCCGGATCATCTGGACCATGGGCGGCGCCATCGCCGCGCTGGCGGGCATCATGCTCGGTCTCTCGCAGAACCTGAAATACACCATGGGCCAGGACATCCTGCTGCTCATCTTCGCCGGCGTGACCCTCGGCGGCCTCGGCACCGCCTTCGGCGCACTGGTCGGCTCGCTCGTGGTGGGCCTGTTCATCCAGGTCTCGACCTTGTGGGTGCCACCGGAGCTCAAGTCCGTCGGCGCGCTCGCCGTGCTCATCATCGTGCTCCTCGTCCGGCCGCAGGGCATCCTGGGCCGCCGCGAGCGGGTCGGCTGATCGGGGGAGGATCAGAATGGACTGGATCACGATCATCAGCACCACCATCAAGGCGGCCATCAACGTCGAGACGGTGCTCTACGGCCTGGCGGCCATCGGCATCAACATCCACTTCGGTTACACCGGCCTGCTCAACTTCGGCCAGGCGGCTTTCATGGGCGTGGCCGGCTACGGGCTCGCCGTCACCGTCACCGTGCTCGGCCTGCCGTTCTGGGTCGGGATCGCCGTCGGCCTGGCCGGAGCGGTGATCCTGGCGCTGCTGATGGGCATTCCCACGCTGCAGCTGCGCGCCGACTACCTGGCCATCGTCACCATCGCGGTGGCGGAGATCATCCGGCTCGTCTTCCGCTCGGTGACGTTCAAGGAGGTCTTCGGCGGCTCCGACGGCCGGCGCGGGTTCTCCGACGGCTTCTACGCGCTCAACCCGTTCCCCGAGAACGAGTACGGCTTCAACCTCGGCCCGGTGCCGATCTTCTTCAACCACCGGGTGCTCTGGGTGATGTTCGTCGGCTGGCTGCTGATCGCCCTGTGCTGTTTCATCGTCTACCTGCTGATGAAGAGCCCGTGGGGCCGCGTGCTCAAGGCCATCCGCGAGGACGAGGACGCCGTGCGCAGCCTCGGCAAGAACGTCTTCTCCTACAAGATGCAGTCGCTCATCCTGGGCGGCGTCATCGGCTCGCTGGGCGGCTTCATCTACGGCCTGGCCTACGGCTCGGTGCAGCCGGACGTCTTCGGCACCGAGACCACGTTCTACCTCTACACGATGGTCATCCTCGGCGGCGCGGCCCGCGTGCTGGGCCCGGTCGTCGGCGCGGCGCTGTTCTGGGTGCTGCTGGTGCTGATCTACGGCGTGCTCACCGAGGCGGTCTCGGCGGGGTACATCACCTTCATGGACGTCACCCAGGTGGGCGCCTTCCGCTACATCTTCGTCGGCCTCGGACTCATCCTGTTGCTCGTCTTCCGGCCACAGGGCATCTTCGGTGACAAGAGGGAGATAGCAATCGATGCACGCTGAAAGCACGATCACCGAACGCAAGGCCGCGGCCCTGGCGGCGTTCAAGGACCTGGCGCGCGACCCCGGCGTGCCCAAGCCGGACCCCATCCTGGTGGTGGACAACGTGGTGCGCCGCTTCGGCGGCCTGACCGCCGTCGAGGTGGACCACGTCGAGGTCCAGCGCGGCTCCATCACCGCGCTGATCGGCCCCAACGGGGCCGGCAAGACCACGTTCTTCAACCAGCTCACCGGGTTCGACACGGCCGACTCCGGCTCGTGGACGTTCAACGGGCGCGCGATGAACGGCGTGCCCGCCCACCGGGTGGCCCGCTCCGGCATGGTGCGCACCTTCCAGCTCACCAAGGCGCTGTCGCGCCTGACGGTGCTGGAGAACATGCGCCTGGGCGCCCAGCAGCAGAAGGGCGAGACCTTCTGGCGGGCGCTCATCCCCGGTTCCTGGCGCGGCCAGGAGAACGAGATCACCGAGCGGGCCGAGGAGCTGCTCGCCCGGTTCAAGCTCGACACCAAGCGGGACGACTTCGCCGGATCGCTGTCCGGCGGCCAGCGCAAGCTGCTGGAGATGGCCCGCGCCCTCATGGTCCAGCCCGAGCTGGTCATGCTCGACGAGCCGATGGCCGGGGTGAACCCCGCGCTGACGCAGTCGCTGCTCGGCCACGTCAAGGATCTGCGTGACCAGGGCATGACGGTGCTGTTCGTGGAGCACGACATGGACATGGTCCGCGACATCAGCGACTGGGTGATCGTCATGGCCCAGGGCGCCGTCATCGCCGAGGGACCGCCCTCGACGATCATGTCCGACGAGCGCGTGATCGACGCCTATCTGGGCGCCCACCACGACGCGCCGCTGTCGGAGGGCGAGCTGGAGGCCCAGCTGCACGAGGCCGAGGCCGCGCTCGACGCCGAGATCGAAGGGGAGACGCAGAAGTGAACGCCGGCCCAGAGTCTCAGCAGGCCGTCACCGACCGCAGCGAGCACCTGGAGGGCGCCGAGGGCGCCGTGCTGCGGTGCGACGAGCTGATCGCCGGTTACCTGCCGGGCGTCAACATCCTCAACGGCTCCGACCTCTACGTCAAAGAGGGCGAGCTGATCGGCATCATCGGCCCCAACGGCGCCGGGAAGTCGACCCTGCTCAAGGCCATGTTCGGGCTGGTCAACATCCGCAGCGGCACGGTGCTGCTCAAGGGTGAGAACATCACGAACATGAAGGCGCACTCGCTGGTCTCGCGCGGCGTCGGCTACGTGCCGCAGACCAACAACGTCTTCCCCAGCCTCACCATCGAGGAGAACCTCGAGATGGGCGCCTTCCAGGTGCCGGGGAAGTTCAAAGAGCGCTTCGAGTTCGTGGCCGAGCTGTTCCCCGCGCTCAAGGAGCGGCGCAAGCAGCGCGCCGGCTCCCTGTCCGGCGGTGAGCGGCAGATGGTCGCGATGGCCAGGGCCCTCATGACCGAGCCGTCGGTGCTGCTGCTGGACGAGCCATCGGCCGGCCTGTCGCCGAAGCTGCAGGACCTGGTGTTCATCCAGGCCCAGCAGATCAACAAGGCGGGCGTGACGGTGATCATGGTGGAGCAGAACGCGCGGCGCTGCCTGCAGATCTGCCACCGCGGCTACGTCCTCGACCAGGGCCGCAACGCCTACACCGGAACCGGGCGGCAGCTCGCCAACGACCCCAAGGTCATCGAGCTGTATCTGGGCACGCTGGCCAAGGCGTAGAGCGATCCAGACGGAGAAGGGGCTCCCATGGGGCCCCTTCTCCGTTCTTTAATGTGCGATGTGAAACGTTTAGCGACAATCGCGGTCATGCTTCCGGTCCTGCTCGTCGGCTGCCAGGACGACGCCTCCTCAGCCGAGAAGTACAGCACCGGCGGCGATCCGGCCGACAGCCCGTGCGCCCGCGTGGTCTCCTCCATCGGGTACGCGGGCCTCATGCTGAAGCCGAAGGGCCAGGAGGACCAGCAGTACTTCGAGGACGCCGTGATAGGCCGCCTGGCGGAGGTACGCGGCATCACGCTGCAGTTCGGCGCCCGGCTGCCCCAGTCGCTCCACGGGGCCGTGGAGACCGTCAAGACGACCACCGCGGGCCTGTCCAGGAACGACGTGCCGCGCGACCGGCAGGTGGCCCTGCTGAAGGAGTACCGGGTCGCCGCCGACGCCATCGTGGCGGGGTGCAAATGACGACGAGGGCCCGGCCGTGGTGGCCGGGCCCTCACCGTCAGGTGCCCTGATCGTCAGGTGCCCGAGTTGTCGGGTGACAGCCGCTCCCGCGGGCTGACCGACCCTTAGCCGGCGATGTTGCCGGTGCGGTACTCGAGCGCCTTGGTGGCGTACTTGTTGTCGCCGCCGTACTGGTAGATGCCGATGGTCGCGACGGCCGGGTCACCGGCGTCGTTGAACTCGACCGGGCCGCTGACGCCCTCGTAGTCGATGTCCTTGCCGGCCTTCAGCAGGTCGACGCACTCCTTGAAGCTCTTGCACTTCTCGCCGCCCTTGCTGACCTCGATCAGCTTGGCCGCGACGTCGACGCCCGCGTCGCTCTTGGCGGCCTCGGCGGCCAGGGCGATCAGGTTGGCCGCGTCGTAGGACTCAGGAGCGTAGCTGAAGTCCTTCAGGTCGGCGTCGACCGCGATGAGCTTCTTCTGGAAGTCCTCGGGAGCCGCCGCGCCGGGGATCGTGCCCTTGACCCCGTCCAGCGTGCCCTTGGGCATCTTCAGGTAGTTGGTGTTGGAGGTGTTGCCGTCCACCATGTACCACTTGTGCTTGCTGGCCGGCAGACCCTGCTTGACGAGCTCGTTGACGACCTTGGCGGTCTCGTCGAAGCCGATCAGGACGATGCCCTTGGGGCTCTTCGCCTTGATCTTGGCGACCTCGGCGGAGAAGTCGGCGGCCTTCGGGTCGTAGTCGACGCGCTCGACCACTTCGGCGCCGCCGTCGGTGACCGTCTTCTGCACCTGGTCGGCCAGGCCGGTGCCGTAGGAGTCCTGCATGGCCAGGATGCCGACCGTGTCGTTGCCGTCGGCCACGATCAGGTCGCCGAGCACGCGGCCCTGCAGCTTGTCCGGCGGCGAGGTACGGAAGTACAGGCCCTTGTCACTGATGGTGGTGAACTTGTCGGAGGTGTTGGCCGGCGAGAAGTGGATGACCCCGGCGCCCGTGATCTTGTCGATCACCGACTCCGACACCGACGAGGATGCGGCGCCGATGATGGCGTCGGCCTTCTGCGCCAGCAGCTTGTCCACCGACTGCGAGGCGATGTTGGTCGTCGTGTCACCAGAGTCGGTGTCGATCTTGGCGACGGGCTTGCCGAGCACGCCCCCGGCCTCGTTGATCTCCTTGAGCGCCAGATCGACGCCGGCGAACTCGGGCGGGCCGAGGAACGCGAGCGAGCCGGTCTGGGGCAGCAGCGTACCCAGAGTAAGGGTGCCGTCGCCCTTCGCCGCAGGAGCCGCCGAGGATGGCGCGGCACTCGGGGAAGTCTGCGTGGCGGTGTTGCTGCCGCCACCACCGCAGGCTGTCAGGGCCAGGCTGGTGGCAGCCACGACAGCCAGCACCCGTCCCGCGGGAGCAATGCGGATCATGAAGTGTCTCCTTCATTTCCAGGCCGGGATCCGTCAGCACCGCCGAGCGTTCCCGATCGAATGACGGAAACGTATAAAACCCCAGGATGCTCCGACAGATCCGCTGGGGAACTGTCGGCACTTGGATGCGGAGTCGTAATCAGTCCTCAACTTACGGGACCTGCGCAAGGACGCTTAATGTGCGTCAGGTGAAGCGCAAAACGCTCCCCATCCTCATCGGGCTCCTCGTCGCCGGCTGCGGCTCCTCCGGGCAACCCTCACCGCCGTCTTCACCGCCGCCCTCCGGGCCGCCCCCCGGCGTATCCGTCTCTTTGGCGCAGTGGCGTTCGGACGAGCCCGTGCACGCGCTCCAAGTGGCCGTCCGCAATACCAGCGACACACCGGTCTATTTCGCCGACCTGCAGTTGGTCACGCCGTCTTTCAAAACGCTGGCGCCGAAAACGGCCGACGCGACGATCAAGAAGACCGAGCGCACGGACCTGCCGATCCCCTTCGGCGCCGCCAACTGCTCACCGCAGGGCCTGCCCGAGGTGCGTCCCGCGACCGTGGTGGCCCATCTCAGCACCGGCTCGGGGCCGTTGCGCCAGGTCGTCTTCGACGTGCCGCACCCGGACCCGCTGCTGGCCAGGCTGCTGCGGGACGAATGCTCGGAATTCCTGATCAAGCAGGCGGCGAGCATCGAGTTCGGTCCCGAGTGGACGGAGTCGAGCAAGGCCATGCGGGGCGAGCTGGTCGTCACCCGGCGCGGCGCCGGCACGGTGGCGCTCAACGACATGAACGGCACCACCCACTTCATCGTCACGCCCGGGCACCGGCCCCTGGGCGTGCTGAAGGCCACCGAGCAGGGGCTGAGAGCGCCGATCGTGCTCACGCCCGGCCGCTGTGACCCGCACGCGTTCGCCGAGGCCAAGAAGGCGTTCCTGTTCCCCGTGCGGGCGAGCATCGACGGGGGCGAGGAGCGCGTGGTCATCGTGGTGCCGCCCAAGCCGCTGCAGGAACGCCTCATCGCGTACGCGCTCAAGACGTGCGGCCTGGGCGGCTGAGCGGACTGCCGCCACGGCCCCGGCCGGGCGGCAGTCCGATGTGCGGGTCTCAGCCCTCGATGTTGCCGGTACGGTACTCCAGCGCCTTGCCGGGGTACTTGTTGTCGTCGCCGTACTCGTAGACGCCGATCGTGGCCACGGCGGGGTCACCGGCGTCGTTGAACTCGACCGGGCCGCTGACGCCGTCGTAGTCGATGTCCTTGCCGGCCTTCAGCAGGTCGACGCACTCCTTGAAGCTCTTGCACTTCTCGCCGCCCTTGCTGACCTCGGGCAGCTTGGCGGCGATGGACTTGCCCGTGTCGTCCTTGGCGGCCTCGGCGGCCAGGGCGATCAGGTTCGCCGCGTCGTAGGACTCGGCGGCGTAGGTGTAGTCCTTGAGGTCGGGGTTGATCGCCTGGAGCTTCTTCCTGAAGTCCTCGGGGGCCTCGGCGCCGGGGATGGTGCCCTTGACGCCCTTGAGCGTGCCCTTGGGCATCTTCAGGTAGTTGGTGTTCGACATGTTGCCGTCCACCATGTACCACTTGACCTTGTCGGTGGTCAGCCCCTGCTTGACCAGCTCCGCCACGACCTTGGCGCCCTCCTCGAAGCCGATCAGGACGATCGCCTTCGGGTTCTTCGCCTTGATCTTGGCCACGTCGGCGGAGAACTCCGGCGCCTTCGGGTCGTAGTCCACCCGCTCGACGACCGTGGCCCCGGCCCCTTCGGCCGTCGCCTTGATCTGGTCGGCCAGGCCGGAGCCGTAGGAGTCCTGCATGGCCATGATGCCGATGGTGTCGTTGCCGTCGGCGGCGATCAGGTCACCCAGCACGCGGCCCTGCAGCTTGTCCGGCGGCGCGGTGCGGAAGTACAGCCCGTTGTCGCTGATGGTGGAGAACTTGTCGGAGGTGTTGGCCGGCGAGAACTGCACCACGCCGGAGCCCGTGACCTTGTCGATGATCGACTCCGACACCGACGAGGAGGCGGCGCCGATGATCGCGTCCACCTTCTGGGCCAGCAGCTTGTCCACCGACTGCGAGGCGATGTTGGTGGTCGTGTCGCCGGAGTCCGTGTGGACCTTGTTGATCGGCTTGCCGAGCACGCCTCCGGCCTCGTTGATCTCCTTGACGGCCTGGTCGACACCGGCGAACTCGGGCGGGCCGAGGAACGCCAGCGAACCGGTCTGCGGCAGCACCGTGCCGAGCGTCAGCGTGCCGTCGCCCTTCGCCGCGGCCGTGGAGGCCGCCGTGGACGGCGCCGCCGACCCGGACTGCTGGGCGGAGGTGTCGCCACCGCCGCTGCCGCCTCCACAGGCCGTCAAGGCCAGGCTCGCCGCGGCCGCGACGGCCAGCACGCGTCCTGCTGGAGCAATGCGGATCATAAAGAGACTCCCCCTAATCTCAGCGAAGGAACGATCACCTTCGCTGGGTTTTCCGAGCTCAGCATGCCTGCAACGCACCGACGATGGGAGTTCTTACGCGGCTTTTATGCGGATTCGTAATGTCCCAAACACCCATAGTAATGGGATGTTTCACCAGAGTTACGGTCACCCCACTACAAACCGGCCCTGACTGATATTTCGGGATCAGGGCCGGAATGTCGGTTATGTGGGATCTATGGGGATAGCGGGGTCCACGGGATCGGTGCGACAGAACGCGCCTCACCCGGCGATGGCGCCCCTGCGATATTCGAGCGCCTTGGCCGCGTCGAACTTGTTGTTCGCGCCGTATTGGTAGACGCCGATCGTCGCCACCGAGGGGTCGCCCACGTCGTTGAAGTCGACCGGGCCGCTCACGCCCTCGTAGTCGGCGTCCTTGCCGGCCTTCAGCAGATCAGCGCACGCCTTGAAGCCGGTGCACTTCTCCCCGGCCTTGCTGACCTCGATCAGCTTGGCCGCGATGTCGGCGCCCGCGTCGCTCTTGGCCGCCTCGGCGGCCAGCGCGATCAGGTTCACCGCGTCGTACGACTCCGCCGCGTAGGTGAACTCGGTGAGCTTGGCGTTCACGGCCAGCAGCCGCTTCTGGAACGCTTCAGGGGCGGCCGCGCCGGGCAGCGTGCCCTTGACGCCCTTCAGCGTGCCCTTGGGCGCCTTGACGAAGTTGGTGTTCGACATGTTGCCGTCCACCATGTACCACTTGTGCTTGTCAGCGGTCAGCCCCTGCTTGACCAGCTCGTTGACGACCTTGGCCGTCTCGTCGAAGCCGATCAGCACGATCGCCTTCGGGTTCTTCGCCTTGATCTTCGACACGTCGGCGGAGAACTCCGCCGCCTTCGGGTCGTAGTCCACCCGCTCCACGATCGTGGCCCCGGCCTCCTGCGCGGTCTCGGTCACCTGATCGGCCAGCCCGGAACCGTAAGAGTCCTGCATGGCCAGGATCCCGACGGTGTCACTCCCGTCGGCGACGACCAGGTCACCCAGGACCCGCCCCTGAAGCTTGTCCGGCGGCGCGGTGCGGAAGTACAGCCCGTTGTCGTTGATCGCGGTGAACTTGTCCGAGGTGTTCGCGGGCGAGAACTGCACCACGCCCGCACGGGTGATCTTGTCGATGATCGACTCCGACACCGACGAGGAGGCGGCGCCGATGATCGCGTCCACCTTCTGTGACAGCAGCTTGTCCACCGACTGCGAGGCGATGTTGGTCGTCGTGTCACCCGAGTCGGTGTCGGACTTGGCGACCGGCTTGCCGAGCACGCCCCCGGCCTCGTTGATCTCCTTGAGCGCAAGATCGACGCCGGCGAACTCGGGCGGGCCCAGATACGCCAGCGAACCGGTCTGCGGCAGCACCGTGCCGATCGTCAGCGTGCCGTCGCCCCTGCCGGCCGCCGGGGCCGAGGAGGGCTGGATCGAGGCGGACCCCGTGGCCCCCGGCCTCGCGGTCGTGTTGGGGGACGAGCACGCCGCCAGCGCCACGCAGGCCACGGACACGACCACGGGTAAGACCGGCGCGCGGAAAATGCGGATCATCGAAAGCGTCTCCGTTCGAGATGAGCGGACCTTCCGTCCGCCCATCAGTTACGCAACGGGACGCCTGCCGCGAAAGCCGCCGAAGCCGGTTGGATGCTCGTTCGTGACCGCACCACAACCCACCGGGCTGAATCACCTGATATTGGGGCCCCTCACGTCCGCTCGCCGGGGTCGTCTATAACGATCTGGGCAACCTCGCGCATGCTCAGCCGCCGGTCCATCGACGCCTTCTGGATCCATCTGAACGCCTGCGGCTCGCTCCAGCCGTGCTGCAGCATCAGCTGCCCCTTGGCGCGCTCCACCAGCTTCCTGGTCTCCAGCCGCTCCGACAGGCTCGACACCTCGGCGGCCAGCGCCACCATCTCCTCGTGCCTGCTCACCGCCATCTCGATGGCCGGCACCAGGTCCGCCTTCGTGAACGGCTTGACCAGGTAGGCCATCGCGCCCGCGTCCCTGGCCCGCTCCACCAGGTCACGCTGGGAGAACGCGGTCAGGATGAGGCAAGGGGCGATCCGCTCGGACACGATGCGCTCGGCGGCGGAGATGCCGTCCAGCACGGGCATCTTCACGTCCAGGATGACCAGGTCGGGTCTCAGGTCGGCGGCCAGCTGGATCGCCTGCTCGCCGTCCCCGGCCTCGCCCACGACGACGTAGCCGTCCTCCTGGAGCATCTCCTTGAGGTCGAGGCGGATCAGGGCCTCGTCTTCCGCGATCACTACTCGCCGCTGCGTACTCACGAGCAGAAGAGTACAGACGTCCGGTAGATTAGATCCACGCCGGTGCGAGCCCGCCATTGAGTTGGGCTACGCTTGGCCCTGCGATTAGGACGGATCCCGAGAAGTCCGATCCTGCCCCGGTATTCCAATTGGCAGAGAAGGCGGACTCAAAACCCGCACAGTGTGGGTTCGAATCCCACCCGGGGCACCGACCAACCGCCCGGGCCACCACGGACCGGGCGGTTGCGCGTCTCTCAGGCCATCTGCGGTCACCAGCGCACGATCCCGTCGTCGTCGAAGAACCCGCCCGTCGGGCCGCCGGGGGCGAGGGTGGCGAGCGCGACGGCCGCGCCGTCCGCGGCGGTGCGCGTAATGGCGAACGGCAGATCCTTGGTCAAGTCGGTGGCGCAGCCGCCCGGGGCGGCGGCGTTGACCAGGATGCCGTCCCCGCGCAGCTCCTTGGCGTACTGGACGGTGAGCTGGTTGAGCGCGGTCTTGGACACGGGATACGTCGCCGAGGCCGGCAGCCCGGACATGTAGTGCGCGGGGTCGGTGTGGTGCGCGAGCGAGCCGACGCCGCTGGAGACGTTCACGATGCGGGCCGCCGCCGACCGCCTGAGCAGGGGCAGCAGCGCGTTGGTGACCATGAGGACGCCGACGACGTTCGTCTCCAGCACCTCGCGCACGGTACTCGCGGCGGTGGCGCTGGGCTGCTCGCCCGCGGGGCCGGCGTTGTTGACCAGCACCGTCATCCCCTTGCCCGCGAGCGCCGCCGCGACCTACACCGGCTGGGTCTGCGGCAATACCCTTGAAGTATGGAGACGCGCGAGCTGGCCTACTTCGCCGCCGTCGCGGAAGAGCTGCATTTCGGGCGGGCGGCCAAGCGGCTGGGGATGGCGCAGCCGCCGCTCTCCCGAGCGATCCAGAAGCTGGAGCGGGAGCAGGCGCGCTCGCGGGCGCTGGCGGCGTTCGTCCGCACGGCGGCGGCGCTGGCGGCACGGCTCCCCTGCGCGCCGAGCGCCTGAGCCCGGGCTTACGGTTCGCCCCTTTTGTGCCGACGATGGGTCATAAAGCGGCAGGAGTGAGCTTCGGGAACGCTCCCACCGGGAATGACCGACTCACGATCGGCGCAGACGGGGGTGGGGCGGGATGCCGTTGAGTGTTGCGGTCCGGGAGGCGTTCCTGGCGGAGGCGCGCATCGCGAGCCTGGCCGTGGAGTCCGGCGAGGGCCGGGCGCCTCTGAACGTGCCCGTCTGGTACGACTACACCCCCGGCGGCGAGATCCGCTTCCTGACCGACGGAGACTCGATCAAGGCCAAGCTGATCGCCAAGGCGGGCCGGTTCTCGATCCTGGTCCAGCGGACGAGCCCCACCTACCGGTACGTGTCCGTGGAGGGGCCCGTGGTGCGCTCGGGTCCGACCACGCTGGAGGACCTCACGCGCATCTCGTCCCGATACCTGCCGCCGGACGCCGTGTCGGGGTACGTGCAGGGCTCGGACCTGAACGTGCTGGTGACCTTCCGCATGCGGCCGGACCACTGGCTCTCGGCCGACCTGGGCGCCCTGGACTGACGCGACACGCTCGGCCCGCCCTCCCTGGCCGTCGAGGTGCCTAGCGGGGCCGTCCGACAGGCCAGGCCCTTCTTAGCTGTACGGGTGCCCGGCGGGGCCGTCCGGCAGGCCCGGCCCTTCCCGGCCGTCCGGGTGCCCGGCGGGGCCGGACGCCATGGGGCGGCCGTTGAAACGGTATTTTTGGCCCGTGACTATCGATCCCACTTCCACCGGCGCGTTCGGCGTCGGCCTCGCGACCATCGCCGGCGACGGCACCGTACTCGACACCTGGTTCCCCTCCCCCGAGCTGGGCGACGCGCCCCTCACGGGCACCGAGCGGCTCTCCGCCGACGCGGCCGGAGAGCTGGCCGAGCTGACGGGCCCCGACGCGGCGCGGGGTGTGGAGGTGGTGGCGGTGCGCACCGGCATCTCCAAGCTCTCGGAGCCGCCCGTGGACGCGCATGACGTCTACCTGCGGCTGCACCTGCTCTCCGCCCGCCTCGTCCAGCCGCACGGCGTGAACCTGGACGGCATTTTCGGCCTGCTCGCCAACGTCGTGTGGACCAGCTTCGGCCCGTGCCCCGTGCCGGACTTCGAGCGCACGCGCCTGCGGCTGCGGGCCAGGGGCGTGGTGACCGTGTACGGGGTGGACAAGTTCCCGCGGATGGTCGACTACGTGGTGCCCGCAGGCGTGCGGATCGCCGACGCCGACCGGGTACGCCTCGGCGCCCACCTGGCCAGCGGCACCACGGTCATGCACGAGGGCTTCGTGAACTTCAACGCCGGCACCGTGGGCGTCTCGATGATCGA
This sequence comes from Nonomuraea zeae, assembly GCF_005889725.1. GTDB lineage: Bacteria > Actinomycetota > Actinomycetes > Streptosporangiales > Streptosporangiaceae > Nonomuraea > Nonomuraea zeae. The sequence goes on from NZ_VCKX01000100.1 coordinate 19,772, forward strand.
GGGCCGCGTCTCGGCGGGCGTGGTGGTCGGCGACGGCTCCGACGTGGGCGGCGGCGCCTCGATCATGGGAACGCTGTCCGGCGGCGGCAAGCAGGTCATCTCGATCGGCGAGCGCTGCCTGCTGGGCGCGAACGCGGGCATCGGCATCTCGCTGGGTGACGACTGCGTGGTGGAGGCCGGCCTCTACGTGACGGCGGGCACCAGGGTCACCCTGCCGGACGGAGCGGTGGTCAAGGCGGCCGAGCTGTCGGGCTCGAACGGCATCCTGCTGCGCCGCAACTCCCAGTCGGGCGCCGTGGAGGCGGTGCCGCGCAAGGGCGGCACCATCGAGCTCAACGCCGCCCTGCACGCCAACTGACCCGCGGCCACCATCACCTCAGAGGTGGGCGCCCGCCCTCCGGCCGGCGCTCACCCGGCGCGCCGCCGCTCTCCGCCGCCCCCGTCCCACGCAGGACGGAGGCCCGGCGGGACGGCGGCGGGTGGCTCAACCGGCGCGAGGCCGTGGCGCAGCCGTAGGGCTGGCCGGCCCTAGTGGGCGTGGGACACCGCCGAGCCGATCGTGTGGACGCGCAGGGCGTTGGTGGAGCCGGGGGTGCCGGGAGGCGAGCCCGCCACGATGACGACCTTGTCGCCCTTCTCCAGCCGCCCCGACGACAGCAGCGACGCCTCCACCTGCCGCACCATGTCGTCCGTGTGGTGCACGAACGGCACGTGGTAGGTCTCCACGCCCCACGTCAGCGACAGCTGCCCCCGCACGTGGGAGGCGGAGCTGAAGGCCAGCAGCGGGATCGGCGACCGGTAGCGGGCCAGCCGCCGGGCCGTCTCCCCCGACATCGTGAACGCCACCAGCGCCTTGGCGCCCACGATGGCGCCCACCTCGGCGGCGGCCCTGGCGATCGCGCCGCCGGTCGTCTCCGGCATGCGCTCCAGCGTGTGGGTGGCGTGCAGCGAGGCCTTCTCGGCGGCGCAGGCGATGCGGTCCATCGTCGAGACGGACTCGATCGGGTAGCTGCCCACCGAGGTCTCGCCCGACAGCATGACCGCGTCGGCGCCGTCCATGACCGCGTAGGCCACGTCGGAGGCCTCGGCGCGGGTCGGGCGCGGGGCGTTCATCATCGAGTCGAGCATCTGCGTGGCGACGATCACCGGGCGGGCCTTCTCGCGGCACAGCTCGATGATGCGCCGCTGCACGATCGGCACCTGCTCCAGCGGCAGCTCGACGCCCAGGTCGCCGCGGGCGACCATGATGCCGTCGAACGCCTCGACGATGTCGGGCAGCCGGTCGACGGCCTGCGGCTTCTCGATCTTGGCGAGCAGCGGGAGGCGCACGGCCTCCTGCTCCATGATGTTGCGCACCACGTCGGCGTCGGACGGGCGGCGGACGAAGGACAGGGCGATCATGTCGAAGCCGGTGCGCAGCGCCCAGCGCAGGTCGGCCTCGTCCTTGTCGGTCAGCGCGGGCGCGCTGACGTTGACGCCGGGCAGGTTGAGGCCCTTGTTGTCGGAGATCATGCCGCCGATGACGACGCGGGTGACGATGCGCTCCGGGTCGACGCGGGTCGCCTCGAGGACGAGGCGGCCGTCGTCGACCAGGATCGTGTCACCGGGGCGGACGTCGTTGGGCAGCCCCTTGTAGGTGGTGGAGACCTGCTCGCGGTCGCCTGGCACGTCTTCGGTGGTGATGGTGAAGACGTCGCCGAAGCCCAGCCTGACGGGACCCTCTTCGAACGTGCCGACACGGATCTTGGGGCCCTGCAGGTCGGCGAGCACGCCTACACCGCGGCCGAGGTCGGCCGCCACCTCCCTGACCCGGTCGTAGACCTCTCTGTGCATGTCATGATTGCCATGGCTGAGGTTGAACCGTGCCACGTCCATGCCCGCGGCGATCAGCTCGCGGAGGCGTTCTTTGGAGGATGTGGCGGGGCCTAGGGTGCAGACGATTTTCGCGCGACGAGTCACGAGTCCTACCTTAATTGGTACAGACCACTTGGCAGTCACTGACGACGGAGAACGTACCCGACGTAGGAGAACAGAACGAGAACGGCGACCCCCAGACGCGCCAAGTTCGTGTACTCCTCCGGGTAGATCACGCCCTCGATGTAGTGGTCGATGAATCCGCTGGCGGGAAGCCCCGCCAGTCCGGCGTTACGGCGTCCCCAGTCTTCTACGAGGGTCAGCGGGCACTCGACGCCGGTGACGATCGAGAACACCCCCCAGGTTACGACAGCGAGGTGCGCCCAGATCGTACGTCGCCACCGCCAGGCGACGAATCCGCCCACGGCCATGTAGGCGAGAAAAGCGAAATGTACCACCATCGCAACGTCTGCGAGCAGGCGATACATCATGGTTCGAAGGTAGCCGCCTTCCAGGCGTCCACGAGACCGTGACCGAAGAAACCGTTACGGGATTGCTCACCTTCGCACTGGTGGGTCTCGTTCTCGCCGAACGCCTTGTAGACGTACGAACGCGGCGTGGGGCAGCTCTTGCGCGTCGCGCTCTCGTACAGGAGCTTCTCGACGGTGGCCGGGTCGAGGGTCAGCCCTCCGGGGCCCGGCTTGCCGAAGCGGCTGATGAGGATGGCGGCGACGCCGGTGGCGTGCGGCGCGGCCATGGAGGTGCCGTCGAGGTACTGGTACCAGGAGCAGGCCCCGGCCTTGCAGTCCTTGACGACGTCCACACCCTTGGGCTCGCCCTTGGCGTCGATCCGCCCGGCGGCGCGCAGCACGTGCTCGGGGGCGGCGGCCAGGATCGACCGGGTGGCCTTGGTGCCCTTGCCGTCCACCACGTCCCCGCCGGGGGCCGACAGGTCGGTCTGCTCGACGCCGTAGTCGCTGTAGATCGCCTTGCGGCCGGAGGGGCCGACGGCCGAGACAGAGATGACGCCGCCGGACTCCGCGGGCACGTTGATGCACGAGTTGTCCACCTTGCGCTCCTTCTGGTCGCCCTGTGGGTAACCGGGGCTCTGCTTGTCGACCGTGGGATGGCCGAGGTCGCTGGAGCCGTTGCCGAGCGCTGTGATGAGCGTCACGCCCTTCTGGCGGGCGTAGTCGAGGGCGCGCTGCATGCCGACGATGATCGCGCGCTGCTCGAGCTGCTGTTTCTTGGTGTCGGACTTGTTGGCGGCGCAGTTGAACAGCCAGGGGTCGACGAAGTAGCTCATGTTCACGACGTCCACGCCGATGTCGGCGGCGTAGGTGAGGGCGTCGAGGCTGGGCTTGAGGAAGAAGAAGCCCGAGTCCTGCCCCGCCCGGATGTTGACGATCTGGACGCCGGGGGCGACGCCCGCGATGCCGATGCCGTTGATCGGGGAGGCGATCGTGCTGGCCACGTGGGTTCCGTGGCCGTCGTCGTCCACGTCCACGGGGTCCTTGCAGCCGCTGGCCTCGCAGGCGCCGTCGAGCGTCTCGCCGTTCTCGTCCTTGGGCCTGTCGGTGACGAAGTTGCGGCTCAGCTCGCGGTTGAAGTTGGGGGCGATGTCGGGATGCTTGCCGTCCACGCCGGTGTCGATGACGCCGACCAGCACCTGCTTGCTGCCGGGGGCCTTGGCGTGGGCGCGGTCGGCGCCGATCATCCGCATGTCCCACTGCCGGCCTTCGAGCGGGTCCCCCGCGCGGCCCTTGGTGAAGGAGTCCGCGTCGGGGAAGGTCCCCGACGCGGTGCTCCGGGCGCGGTCCGCAGCGCCGGCACGGGCGTCCTGGGGGCCGGTACGGGTGTCCTGCGAGCCCGTACGGGCGTCGGCGGACCCGGTGCGGGCGGCTCCTGCCGCGTCCTGAGGTCCGGCCGTGCGGGAGGTGGCGAAGCCGATGGTCCTGTCGGCGGACACGCCGACGATGGCCTGGTCAGCCCCCACGCCCTCGGCGAACCCGTCGCCGCGCCCCGTGGCCAGCAGGTAGCCGAGCCGGGCGTCCTCGCCGACCGTGGTCCCACCGGCCCGCGTGACGGCGTTCTGGGCCTCGGCCTGGCGGCCGTCGGCGTAGAAGACGAGATATTCGGCCTGCCCGGACGCGCGCGTGGCGGTCTGCTGCCGGGAGGTCACGGGAGAGCAGGCCGCGATCGCGGCCACGACGGCGACCGCCATCATTCCAGAGGCGACCCGCCGCATTCTTCCCCCATCCACCGACTGCCCCGAAACTGCATCTTCCCGACACAGAACGGGTGATGCAACTTAGGGGTGAAATTTCAGTGTATGTATGCCGAAGCGGACCTCTGCATATAGAGGTCCGCTCCGGCGAGGGCGATCAGTCCTGGTTCGTGAGCCGTACGTCCTTCAGGCAGCACAGCAGCGCGGCCCCGAGGAGCAGGATCGGCCCCACCCACGCGAACACCCCGGTGATCGCGCCCGAGAAGGCGAGCTGGGTGGCGTGCCGCGCCGCCTCCGGCAGCGCCTGGATCGCCTCGGGCGTGAGCGCGGCCTGCCCGAGCGCGAGCCGGCCGCTGAAGATCGCGCCCAGCACGGCCACGCCCACCGCGCCGCCGACGCTCCTGGCGAACGTCACGGCCGAGGTCGCCGCCCCCCTGTCCGCCTCGGGGGTGGTGGTCTGGACGGCGAGCAGCAGGTTCTGTGTCACCATGCCGAGCCCGAGCCCGAGCAGCACCATGTACGCACCCGACGCGAACGCGGTCGTGCCCAGATCCATCGTGGACAGCAGCAGCCCGGCGACCCCGGCGAGCGTGGCGCCCGCGACCATGAACCACTTGAACCGGCCGAACCGGTGCACGAGCTGCCCCACCAGCGTCGAGGACACGATCATCCCGGCCATCAGCGGAAGCAGCAGCAGCCCCGAGTCGGCCGCCCCGGCCCCCGTGGCGAGCTGCAGGAACATCGGCAGGAACAGGGCCGCCCCCAGCATCGCGGTGGCCAGCAGCACCACGGTCACCACGGGGATCACGAACGTCCTGTCACGGAAGAGCCGCAGCGGCAGCACCGGCTCGTCCGCCGCCCGCTCCACCAGCACGAACAGCACGGCCAGCAGGACCGCGCCCGCCCCGAGCCCGATGATGACCGGCGAGCCCCAGGCGTGGACGGTGCCGCCCCAGGAGGCGAACAGCGTCAGGCACGTCAGCAGCCCGGAGATCAGCACGGCGCCCAGCCAGTCGATCCGGTGCGGCGAGGTCCGCTTGGGCAGCTTCAGCACGGCGAACGCCACGAGCAGGGCGATCGCGCCGAGCGGCAGGTTGATGTAGAAGATCCAGCGCCAGGAGACGTGCTCGGTCAGGTAGCCGCCGATGATGGGCCCGGCGATCGAGGCCAGCCCGAAGACCGCGCCGAAGAAGCCCTGGAACTTGGCCCGTTCGCGCGGGGTGGCCAGGTCGGCGACGATGGTCATGGTCAGCACCATCAGACCGCCCGCCCCGATGCCCTGGAAGGCGCGGAAGGCGATGAGCTGGGCCATCGACTGCGCGACCCCGCACAGGGCCGAGCCGATGACGAACAGCACGATGGCCGACAGGTAGAGGTTCTTGCGGCCGTACATGTCGCTGAGCTTGCCGTAGAGGGGCGTGGCGATACCCGAGGTCAGGGCGAACGCCGTGACCAGCCACGACAGGCTCTCAAGGCCGTGCAGCTCCCCCACGATGGTCGGCATGGCGGTCGCCACGACCGTCTGGTCGATGGCGGCCAGGAACAAGGTCAGCATGAGTGAGCCCAGGCTCACCCAGAGCCCGCGCCGAGTTGGGGCCTCGGGGGCCGTGGTGGATAGCATTGAGTTGTCTCCTTGCTTCTTTCGCGAGGGCAGGAAGATTCCGCGGCGATCGGGGGTGCCACCCCGGTCGCCGCTCTCCCTTGCGGGGTCAGAGCCCGTTTTCGAGCAGCGTGAACGCCTCGTCGAGCAGGTCCTGCACCGAGCCGCCCCCTTCCAGTGACTCCTGGATGGCGGACATGGCCGAGCCGAGCGAGGCGATGACGAGCAGGCGCGCGTGCATCGCGCCGGTGACGCCCGGACGGCTCCGGACGGCGCCGATGATCGTATTGAAGATCTTCGACTCGTCCGCCGCCCTGGCCCTGGCCGCGAGCTCGGGATGGCGGGCACGCAGCTCCATGAACGGCTGCAGGTCCGCGAACACGGGCCGCAGCCTCTCCGCGAGCTCGCGCATCACCACCTGCAGCGACTGGAAGACCGGCTCGTCGTCCGGCCGGCTCTCCAGCAGGCCGACGAGCTCCTCCGGGCGCCAGACCGGCTCCATGGCGAGCGCCTCTTCCTTGGCGGCGAAGTAGTTGAAGAACGTGCGCGGCGAGATGTCCGCCGCCGCGCTGATCGCCTCCACCGTCGCGGCCTCGAGCCCTTCGTCGAGCGCGAGCCGCACGGCGGCCTTCCTGATGGCCTGCCGCCGCTCTGCTCGGCGACGCTCTCGCCGCTGCTGCGGGCTCTCCATGCCTTGCACTTTACGCAAGAGTTGCATACTCTGCAAGTAATGCACGATCTGCAATTCGATGCACACGAAAAAAGCGCCCGCCGTAAGAGGCGGGCGCTTTTCAGCGAGCGTCCGGGCCGGACGCCCGTCAAGCGGGCGCCCGGCGGGGCCGGGCGCCGCACGTCACGTCAGACCAGGGGCCGCGCGGTCGGCAGGATCGGGTACGGCAGCGCCGTCTCCCCGGTCAGGAACCGGTCCACCCCCGAGGCGGCGGCCCGCCCCTCGGCGATGGCCCACACGATGAGCGACTGCCCGCGGCCCATGTCACCGGCCACGAAGACACCGTCCACCTTGGACATGTACGTCTTGTCGCGCGAGACGTTGCCCCTGGCGTCGTAGAAGCCGTCTCCGGCGACCTCGGCCAGGTCCTGCAGCAGCGCGCCCTTCTCCGGGCCGAGGAAGCCCATGGACAGGGTGACCAGCTCGGCCGGGATCTCCCGCTCGGTGCCCGGGATCGGCTTGAAGCCGCTCTGCGGCCCCTCGACCTCGACCAGCCGCAGCGCCCGCACGTTGCCGTCGGCGTCGCCGACGAACTCGGTGGTGGAGACCGCGTAGACGCGCTCTCCCCCGCCGTCGGCCAGCTCCTCGTGCGCGCTCTCCATCTTGAACAGGATCGGGAACGTCGGCCACGGCTGGCTGCCGGGCCTGGACGCGGGCGGCTGGGGCATGATCTCCAGCTGGGTGACGGACTTGGCGCCCTGCCTGATCGCGGTGCCGATGCAGTCGGCGCCGGTGTCGCCGCCGCCGATCACCACCACGTGCTTGCCCTCGGCCGAGATGGGCGCGGTGTCGTAGTCGCCCTCCTGGACCTTGTTGGACAGCGGCAGGTATTCCATCGCCTGGTAGACGCCCTTGAGCTCGCGCCCGGTCGCCGGCAGGTCGCGCCACTGGGTGGCGCCGCCCGACAGCACCACGGCGTCGAACTGCTCGCGCAGCTCTGCGGCGGTGATGTCGACGCCGACGTTGACGCCGGTGCGGAACTCGGTGCCCTCCGCCCGCATCTGCTCCAGGCGCCGCTCGATGTGGCGCTTCTCCATCTTGAACTCGGGGATGCCGTAACGCAGCAGGCCGCCGATGCGGTCGGCCCGCTCGAACACCACCACATCGTGCCCGGCCCTGGTGAGCTGCTGGGCCGCGGCCAGGCCCGCGGGGCCCGAGCCGACGACCGCGACCTTCTTACCGGTCTTGATCGCCGGGGGCTGTGGGGTGACCCAGCCCTCGGCGAACGCGCGGTCGATGATCTCGACCTCGACCCGCTTGATCGCCACGGGGTCGGAGTTGATGCCGAGGACGCACGCCGCCTCGCACGGAGCCGGGCAGAGCCTGCCGGTGAACTCCGGGAAGTTGTTCGTGGCGTGCAGCCGCTCGATCGCCTCGCGCCAGTCGGTGCGGAAGACCAGGTCGTTCCACTCGGGGATGAGGTTGCCCAGCGGGCAGCCGTTGTGGCAGAACGGGATGCCGCAGTCCATGCAGCGGGCCGCCTGCTTGGTCAGCTTCTCCTGCGAGAAGTCCTGGTAGACCTCGCGCCAGTCGCTGATGCGGACGTCCACGGGGCGGCGCGCGGGCAGCTCCCGGTCGTGCGTGAGAAAACCCTTGGGGTCAGCCATCGGTACGCCTCCCTTAGCCCTGAACCGCGGCCGCCATGACCGCCTCGTCGATGTCCCTGCCTTCGATGCGGGCGGCCTCGGCGGCCTCCAGCACCCTCTTGTAGTCCGTCGGCATGATCTTGCCGAACCGGCCGAGCGCGGCGTCCCAGTCGGCGAGCAGCTGCTTGGCGACCGGCGAGCCGGTCTCCGCGAAGTGCTTCTCGACCGTCTCCTTGAGGAACTCGGCGTCCTGCTCGCTCAGCGCCTCGATGGCCACCATCTCGCGGTTGACCCGCTCGGGCTTGAGGTCCAGCAGGTACGCCACGCCGCCCGACATGCCGGCCGCGAAGTTGCGCCCGGTCGGGCCGAGCACGACGGCCCGGCCGCCGGTCATGTACTCGCAGCCGTGGTCGCCCACGCCCTCGACGACCGCGGTGGCGCCGGAGTTGCGCACGCAGAACCGCTCGCCGACGACGCCGCGGACGAACACCTCGCCGGACGTGGCGCCGTAGAGCGCGACGTTCCCGGCGATGATGTGGCCGTCGAGCGGCGCCTCCTCGTGCGGCCGGACGGTGATCCGCCCGCCGGACAGGCCCTTGCCGAGGTAGTCGTTGGCGTCGCCGGTCAGCCTCAGCGTGATCCCGCGCGGCACGAACGCGCCGAACGAGTTGCCCGCCGAGCCGGTGAAGCCGATGTCGATCGTGTTGTCGGGCAGGCCCTGGCCGGCGTACCGCTTGGTGACCTGGTAGCCGAGCATGGTGCCGACCGTGCGGTTCACGTTGCGGATGGGCAGCTCCAGCGTGACCGGGGTGCCCTCGTTGAGCGCGCCCTCGGCCAGCTGGATCAGCGTGTTGTCCAGCGCGTGCTGCAGGCCGTGGTCCTGCTCGACGACGCGACGCAGGGCCGTGCCCGCGGGCAGCTCCGGCTGGTGCAGGATCGGCGACAGGTCGAGCCCGCTGGCCTTCCAGTGGTTCTCGGCCGCGGTCATGTCGAGCATCTCGACGTGCCCGATCGCCTCGTCGAGCGAGCGGAAGCCCAGCTCGGCGAGATATTCGCGGATCTCCTCGGCGATGAACTCGAAGAAGTTCACCACGAACTCGGGCTTGCCGGTGAACCGCTTGCGCAGCTCGGGGTTCTGCGTGGCGACGCCCACCGGGCAGGTGTCGAGGTGGCAGACCCGCATCATCACGCAGCCGGAGACGACCAGCGGAGCGGTGGCGAAGCCGTACTCCTCGGCGCCCAGCAGGGCCGCGATGACCACGTCACGACCGGTCTTGAGCTGGCCGTCGACCTGGACGACGATGCGGTCGCGCAGGTCGTTCAGCAGCAGCGTCTGCTGGGTCTCGGCCAGGCCGAGCTCCCACGGCGCGCCCGCGTGCTTGAGCGAAGTGAGCGGCGAGGCGCCGGTGCCGCCGTCGTGCCCGGAGATGAGCACCACGTCGGCGTGGGCCTTGGACACGCCGGCCGCGACCGTCCCGACGCCGACCTCGGCCACCAGCTTCACGTGGACCCTGGCCTCCGGGTTGGAGTTCTTCAGGTCGTGGATGAGCTGGGCGAGGTCCTCGATCGAGTAGATGTCGTGGTGCGGCGGCGGCGAGATGAGGCCGACGCCGGGCGTGGAGTGCCTGGTCTTGGCGATCCACGGGTAGACCTTGTGGCCGGGGAGCTGGCCGCCCTCGCCGGGCTTGGCGCCCTGGGCCATCTTGATCTGCAGGTCGGCCGCGTTCACCAGATATTCGGATGTGACCCCGAACCGGCCGCTGGCGACCTGCTTGATGGCGCTGCGGCGATTGGCGTCGTAGAGCCGCTCGGGGTCCTCGCCGCCCTCGCCGGTGTTGGACTTGCCGCCGAGCCGGTTCATCGCGATGGCGAGCGTCTCGTGCGCCTCCATCGAGATGGAGCCGTACGACATGGCGCCCGTGGAGAACCGCTTGACGATCTCCGAGACCGGCTCGACCTCCTCGATCGGGATCGAGGCGCCCTTGCGCAGCTTGAACAGGCCGCGCAGGGTCATCAGCCGCTCCGCCTGGGAGTCGACGAGGTTCGTGTACTCCTTGAAGATCTCGTAGCGGCGGGTCCTGGTGGCGTGCTGCAACTTGAAGACGGTGTCGGGGTTGAACAGGTGCGGCTCGCCCTCGCGCCGCCACTGGTATTCGCCGCCGACCTTGAGCCCGCGGTGGGCGTTCTCGGCGCGCGGGTAGGCGTGCCGGTGCCGCTGCGCGACCTCGGCCGCCAGCACGTCGAAGCCGACGCCGCCGAGCCGCGAGGTGGTGCCGGCGAAGCAGGCGTCGATGACCTCCTGGCTCAGGCCGAGAGCCTCGAAGATCTGCGCGCCGGTGTAGGAGGCCACCGTGGACACGCCCATCTTGGACATGACCTTGATGACGCCCTTGCCGTACGCCTTGATCAGGTTGCGCACGGCCTTGCGCTTGTCGATCTGCAGCGCACCGGTGTCGACCAGGTCCTCGATGGTCTCGATCGCGAGGTACGGGTTGACCGCGCCCGCGCCGTAGCCGATGAGCAACGCCATGTGGTGGCACTCGCGGGCCTCGGCGGTCTCGACGACCAGGCCGATCTTGGTCCGCGTCTTCTCCTGGATCAGGTGGTGGTGCACCGCGCCGGTCTGCAGCAGCGCCGGGATCGGCGCCAGCGAGTCGGAGGAGCCGCGGTCGGACAGCACGATGATCCGGGCGCCGTTCGCGATCGCGTCGGACGCCTCGGCCTTGATCTCCTCCAGCCGCCGCAGCAGCGCGGCGCCGCCGCCGGCGACGTCGTACAGGCCGCTGATGACGTGCGGGCGGAAGCCCGGCAGGTCGTGCTCGTCGTTGATGTGGATGATCTTGGCGAGCTCGTCGTTGTCGAGCACCGGGTACGGCAGCACGAGCTGACGGCACGAGCTCGGCCCCGGGTCGAGCAGGTTGCCCTCGGGACCGATGGTGCTGGCCAGCGAGGTGACCAGCTCTTCACGGATGGCGTCCAGCGGCGGGTTCGTGACCTGCGCGAACAGCTGCGTGAAGTAGTCGAACAGGAGGCGCGGCTTCTCGCTCAGCACGGCGACGGGCGTGTCGGTACCCATGGAGCCGATCGGCTCGATACCGGTCCTCGCCATCGGCGACAGGATGATGCGCAGCTCTTCCTCGGTGTAGCCGAAGGTCTGCTGCCGCTTGACGAGCGCCTCGTGCGTGGGGATCTCCCGCTGGCGCGCGGGCAGCTCCTCGAACCGTACGAGCCCGGCGTGCAGCCAGTCGGCGTACGGCAGTTCGGCGGCCAGCTCGGCCTTGATCTCGTCGTCCTCGATGATCTTGCCGCGGGCGGTGTCGATGAGGAACATGCGGCCCGGCTGCAGGCGGCCCTTCCTGACGACCTCCTCCGGCTTGAAGTCGAGCACGCCGGCCTCGGAGGCCAGCACGACCAGGCCGTCGGCGGTCACCCAGAAGCGTCCGGGGCGCAGGCCGTTGCGGTCGAGCACGGCGCCAGCGAGGGTGCCGTCGGTGAACGTGATCGAGGCCGGACCGTCCCAGGCCTCCATCATCGTGGAGTGGAACTCGTAGAACGCCCGCCGGGCGGGGTCCATCTCGGTGTGGTTCTCCCAGGCTTCCGGGATCATCATCAGGACGGCGTGCGGGAGGCTCCGGCCGCCGATGTGCAGCAGCTCAAGGGCCTCGTCGAAGCTGGCGGTGTCGCTGCCATCCGGGTCACAGATGGGGAAAAGTCGCGAAATATCGCCCGGAATGTGGGCAGATGCCAGCATCGCCTCGCGGGCGCGCATCCAGTTGCGGTTGCCCTTGACCGTGTTGATCTCGCCGTTGTGGGCGATGTAGCGGTAGGGGTGGGCCAGCGGCCAGCTGGGGAAGGTGTTGGTGGAGAAACGCGAGTGCACCAGCGCGATCGCGGTCTCGTAACGCTCGTCGCTCAGGTCGGGGAAGAACGGCTCGACCTGGTCGGGCGTGAGCATGCCCTTGTAGACGATCGTCCTGGCCGACAGCGAGGGGAAGTACACGTCCGCCTCGTGCTCGGCCCGCTTGCGCAGGCAGAACCCGAGCCGGTCGAGCTCGAGCCCCTCCTGGCCGTCCCTGGCGGCGACGAACAGCTGCGCGAAGTGCGGCATGACGGCCCTGGCGCTGGGGCCGGGCAGTGCGCGGTCGACGGGCACCTCACGCCAGCCGAGCACGGTGAGACCTTCCTCGGCCGCGATCTCCTCGATCAGGCCGACGGCGATGCGACGAGCCTCCTCGTCGATCGGCAGGAAGGCGATGCCGGTGGCGTACCGGCCGCCGGCGGGCAGCGTGAACGGCACGCTCGCCCGGTAGAGCCCATCGGGGATCTGCGTCAGGATCCCGGCTCCGTCGCCGGTGTCCGGCTCGCTACCCTTGGCCCCCCGATGATCGAGATTGCAGAGAGCCGTCAGCGCCTTGACCACGATCTCGTGCCCACGGCGTCCCGCGACGTCGGCAACCATGGCGACACCGCAGGCATCATGCTCGTTGGCGGGGTGGTACAGGCCCTGGGGCTCGGGGAACCCGAGGTGGGCAGCAGGCATTGAATCCCTCCCGTCGTCTTCGTCTGTCTGAACTGCGCTACAGGCGGGGACGACGTTGGCCCTGCTGCATATCGTGGGTAGAGGTTACCGCACCCTGCCGGAATGGTGCCCGCCACGTCCGCATTGCGAACATTCGACCTCGTCCCAACATCCGAACTCGCTATCCCAAACCCCGGACCAGGGCGATGAAATTCCCGATCGTGAGCTGCGATATACGGCACAGGGAGCGATTTCTCACCCGGCCCTTGCGCCGCCGCGCGGGATACGGGCCGCCCGGTGACGGTTACGGGCCGTGAGGGATCGGTGGTTGACGGTGGATGATACGACCGCTCGCCCGGCCGGAGCCGTCCGGGGTGCTCGATAGGGTTGCCCCATGGATCGCGACGGGGTGGAGCGGCTGCTCGACGAGGCCGGGGCCGGCAGCAGGCGACTTCGGCACGCCCTGATGCTCCTGTGCGACGGCCAGTGGTGGACGCTGGCGGACCTGGTCAGGGAGACGGCCACCGCCCGGCGTACCATCGAGGCCCTGCTGCGGGAGCTGCCGCTGGAGGACAAAGCGGGCGCCTTCCGGGTGCCGCTCACCGACACCCCCGCCTACCAGGGCCTCTTCGCCGTGGCCCCGCCCCCGGAAGACCCGGTGGGCCACCTGATCCCCCACTACTCCCACGCGCTCGAACGCCTCACCGCCCTCATCGCCGGGGCCCCACGGGCGCGCCACGTGCTCGACCACGTCTCGGCCACGCCGGAGACGGTCCTGCGGCGGGCGCTGCTGCTCGGCGCCCGCTTCTGGCTCCCCGGCGCGCGCCTGCTGTGCGTCGGCGACCACGACCTGACCTCGCTGGCCGTCAAGCTCGTCCACCCTGAGACCGACGTCACCGTGGTGGACATCGACGAGCGCATCCTGGCCTACATCGACGAGCAGCGGCTCGGTGTCCGCACGCGCTGGGCCGACCTGCGGCTGGGCCTGCCGGCCTCGGCAAAAGACCACGACCTGGCGCTCACCGACCCGCCGTACACGCCGGAGGGCACGGGCCTGTTCGTGGCGCGCGCGCTGGAGGGGCTGACGGACGACGGGCGGGTGCTGCTGGCGTACGGCGCGAGCGAGCGCACGCCCATGCTGGCCTTCAAGGTCCAGCAGGCGCTGTCGGACCTGAACCTCACCTACGAGGCCATATACCCCGACTTCAACCGATATTTCGGGGCGGAAGCCATCGGTTCCGCCGCCGACCTGTACATCCTGCGCCCCACCAGCAAGACCCGCCCGGCCGTCACCTCGCTCCTCAGCCGCCAGCCGGCCACCGCCATCTACACCCAGGGCCCCCAGTCCGTCGAGTCCCACCAGGACGCTCCCGAGCCGGCCGCCACCGGCGTCTTCGGGCCGGGCGGCTTCGACCCCGACCTGCTGGTGGGCGACTGGCCCAAGGACCTGCCCCAGCCGCGGGTCAAGCTCACGACGTGGCTGGCCAAGCCGTACGCCGCCGCCGCGGACCGGGTGGCGGTCGCCCTGCCGCCCGGCCTCGAGGCCGCGCTCCCCCGCGTGCTGCTGGCCACCCGGGCGGGCCACGTCCGCGTCCTCGGCCCGGCCCTCCCGGCCGTGCCGGGCGTCCTGACCGCCGTCTACGAGCTGAGCACCGCGAGCGGCGCCCTCGACGCCGTACGCGTGCCGCAGCCGGACGGCGACGCGGCCGCGGTGCTGCGCAAGATCCTGGACAACGGGCACGCCAAGCTGGCCAACACCTGGCGCGAGGCCCTCATCGCCCTGGCCCGCGCCCAGGGCACGACGCTGACCAAGAACGAGGCCCGCACGCTGATCCGGGAGGCGGCTCCCTGGGCGGAGGGCCTGACGCCGCTGGAGGCGCCCGCCCACCGCCTGTCCGATCTCCAGGAGGCGGTCTCCACCACCGTCTCAGCCCTCACCGGCACGACCTGACCCCCCGCTCGCGCCCGCCGCTCAGGACCGCCGGACGGCGGCCACCTCGAACTCCAGCGTCACCTTGTCGCTGACCATCGCGGTGGTCGCGGCGTTCCAGTTCACGCCCCAGGCCTTGCGGCTGACCGTGACGCTGCCCGCGAAGCCGACCCGGACGCCGCCCGACGGATCGCTCTCGGCGCCGGTCAGCTCGACGTCCAGGGTGACCGGCTTGGTCACGCCGCGGATGGTCAGCGCGCCGGTGACCTTGAAGCCGGTCCTGCCGGCCTTCTGCACCTCGGTCGAGGTGAAGGAGATGGCCGGGTGGTCGTCCGCGCCCAGGAACCCGGCGCTCAGATGCCGGTCGCGCTGCGGGTTGCCGGTCTGGATGCTGGCCGCCCGAATCGTGAGCCGGGCGCTGGACTTCGACGGGTCCGCGCCGTCCAGGCGCGCGCTGCCCTCGAACTCGCCGAACCGCCCGCGCACCCTGCCGCCCACCGTGTGCCGGGCGACGAACCCGATCCTGGTCGAGGCCGGGTCGAGAACGTAGTCGCCGGTCAGCTCATCGAGCTCGGTCGTGGTCGTCATGCTGGATCGCTCCTGAAAGGTCAAAGTGATAGTCGGTCGTCCGGTTCCGAGCCGGTCAGGATTCGTGCGTGGCCCCGGGCGCCGAGCCCGGCAGCGGGGTCGTGTCGGCGTACCTGACCTCGTACACGCGCTCAGCGAACCTCCAGCCGTCCGAGGTGCGCCGGTAGCGGTCGTGGTAGAGGGAGTGGTTCGAGTGCGAGCTGCCGTCGCGCATGCGCCCGAACTCCGCGACGTACGCACGGCCGGCCGCGGTGTCGCCGTCAAGGTGGATCGTGCCCGGGTGCACGGTGTGCACGAAGAACTCCCAGAGGCCCTGCAACCGCTCGATCGCGGCGCGGATCTCCTCCCGGCCGACGAACTCCGCGCCGATGTGCGGCATCCGCCACGCGCCGTCCGGGGTGAACAGCGCCGCGAAACGGTCGTAGTCGCGCATCATTCCCGCGTCGGTGAACTCGCCGCGCAGGGTCTCGATCTCCACGCGGTCGGTGAAGGTCTGAACGTCGCTCATCGGTTTCCTTCTTCGCTGGTGTCGTTCCATGCGCACCACGCGCCCGTGACCTGCCCGGCGGTGGCGGGCAGGCGGGTTCGCCGATCCGGTGCCAGGCATGATGGGATCTGTCTCCCTGTCACATCGGACGGGTTTGCGGTGTCACTCATACGACACCGAGCGGCGAAGGAATGTGACTGATGACCGAGTCCGAATGGCTGGCCGAAGGCTTCGAGGAGAACCGGACCCGCCTGCGGGGTGTGGCCTACCGGATGCTCGGCTCACTGTCCGAGGCCGACGACGCCGTCCAGGAGGCCTGGCTGCGCGCCAGCCGGTCGGACGCCGGAGCCGCCGACAACCTGGGCGCCTGGCTGACCACCATCGTCGCCCGGGTGTGCCTGAACGTGCTGCGTTCGCGCGCGCGGCGGCGTGAGGACCCCATGGGCGTGCACGTGCCCGACCCGGTCATCAGCCGTACGGACGGGACGAACCCGGAGGACGAGGCCCTGCTCGCCGACTCCGTCGGGCTCGCGCTGCTTGTGGTCCTCGAAACGCTGACCCCGGCCGAGCGGCTGGCGTTCGTCCTGCATGACATGTTCGACCTGCCCTTCGACGAGATCGCCCCCATGGTCGGTCGCTCCCCGGCCACGGCGAGGCAGCTCGCCAGCCGCGCCCGGCGGCGGGTGCGCGGGGCCGAGACCCACGTTCCCGAGCCCGACCTGTCCCGTCAGCGGAAGGTGGTCGACGCCTTCTACGCCGCGGCGCGCAGCGGCGACCTCGACGCGCTCGTCGCGGTCCTCGACCCGGAGGTCGTGATGCGCTCCGACGGCGGGACGGCGCGCCCCGACGCTTCCGTGGCCGTCCACGGCGCGGCGGCCGTGGCCGCGCAGACGCTCACGTTCCACCAGCCCGCGGCGCGGGCGCGGCACGCGCTGGTGAACGGGGCCGTGGGCGCCGTGCTGACCATCGACGAGCAGCCGATCGCGGTCCTCGGGTTCACCGTGTCGGGCGGCAAGATCGTGGCGATCGACGCGATCGCCGATCCCGAGCGCCTCCGCCGACTCGACCTGACCGCCCTCGACAACTGACCCCGACGCCCACGCCCGGGCCAAGGTCGTTAGAGGCACCGAACGCCTGCGGCCTCGGCAACCGCTGTGCCGACCCGGACCTCGAAGACCGTCCCCACCGGATCAGCGGACAGCAGATGGGAGCCTGTGGTCTCTGGGGTGCTGATGGACCGCAGACGGGAAGCTGCGGTCGCTGAGCCAGCCGGGTCGCCAGGTCCATGGATCACAGGCGGGCGGCTGCGATCGCTTGGCTCATGGATCACGGGTGGAAGGCAGCGATCGCTGAGCCAGCGGGCAACCGGCGAGAGGCGGCTGTCACCGGGCCAACCGACCACCGGCAAGAGGCAGTGGGCGCTGGACCAACCGGCTATAGGCAGGAGGCAGTGGGCGGCGGTCGCTGGGTGGGTCAGCGAAGCGGGCCGTGAGGGGACGGACGGATTCAGGAGTTCAGGTGGCGGCGACGATGCGGCCCTGGACCACGCGGCCGAGGCCGTCCAGCGCGACCAGGGTGGCGACCAGGTCCTGGGCTGTGGCCTGACCGCCGGCCCAGCTCACGGTCACGTAGTGGCCCATCGCGCGGGCCTGTGCGCGGCTGCCGGCGGCGTCGAACGTGATGCCCTGCCGTACGAACCCGTCCTTGCCGAGCGCCGCCACCAGCGCGTCCGCCGCACGCCCGTCGCTCATGTTGAAGATGACGAACTGGCCCGCCATCGTGCTCCCCCGGTAGGTGGCCTGGAGCGCCTGCGTGCAGCCTCCGGCCGAGACGCCCCACAGCACCTCGTCACAGTCGGTGAACTGCTGTGTCCCGGCCAGGGTCAGGTTGCCCAGGGTCCGGGTGGCCGGGGTGAAGACCTCTTGCGGGGTCAGCGGGGCGGCGTCGTGCTCGCGGGAGTCGATGGCGGCGTAGAACGCGGAGGTGGGCTCGGCGTGGAAGACGGCGGGGCGGGGGTTGTCAGGACGCAACCAGAGCCAGCCGACCACCGCGATGACCAGAACACTGGCGATCACTACGGGAATGACGACGCGGCGGCGGGAAAGCCGGGACGAGCCCCCGCGATCCTCGCCGGACACCCCAAACGACCCATCGTCTTCTGCCCTGGACAGTCGAGAAGCGCCACCGTCTTCTTCGCTGAACACGCGGGACGAGCTAGCGCGATTCGCGTCAGACATCCAGGACAAGCCTTCACGATCCATGTCAGCCATCCAGGACGAACCTTCACGATCCATGCCGGACATCCGAGACAAACCTTCGTGATCCGTGCCAGACGGGCGAGACAAACCTTCGTGATCCGTGCCAGACAGGCGAGACAAACCTTCGTGATCCGTGCCGGACACCCCAGACGAGCTACCGTCTTCTTCGCTGGACATGCGGGACGCACTTCCGTGTTCTGTGCCGGACATCAGGAAGACGGTCCGGTGATCGAGACGACGCGGCGGTAAACGGCTTTCTCGGCCCCGCGCAGCGCCAGCGTGAGGGAGACGAAGTCGTCCTTCGGCGTGGGCTCCGCGCCGTCGGCCCTGCCGAGCCACACCAGGCCGACGTAGTGGCCAAGCGCGTAGCCACCCGACTCCGAGTGGCCGCCTGCCGGGAAGGCCGCCTTGGCGGAGGTCAGCGGACGCACCCATCCGTCCCGGTAGAGAGTCTTCAACGACTGCACCAGATCGCCGGCCGCCTGACCGTCCTTGAGATTGAGCAGCGTGTACTGGCCGATGTAACGGCCGTCGGAGCTGGCGTACAGGCCGCGGGCGGCCTGGGTGCAGCCGGTCTCCGACACCTGCTCAAGGAGGTTCCCACCCCACAAGGCTGCCGAGCAGTCAGCGTCGAGTTGCTTGGCGACGAGCTTGAGCTTGAGCTTCTTGGTGACCGGCAGCTCAGTCTGGCCGAACACCTCCTTCTCGGTAAGCGCCCGCCCGTCCTTCGCCCTGTCCGTGAGCGGGTCGAACAGCTTGGGCGAGCTCCACCCCCGGAAGACCTGCGGAAGCGTCACGTCGGGCCCGAGCACAGCGGCGCTGGCCTGGCGTTCGGACGAGTAACTGCCAATGGAGTTGATGGCGAACACCAGGCCGGTCCCGCCTGCCAGCACCGCCACGACCGTGGCGATGATGACGAACAGCCGCTGCTGCTCCGGGCGGAAACCCCAGTCGGTGAGAAGGGGGAACTGCCAGTCGGAGCGCGGGGTACGCCGCCGTTTACCCGACGCGAGCCGTCCACCGCCGCTGCCGCCATCCGGATCGGCCGCCGCCCGCCCGTCTCCGAGGCCGTCGCCCAGGAAGCCGACGTCGCCTTCCGTACGGCCACCGTCATCGGCGTCGTCCACCGACCAGTCGCCGCTGACCAGGCCGGTCGATCGGCCGCCGCCCGTGGGACC
>NZ_VCKX01000101.1 GCF_005889725.1 Nonomuraea zeae
GCGGGTATGTGTAGCGGAGACAGCTGCCGTCCCGCCGACCGGCGCCTTCCCGCGCCCCGGCATCTGGACGGAAGTCTGACGAGCCCCGGCCCGGGGCTTTCCGATCTGACAGGCGATCCCGCTACGCGCTGCCCTCGAACCGGCTTTCCCGCGGGAATCCGGCGGCGGACGGGTGTGCCCTGACGAGCCCGATACGAAAAAGCGAACTTGTGTGAGGTGTGGCCTTATGACCCGCGAGCTGAGGAGTGCCCGTTACGGGGCGGTCCTCACCTTTGTCCTTGCCGGCCTGATGGTGGGCACGATGACTGTGCGCATCCCCGCGCTGACCGACAAGCTGGGCCTGTCCGAGGCCACGGTCGGCGCGATCCTGCTGGTGTGGGGCCTGGGCGCTCTGGTGACCATGCAGTCCATGCGGCGGGTGATGGCGCGCGCGGGCAGCAGGACGGTCCTGCGGGTAGGCGGTCCTCTCACGGCGGCCGGCCTCGTGGCCGTGGCCGTCGCCCCGAACCTGCCGCTGCTGATGGTGGCCGCGGCGTTCTTCGGCATGGCCTTCGGCATGGTGGACGTCGCCATGAACGCCCAGGGCTCCACGGTCGAGCAGGCGTACGGCCGGCCGCTGATGAACGGCATGCACGCCGGCTGGTGTGTCGGCGCCATCGCCGCGGGCGGGCTGGGCAGCCTGGCGATCGCGGCGGGCCTGCCGTTCACCGCCAACGTGGCGCTGATCGGCCTGGTCTCGCTGCCCGTCATGGTGCTGATCGGCCGGACGTACCTGCCCGAGCCCGCGACCGCGGCGGCCACCACGGCGGCGCGCAGGCGACTGCCGCCGATCGTCTACCTGCTTGGCACGATCATGTTCTTCGCCTTCATGGTCGAGGGCACCGTCGCCGACTGGAACGGCCTTTACATGCGTGACGAGCTCGGCGCTCCCGAGGCCCTGGCGGCGCTCGGTTACCCGGTCTTCGAGGCCGGCATGCTGGCCGCCCGGCTCACGGGCGACCGGCTGCGGGCGAGGTTCGGGGTGCGGGGCATGCTGACCGTCTCCGGGGTGGCCACGGCCGGGTTCTTCGCGGTCGTGCTGGGCGCTCCGGCGGCGCTGGTGGCGGTGTTCGCGATGTTCTTCGTCGGGCTCGGCGTGGCGACGATCTCGCCGCTGACGCTGTCGCTGGCGGGCACCGCGACCGACACCCCTGGGCCGGCGATCGCCCAGGCGGGCGCCATGGGGTACGCGGGCCTGCTGCTCGGCCCCGTGGTGATCGGCTTCCTGTCGGACGCCACCTCGCTGCGTACGGCGCTCGGCATCGGCGTGGTCCTGGGCGTGCTCATCGCCCTGGCCTCCCGGCTGCTCCCGCGCAGGGAGACGGCCGTGGTCACTCCCCTGCCCGTCAGGGAGCCCGCCGAGGCCGCAGCCTGACAGACGCCACCGTCAGACTGCGACCCCGGCAAAAGGCCACGTTCAGACTGCATCCTGACAAATGTCACCGTCCGGCCTCGTACACCCGGCACTGCCCCGAGCGGAGCCCGTGTGCGAGGCTGATCCGGTGTTCAAGCCGTATGTCACCGCCGCGGTCTTCACGATCACCGTGGTTCCGAGCCTCCTCCAGCTCGCCGTCCCGGGCCTCGAAGCCGCCTGGATGCGGGATCCCGCGGCGATCGCCGCGGGCGAGTGGTGGCGGCCGGTGACAGCGCTGCTGGTCCAGGACGGAGGCGTGTTCGGCACCCTGGCCAACCTGGCGTTCCTCGCCGTCCTCGGCTACGTCGCCGAGCGGGCGCTCGGCCCCCGCCGCTGGCTCACCCTGTACGCGGCGGGCGCCGTGGCGGGCGAGAGCGCCGGATACCTCCTGCACCAGCCGGGCGCGGGCAACTCCGTGGCCCTGTGCGGGCTGGCGGCCGGTCTCGCCCTCCTCGCCGGCGACCGGCCGGCCCGCTCGCTGGGCGCGTTCTACGCGGTGGTGTCCGGGGTCTGGCTGCTGGCCGGGCTCGGCACGTGGGGCGTCGTCGCCATGGTCGTCCTGACCGCCGCCGGATTCCAGCTCGTGGTCCACCGCGAGCGCCTGCCCCAGTGGCTGCCCGTCGCGGTCCCCGTCGCCGCCGCCCTCGTGCTGGCCGCGCTCGGAGACCTCCACGGGTACGCGCTCCTGGCGGGCATCATCGTGGGATGGATCTTGAAAGAAGCGTGGCCTTCGACGTTCAGGCGTACGAATCCCGCGTGAAGTCGCGCCCCTGCTTCATCTGCGCCATCGTCGCAGGGGACCCGGATTACGTTCTTGAGCAGGTCGTTTACGAGGACGACCGGCACGTGGCCTTCCTGTCCGGCTACCCCACCGTCCCCGGCTACGTACTGGTCAGCCCGAAGCAGCACATCGAACACGTCGTACGCGACCTCGAAGAGGACGCCTACCACGCGATCATGGGCGTGGTCAGGAAGGTGGCGCTGGCGGTGGAGGCGGTCGTGCCGTCGGAGCGCACGTACGTGCTCTCGCTCGGCAGCCAGGACGGCAACTCGCACCTGCACTGGCACGTGGCGCCGCTGCCGCCGGGAACGGCCTACGACCAGCAGCAGTATCACGCGCTCATGGCCGAGAACGGGCTGATCCCCTGGAGCCCGGACCAGGCCGAGAGCCTGGCCGGACGCCTCAGGGCGGCGCTCAGCTGAGAGCGCCGCCGGAAACGGGACATCGGGGGGCCGAACAGCCCCCCGATGTCCCGTCCGACTGCCTGCGACGCGCTACTTACGCTTGTCGACTTCCTCGGTGAGCTGGGGCACGACCTGGTGCAGGTCGCCGACCACGCCGTAGTCGGCCAGCTCGAAGATCGGGGCCTCCGGGTCCTTGTTGATCGCGACGATGGTCTTCGCGGTCTGCATGCCCGCCCGGTGCTGGATCGCTCCCGAGATGCCGGCCGCGATGTAGAGCTGCGGCGACACGGTCTTGCCCGTCTGGCCCACCTGGAACTGGTGCGGGTACCAGCCCGCGTCCGTGGCGGCGCGCGATGCGCCCACGGCCGCGCCCAGGGCGTCGGCCAGGCCCTCGATGACCGAGAAGTTCTCGGCCGAGCCCACGCCACGGCCGCCGGAGACCACGATCGCGGCCTCGGTCAGCTCGGGGCGGGCGCCCTTCTCCTGCTTGACCCGCTCGACCACGCGGGCGGTCTTGGCGGCGTCGGACAGCGTGACCGGCACCTCCTCCTCCGTACCGGCCCCGGCGGCGGCCACCGGAGCCGTCGAGTTCGGCCGGACGGCGACGATCGGCGTGCCCTTGCGCACCTTGGAGTGCACGTTGACGCCGCCGCCGAAGATGGACTGGTCGGCCACGAAGCCCTCGCCGAGGCCCACGGCGTCGGTGATGACCCCGGAGTCCGTCTTGATCGCCAGGCGCCCGGCGATCTCCTTGCCCTCGGCCGTGGCGGCCACGAGCACGGCAGCCGGCGACTTGCCGGACACGAGCTGGGCGAGCAGCTCGGCCTTGGGCGCGACCACGTAGTCAGCGAGGTCGCTCGAACCGGCCACGTAGATCTTGTCAGCGCCGTACTCGGCCAGCTTGGCCTTGGCCTCGGCGGTGATGCCGGGGCCCGCCCAGACGGCGGCGGGCGTGCCGAGCGAGCGGGCCAGGGTCAGCAGCTCCAGCGTGACCTTCTTGACCTCGCCTTCGACGTGCTCGACGAGAACGAGAATCTCCGACATATCAGTAAAACCCCCGTTCTCAGATGAACTTCTTCGACGCGAGGAAGTCGGCGGCCTTCGCGCCGCCGTCGCCCTCGTCCTTGACGATCGTGCCGGCCGCGCGCGGCGGGGCGGCGGCGTGGTCGACGACCTCGGACCAGGCGGCGGCCAGGCCCACCTGGGCGGCGTCGATGGACGCGTCGCCGATGGCCAGCGTCTCGACCGGCTTCTTCTTGGCCGCCATGATGCCCTTGAACGACGGGTAGCGCGGGTCGTTGATCTTCTCGACCACGGACACGACGGCGGGCAGCGCGGCCTCGACCTTGTCGTAGCCGTAGTCGGTGATCCGCTGGATCGAGATCGAGGAGCCCTCGACGTCGACCTTGTTGGCCAGCGTGAGCTGGGCCGTGCCGAGGCGCTCGGCCAGCATCGCGGCCAGCACGCCGGTGCGCGCGTCGGTGGACTCCGAGCCCAGGATGACCAGGTCGAAGCCGATCTTCTTGAGCACCTGCGCCATCGCGTACGACGTCGACAGGGCGTCGGAGCCGTGCAGCGCGTCGTCGCTCAGGTGGACGGCCTTGTCGGCGCCCATGGCCAGTGCCTTGCGGATGGTCTCGGTGGCCCTGCCAGGACCCATGGTGAGGACGGTCACCTCGCCACCGTGGGCTTCCTTGAGCTTCAGCGCCTCCTCGACGGCGTACTCGTCGAGCTCGTTCACCACGCCGTCGGCGGCGTCGCGGTCGAGCGTGTTGTCATCGGACCGCAGCTTGCGCTCGGTCGCCGTGTCGGGGACCTGCTTCACGCAGACGACGATGTTCATGGCCGGTGGCCGACCTCCCATGTTCGCGTGCGCCACCGCATCGTTGCGATGGGCGCCGAATGCAATGCTGTCCAGACTGCCAGGTGCCGTCCGGGCTCCCGACAGAGGGTGTGCCGTGGTTCCGCGGTTATGTTACCCATGGGTAGCTTATGCGCAAACCCCCAGCTTGTCCGGCCTGCGCAGCAAACCACGGTTCCCACCATACCGAACTTCATTCTGTTCGGGGCCCCCACCCCACCGCTCAGGCCGACAGCAGGAACACGATCCCCACGACCAGCGCCGTGCCCGCGAACAACGCCAGCGTGAACGTGCTGAACGCGGCCGCCAGCCCGAAGCAGAGCCCGGTGACCCCTGCCACACTGACCATATCGATGATCATGCGGCTCCGCCGGTAAGGGCTGTGCGAGAACAGCGCCACGCCCGCGTCGGCCACCACGCCCAGCGCGTAGGCCGCCAGGAGGAAGAGCGCGACCTCGGGCAGCGGCTGGCGGGCGGCGGCGGCCAGCAGCGACACGAACAGGCCCGAGCCGATCAGCCAGCGCCGGCGCACCTTCTCCCGGTGCCTGGCCCTGGACTCCTCCACCGACCTGCGATGCTGCTCCTTGCCCGGCCGCCACTCCCTGGTGGTCAGATCGTCCCCGGCCGAGGAGCGGGGGACGGCGCGCGGGCGGAGCACCGTACCGGCCGGGCTGCGGGAGACCTGGCGAGCGTGGGAGACCGGCGCCACGCCCAGCCTGGCGCAGATCTGCGCCGTCGTGGGCCGCGCCTCCGGCTCGGCGGACAGGCAGTCGCGTAACAGCGGCTCCAGCCACGCGGGCACGCCCTCCAGGTCGGGCGGGTGGTGCACGACCCGGTAGGCGATCGCGGACGGCGGCCCCTGCCCGTACGGCTGCCGCCCCGTCGCCGCGAAGGCCAGCGTCGCGCCGAAGGAGAAGACGTCGGCCGCGACGCCCGCGGGCCGCCCCTCGAGTAATTCGGGAGCGAGATAGCCGGGCGTGCCCACCACCGCGCCCGACGCCGTGACGGACAGCGTGTCGAGCGCGCTGGCGATGCCGAAGTCGATGACGACGGGCTCGCCCTCGGTCATCATCACGTTGGCCGGTTTGAGATCGCGGTGCACCACGCCCGACTCGTGCATGGACAGCAGCGCGTCGGCCAGGCCGGCCGCCAGCAGGCGCAGATCGGCGACCGGCACGGGCACGGCGCTCAGGGGGCGGCCCTGGACGTAGCGGGTCACGAGGTAGGGCCTGCCGCCCTCCAGCGAGGCGTCCAGCACCTCGGCCACGTGCGGGCCACCGACCATGCGCATGGTCTCCACCTCGCGCGCCAGCCTGGCCAGCGCGCCGGCGTCGGCCGCGACGTGCGGGTGCAGCACCTTGACGGCGACCGTGCGGCCTTCGGCGTCGAGTGCCAGATGCACCTCGCCGAACCCGCCGGCCCCGAGCCGGGAGAGTAGCTCATATGGGCCGAGGCGCTCGCTCATACCTGTCTTCTCCCCCTGAGAGCCTGTGCGGACACTCAGGACCAAGGAGTCAGGAACCCCAGCCCTAGCCCGTCCAGCAAGCTGTCGATCAATCCGGTGATCAGCCCGATCGTGCTCTGCCTGGCGTCGTTGGCGAGATCGTCGATCACGGACTCCGGCGCCCGCCACGGCGACCACACCGGGTCCTGCCCCAGCGCGAACATCACCGCGAACATCGCCGCCGTGCCCACCAGCACGACCGCGACCAGCGCCGCGCCAGGGCTGCGCAGGACGCTGGTGAGCGAGCGCGTGACGGCCTTGCGCGGCGCGCCGCCGCCGGGCAGCACGAACAGGCCCGCCGCGAACGCGCCGGCCCCGTAGGAGGCGGCTTCGTTGACGCCCATCCCGCCGGCCCAGTGGAGCACGCCCCAGACGCACACGCCGAACAGCAGTGCCAGCGGCGCGTGCACCGCGGTCACGAGTGCGGACTTGATCAGCGCCCACGGGGTGGCGACCAGCACGAGCAGCGGGTCGGCCGCGCTGTTGCCGCGCACCTGGCGCCGCTTGACCAGATCGCCGAACAGGTATTCGCCGATGCGCAGCACCAGCGCGAGCGCTAGGGCCACCGCGCCGGCCATGACCGGCATCATGACCGTCAGCGCCACCAGCGTGACCAGCAGGAGCAGGCCCACGAGCTGGCTGCCGAACAGGTATTTCTTCCGCTCGGCCGGCGGCGTGTACTGGCGCGGCGGTGGCGGCGGGACGTACGGCCTGACCTGCGAGCCCGCCGCCGGCGGCGCTTCGTAGGGCCTCAGCTGCGACGGCGAGGTCTGGGGCGGCGCGGGATAGCCCGCCACGCGCTGGTCGGCGCGCGGCATCGGCGGCCGCTCGTGGACCGGCGCGGGCACGTAGGGCGGGGGCCGCTCCTCGTGGCGCGGCCGCTCCTCGCGCCGCTTCGGCGGCGCGGGCTTGCCGTATTCGACCGGCGGCAGCAGGTCGGAGAAGGTGTCCATGGTCCGGGTACGGTCGCCCAGCCGCTTGGTGCCCGTCGGCCCCTCGAAAGCGGTCTCGTTGAACGTCGTCACCGCCGGGTCGAGCGCCCTGGCCATCCGCAGCAGCTCCTGGGCGCCGGGCCGGCCCGCGGGATCGACCCGCAGGGCCCGGCTGAGCCAGCCGCGCAGCCACGCGGGCGCCTTGTCGATCTGGGCGCGTCCCTCCATGATGTTGAAGCAGACCGCCTCGAACGTTCCCGTGCCGAACGGCGGCGCGCCGGTCGCGGCGAAGAACACCGTCGAGGCCAGCGCGTGCACGTCGGCCGCCTGGGTGATCTCCGAGTCGCGGATGATCTCGGGCGCCAGATAGCCCGGCGTCCCGACGAACATGCCCGTCTGCGTCAGCCTGGTCGCGTTGACCAGGTGGGCGATGCCGAAGTCGATGACCAGCGGCTCGCCGTCGACCAGCATGACATTGGACGGCTTGAAGTCGCGGTGGATCACGTCGGCCGCGTGGATGGCCACCAGGGCCTGGCAGAGCCCCTGGGTGAGCCGGATGATCTGGCGGGCCTCCAGCGCCCCCTCGCTCAGGACCGTGTCCTCCAGCGTGCGGCCCGGCGCGAAGCGGGTCACGACGTAGGGCTGGCCGCCGACGAGCTCGGCGTCGATGACCTCGGCCACATGCGGGCTGCGCACCCGGCGCATGGTCTCGACCTCGCGGGTCAGCCGGTCGCGCGCCTTGAGGTCGGCGGCCACGTGCGGATGCAGGACCTTGATCGCGACTTCGCGGCCCTCGCCGTCGAGACCCAGGTGGACGACCCCCATGCCACCCTCGCCGATCTTCCTGACCAGCCGGTAAGGGCCGAGGCGCTCTGGTGCTTGCGTACTCATCGCCACCTTCCCCGCGTCATCCCCCGGGATTTCCCCTCAATCCGTTGAGCTGCTCGACCACTCCATCGACGTTCAGCGGAGTCCATACGGCCCCCCTAGGCTCGGACCCGAACGTGTTGTAGGCGAGGATCAGCGAGAGCACGGCGCCCGCCGCGAGGACCCCTGCCATCACCATTGCCGTTGTTCTCGAGGGTACGAGCGATGCGAGCGTTCTGCGCATCTGTTTGCCAGGACCCTCCACTCCGGGACCCGCGCAGACGGTCCACAGCGCGACGGCGGCGCCCCAGGCCAGGGCGTTGGAGGGATCCATTCTGGCCACCACGGTGAGCAGCAGCGTCACCGGCAGGCCGAGGATGAGGGCGTAGAGGACGAGTGCGAGCGTGATGCCCGCCGACTTCGCCAGCGCCTTGGGATAGGCGAAGACCCTGACGACGTCGAGCGCCGCCGCGCCCGCCGGCCGGCGGGCGGTCAGCTCGGGCTGGGCCAGGTCGGCCGCGCGCAGCAGCACCGCGAACGGGATCGCCAGCACGGCCACGATCACGGGCGCGAGCACGGCCGCCACGATCAGCAGGACCAGCAGCATCGCGCCGGCCACGCCGTAGGCCCTGGAACGCTGCAGCACGTTGCCCGGCTGCGCCGGCGGGAGGTACGGCTCCCGCTTGGTCCGCACCTCGGGCGAGTATTGCGGCTGCGCGGGGATGTAGGGCGGCGGCTGCACCGGGCTCGGGCCGGGCCGGTTGTATTCGGGCATGTCCGGACCCGTGCCGAGCCGTCCGGAGTCGGCGGCGTAGCGGCCGTGGTCGGGTCCCTGGGCGTGCCGGCCCTGATCGGGAGCGCCGCCGGGAACGCCGCCGGGAGCGCCGCCGGGCGGCGGGTTGAGCCGCCCGTAGTCGGGGGATTCGGGGCGCACCCGCCGGGTGGGCACGTCGGCCTCGCCGGGCGGGGCCTGCAGGCCGTGGTTGTTGACCGGCTGCTGCCACGCCGCCGCGGCCTCGCGCTGGATCTGGCGCAGCTCCTCCGGCGACACCCTGCGGGTCGGCCACGGGTCGGCCTGGTTGGGCAGGAGCGAGACGTAGGGCTGCTGCTCCTGCGGCGCCGCGGGCGGCTGGTCCTGGCCTTCGAGCAGCCGCTTCGGCGTCACCGGCGGCGTGGACACGTCATAGGACGGCTTGTCCGCCACGACCGGGGGCGGCGTCGCCATGAAGTCGACCGATTGGCGCTGGTCGGGGCGCGGGACAGTCGAGATCTCGTCGGGCGAGCTCCCCTGCGGCGGCTTGGGCAGCATCCTGGCGGTCTTTTCGGCCAGGTCGGCGGCCTTGGGACGCTTGCTGGGGTTGCGCTGGAACGCGGCCTTCAGCAGCGGCTGCAGCTCCGCGGGGACGGCGCTGATGTCGGCCTTGCCCGCGGTGATGTTGTAGAAGATCATCTCCAGCGTGCCCTTGCCGAAGGGCGGCTGGCCGGTGCCCGCGTAGAGCAGGGTGCCCGCCCACGCGTGGATGTCGACCTCGGGACCGGCCTCCTGGCCCTCGATGATCTCGGGCGCGAGGTAGCCGGGCGTGCCGATGAACATGCCGGTCTGGGTCAGCCTGGTCGCGTCGACCGCCTGCGCGATGCCGAAGTCGATCAGGACGGGCTCGCCGTCGAGGATCAGCACGTTGCCCGGCTTGAGGTCGCGGTGGATCACGCCGACCGAGTGGACGACGGACAGCGCCGCCGCCACTCCGTGCGCGACCCTGACCAGCGCGGGCAGGTCGAGTGGGCCGTCGTCCTTGACGATCTCGTCGAGAGGACGGCCTGGAACGTAACGCGTGACGATGTACGGACGATGACCGGTCACATCGGCGTCGAGCACCTCGGCGATGAACTTGCTCCGCACCCGGCGCATCGTCTCGACTTCGCGCGAAAGCCGTCGCCTGGCGACCTCGTCACCGGCGACCTCTCCGCGCAGGACTTTGACCGCCACCTGCCGCCCCTGGGGGTCGACAGCGAGGTGGACAACGCCCATCCCGCCTTCACCGAGCCGCCTGAGCAGCCGGTAAGGGCCTAGTCGGTCATCGTTCATGGCATGAAGCACCATACCGGCTTAATCCCCGCCCACGAGATGAACCATGAGGCCACATTCCCACTCGTACAACGTTCGCAAGGGCCCCATCGGTTTCCCATCCAACGGTCTCGAATCGGCTTCAGTTTCGCTCAGCCGGCCAGAGGAAGCACCTCTGCCCTCTTCAGAGCGGCCAGCGCGGCTCCGGATACGGCGAGTTTCGATCTGCGTACGCCGCTTCCGATCACCACGCGCGCGTGCTCCGCGACATGCGTGTCCACCAGGATCGGCCAGTCGTCCGGCAGGCCCAGCGGCGTGATGCCGCCGTATTCCATGCCGCTCAGCTCGACCGCCTCCGACATCGGCGCGAAGCTCGCCTTGCGGGCGTCGAGATGCCTGCGTACGACGCCGTTCACGTCCACTCGCATCGTCGCGAGCACCATGCAGGCGGCGTAGCGCGTCTCGCCGCCTCTCTTGGCCGCCACGACCACGCAGTTGGCCGACTCGTCGAGCCGGACACCGTACCGCTCGCAGAACTCCGCCGTGTCGGCCAGATCGGGGTCGATCTCGGCCACCTCGACGCCTTCCACGGCGGGCACGGCCAGCGCCACCGGATCAGCCAGCAGGTCGATCCGCTCGGTCGCGGGCACCCAGTGCAACGTCATCCCATCTCCTCGATCGCTCTCCCAGGAGCCTATGCCGGTCCCGGAAGTAGCGTGGCGGGGTCACGGAGACTGCAGCACTCGCTGGTGCAGCTGCGTGACGGCGCCGCGGGCCGACTCCATGGCACCCGCCTGCCAGGCGATCAGATGGGTGAGCCAGTCACCCGCGAAGTAAACCCTTCCTGCGGGGCGTTGCAGAAAAGTGAAGGAAGAATCAAAGGAGGGCCAGCGCACCCAGCCTCCCTGGATGTGCTCCTGGCGGTCCCAGGCGATGGAGACGCTGGAGAGGAGGTTCTGGCGGTATTTGTCGCCGTGGATCTTCTTGCCCTGGGTGAGCGCGCGCCGCCTCCTGTCCTCCGGGGCCAGCGCCGCGTAGAGCTCGGCGTTCCGCTCGGTGTTGTAGTAGCCGACCAGGAGGCCGCGTTCCGAGTGGTAGCCGTGCGAGGGATACCAGATGTGGGTGATGTCGAGGTCGGTCTCCGTCACCCCGCCGTAGATGCGGTCCTCCAGCTCCCACCAGCGCCTGCCGTACTCCAGGCCGATCTTGCCCGCGGCGACGGGGACGGGGGTCCTCAGCACGGTCGTGACCTGGGCGCCGAGGTTGTGCGGGATCTTGGCGAGGATGTGGGGCGGGAGGGCGGCGATGCAGTAGTCGGCCTTGATGCTGCCGCCGTCCCAGACGACCTCCACGCCGTCGGCCAGGTTGGTGATCTTGGTGACCTTGGCGCCCGTCTTGATGCGGTCCCGGCCCACCGCCTCCGTGAGCTTGGCGACGATCGCGTCCATGCCGCCGATCGGCTGGAACATGGGGGTGGCCTGTTCGTAGCCGAAGTCGTTGGTGATGGCCCGGCCGGTGCCGGCGGCGAGGACGCGGTGGAGCGTGCCGGGGGCGTCGACGGGGGTGCCGTCGTCGAGCGCCGGATATTTCACGAAACCGCGGCGGTCGGAGCCTTCGTACTCCAGCTTGGGCCCCAGGTCGCCGAACCGTCTGAGGAAGTCGAGCAGCCGCTCCTGGTCGCCCTTGGTGATGGCGCGGTCCAGGGCGCCGGCATGTGTGGCTTTGGCGAGAAGCTCTGCGACATATCCGTACATGTCGGCGCGGGCGGTCCTGGCCCTGACCGTCTGGCCGCCGGTGTGGACGTAGGCGGCGGCGTTGTTGTTCACGAACGTCTCGATGGGGACGCCCAGCTCTCGGCAGTAGTCGAGGGTCACCATCCAGGGGGCGATGCGGCCGGGCCCGGCGTTGAAGTAGACGCCCTCGCCGAACTTCACCTCCTGCGACTGGCCGTTCAGCTCGGTCAGCCGGTCACCGCCGCGCAGCGTCAGGCTCCGGCCGCCGGTCTTCTGCCTGGCCTCCAGGAGCGTGCAGTCGTATCCGGCCTTGCCCAGCTCGTACGCGGCCGTCAGCCCGGCGACCCCCGCGCCCAGGATCACGACCTTGGCCGCGCCCTTGCCGCGCAGGGAGAAGTCGCCCGGCCGGGGGGCGACGAAGTCCTTCTCCTGCTCCGCGGGGGCCAGGCCGAGAGCGCCCATGGCGGCGTACATGGCGCCCGCGCCGCCCGCCGCCCCGATCCCGACGAGTAACCCCCGCCGGGTCAGCGCCGCCCTCTCCACCTCAGCCTCTCCTCGTGTCCGTTCCGCGGCTCAGCCGTACGGCCCGCTGCCACAGGCGACCTGGCCGCCGATCGTGGCGAAGATCCCGAACAGCGCCATGATCTGGGTGAAGTCGTCGGTGGTGAACTCGGTGTGGCGCGACCCCACGGACTTCACCCCGGGTACGAGCGACACGGCGGCGGCGATGGCCGTCGAGTTCCACTCCACCCCCAGCGTGTACGGCGCCGCCACCTGATAGGGCGTGAAGTCGCTCAACCGGCGAAGCCCGCGCGCCGTCGCCTCACGAATCCGCGCCTGGGCGACGCTCGGCGGCAGCAACTCCGCGGAGAACTTGTCGATCCCCTTCTTCACCGCGACCGTCTCGACGTCGCCGAGCAGCTCGCGCGCCTCCTCGCCGACGGCCTCGTCCCCGGTCACCAGCACGACCGGCACGCCGTGGAACCCGGCGCACGCGGCGACCAGCCTGGTCTCGCCGCACAGGTCGCCGTTCAGGTAGACGTTCTGGATCTCCTTGCCCATCCAGGTGTGGTTCAGCACGCCGTCCTGCACGCCGGCGCGGGCGTGGTAGCCGACGAAGCACGCGGCCTGGAACGAGCCGTCCAGCCCCTGCGCCATCCGCTGCGCCTTGCCCGGCCCCCTGATGAGGCTGGCCCGGGGATCGAGGAGGTCGATCCGGAGGTTCTTGGTGGACCCGTGTGCGTCGTTGACCAGCACGCCGGCCGCGCCGGCGTCGAACGCCCCCTCGACGGCGGCGTTGGCGTCGGCGGTCATCAGCTCGCAGCCGCGCTCGTAACCCCGCTTGCCGGCGTGCATCTCCTCGGGGTCGGTCAGCCCCGTCACGCCCTCCATGTCGACCGACAGATAAACCTTCACGCGCCCCCTCCTCGCCTGGGCCCGGCAGCGGTCAGGACCCCCATGTCTCGACCCGCCGTACCTCGTCCTCAGTCATCATCCCGACCTGCGCCGACATGAACGCGGCCGCCTGGTCGCGCCACTGCGCGGGGATCTCGGCGATCGCCCGCGGGTAGCAGTGGTCGAGCCAGCTCGTGGACTCCTCGGTGGCCTCGAAATGGCCGAGGGCGCCCGCGAACAGCGTGTTCTCGATGCCGGGGACGCGCGCCAGCCCGTACTCGATCATCTCCTGGCCGCCGAAAGGGGGCTTGCGCAGGTATTTGCGGGCGATCGGCCGGTCGGCGGTGATGGGCGTGTCGAGCGGCCGGCGCTCGACGGCGGCCTGGATGAGCTCCTTGTACAGGCACTTCCCGCAGTTGCGGCACGGCCCGTCGGTGCCGCGCAGGCACCAGCGCACCTGGTCCTTGAGATCGGAGCTCAGGGCGAGGCGCATGGTGACCGCCTCGCTCACGCCGCCGACGGGCAGCACGATGTGCACGCCCGCCGCGGCGAACAACCGCCCCCACACGCCGTGCGGCGACCACATGGGGTTGTCGGGCGTGTAGCGCCACAAGTAGCGCCCCCCGCCCAGCCACCGTGAACCGATTTCATAGCCGAAACCGAGGCCGCCGAGGTCCAGCTGGTCGGCGAGCAGCAGCGCGCCCGCCGCCACCGCGTGGTGCTCCGGGTAGCCAGGCCGTGGCTCCGCCAGCGTGAACTCCAGGTCGGAGTTGACGGTGGACAGCTCGCGCCCGGTCTTGGCGGCGAGCTTGGCCAGAACGTCGGAGCGGTAGTGCGGCCAGCGGTTCGGCACGCGCGTGTGCGCCACCCGCCGGAAGTGCACGAAGGGCGCCTCCGGATAGACGGTGGCCGCCGCCACCGAGTCCGCGCCGCCGCTGTAGGAGACGGCCAGCGTCCTGCCCGCCTGGCGGGCCTCGGCCCCGACCGGCCCCGCCTCGACGCCCCATCCGCTGTGCAGGGCCTCGGCGAGCTGCGGCGAGATCGCGCGGTCGAAGATGACCCGCTTCCTGGTCCACGGCGCGACGACCGTCCAGGCCGCGACCGCGAACAGGTCGGGGTGGGCGTCATCGGGGACGCCGCCGATGGAGCAGGAGTTGATGGCCAGCTTGACGGGGTGCTCGTCGGTGGCCTTCCCGGTGATCTCGTCCTCGGGGTCGAGCCGGAAGGTCAGGTTCGCGCCGGTCGCCAGGGTTTCCCAGGTCACGCGCACGGCTGCTGCTCCTCCGCCGGCCCGGTGCCGGGCCCCGGCTTCCGCACGGCGCCCGCGCGCAGGTCGTCGATGGCCTGCCAGACGAGGACCTCGTTCTGCAGCACGCCGTCCAGCGCCTTCGCCGTCTCCTGGGCGAGCCGGTGCGTGTCGTCGAGCCTGGCCTTTTCGGCGGCCCTGTCGGCCGCTCTGTCAGCCGTCCTGTCAGGCGCGGCCGCGCGGGCCTTCCTGAGCCGCTCCACCTCGCCCTGCAACGTCGCCATCTCGCGGCGCAGCGTCTGGACCTCCCAGAGCGCGTCCCTGATGTCCTGACGATGATCGGCGATCGAGATGTAACGGGAATCGAACCACGTACGCACGGTCTTCCGGAGCCGGGCGGGGACGGGGACGCGCATCATGGAACGCCACCATAGTGGCAAACCCTTATCTCTATGGACAGGCTTCCTGAATGGGTCTCCTTTACCCGCCGCTCCCGAGGTCAGCGGCCGGTGAACTTGGCCTTGGACTTCTCCACGAACGCCCGCATGCCGATCTTCGCGTCGTCCGTGGCGAAGAGCCCGGAGAACTGCAGCCGCTCGATCTCCAGGCCGGTGTCGAGGTCCGCGTCCAGGCCCTGGTCCACGGCCTGCTTGGCGGCGCGCAGCGCGACGGAGGGCCCGCCGACGAAGGTGGCGGCCCATTCGAGCGCCGCCGTGTAAACCTGCTCGTCAGGGACCACCCGATCCACCAGGCCGATCGCGAGGGCCTCGGCGGCCTCGACGTGGCGGCCCGTGAAGATCAGGTCCTTCGCCTTGGCCGGGCCGATTAGGCGGGGCAGCCGCTGGGTGCCGCCCGCGCCCGGGATGATGCCGAGCAGGATCTCCGGCTGGCCCAGCTTGGCCGACTCCCCCGCGACCCTGAAGTCGGCGCAGAGTGCGAGCTCGCAGCCGCCGCCGAGCGCGTAGCCGGTGATGGCGGCGATGACCGGCTTCCCGATCTGGGCGACCGCGGTGAAGCAGGCCTGGAGCGTACGGGAATGGGTGGACATGTCGGCATAAGACATGTCGGCCATCTCTTTGACGTCGACGCCCGCCGCGAAGACCCGCTCGCCGCCGTAGATGATCACGGCCTGCACCTGCGGGTCCGCGTCCACCTGCCGGGCCGCCTCGACGATCTCCAGCTGGACCTGGCCGTTGAGTGCGTTCATCTTCGGACGGTCAAGACGGATCGTGGCGATCTGGTCGGCCACTTCGACGCTCACAAACTCACCCATGGCTCGAACCTAACAGAGCGGGATCGCCCGCCCGTGGGGGCTCAGCGGGTGGCGGCGGCCTTGATCTCCTTCGCCGCCTTCGCGTCGCTCGAGACGCGTACGAGTGCCGCGGACAGGCGGGCCAGCTCGTCGTTCGAGTGCGCCAGCCCGGCCAGCGAGCGCTCCTGGCGCGGGAGCCCAAGCCGGCCCGCGCCCGCCAGGACCCGCTGGTCCAGGTGCGGCGCGACCTGCGGCCACACGCCCTGGACCTCGCGCAGGAAGATGTCCGCGCCCGTCGGCCCGATGCCGGGGAACTCCGTCAGCAGGTCGCGGATCCGGCCCGCGTCGCCGCCCGCCTCGTCGCGCAGGCGGCGCAGATCGCCCTTCCACCGGTCGATGAGCAGCTCGGCGCCGTTGCCGAGCATCGTGGCCGTACGCTCGTCGTAGCGGCGGTAGTGGCCGCGGCCCAGGGCGTCCACGCGGTCCTGCCAGCTCGCCTCCCGCATGGCTCTGGGCGTGGCGTACCCGGCGGCGAACAGCTCCCCGGCCGCCGCGATCGCGATCCGCGCCGAGATGCGCGCGCTGAGCAGGGTGGCCAGGACGAGCAGCTGGTACAGCGGTTTCGGCTGGTCCGAGAGCTTTATTCCGGCCTCGCCGGCGAACGTGCGGCCGTAACGGTCGAGAAGCAGGTCCAGGACGGCTTTGTCGCTCTTTCCCATGGTGGCTCCGCTACCCGGGGCCGGGCCCCGCATTCAGGGGGCCGCGTTTGGAGCGGAGGCAGGCGGGGAGGCGAAGGGTTCCCGATAACGAAGGAGCCAATTGTGCTGACATTGACTGACAACGCCGTTGTCGCGATCCGCGACCTCATGGTCGACGAGGAGATCCCCGCCCAGGCGGGCCTGCGCATCGCCCCGAAGGCCGACGAGGCGGGAACGCTCGAACTCTCCCTGGCCAGCACGCCGGAAGCGGGCGACCAGGTCGTGCAGAAGGAGGACGTGCGCGTCTTCGTCGCCGAGGAGGCCGTGCCGATCCTCGACGACAAGTCCCTGGACGCCCAGCCGGGCAGCCCCGGGCAGCCCTCGTTCCGCCTGGACCGGCGGGCGAGCAGCAACGGCTCCGTCGGCTGAGCCGGATCGCCGGCGCCGGACCGGCGCCGGCTGCCGGGCCGGCCACTGGACCGCCCCTGAGGCGGCTTTCATGCCGGTTTCCATCCCGGTTTCCATCCCGGTTTCCAGGTCGGCTTCCGGGTCGGCTTCCGGGCCGGCTTCCGGGCCGGCTTCCGGGCCGGCTTCCGGGCCGGCTTCCGGGCCGGCCGCTTGGAGCGGCCGCCGGGGCGGGGGTCAGCCCTGGTCGGACTCCGACTCCGGCGAGCGAACGTCGCCGAGCCCGAAGAGCCCGACCAGCGTGCCGTCCGCCCTGGTGACGACGACGTGATCCACCTTGGCCCGGTCCATGCGCTGGACCAGCGGTTCGAGCTGCTCGCTCGGCCGTACGGTGGTCACGCCGACCCGCATGGCCCGCTCGGCGGGCCCGTCCAGGTCGGCGCCCTTGAGCTCGGGTGAGCCGATGACGCCCTGGACCACGTCGTCCTCGTCCACCACCACCGCCAGCCCCGCGGGGTCGGCGACGATGCGCTCGGCGAGCTCGTCCAGCCGGTCGCCGAGAGCCGCGGTCACCGGGTCCCTGCGCACGGTGCGGGACACCAGGGTCGCCTCCCCCTCGTACGGCAGGCCGGCCGCGAGCCAGTCCGTCTTGCCCAGCGCGTAGTCGTAGACCCGGCCGAAACCGAGGTGCGCGAGGCGGTGGGCGGCCCGCGGGCTCAGGTCGCAAAGCCAGTCGTGGCAGTAGACGACCACCGGACGGCCCTTGTCGAGCGTGTCCAGCGGGCCAGGTGCCGCGCCGCCGAGGGCGCCGAGTGGCAGGTTCACGGCCCGGGGCAGGTGAGCCCACGCGTACTCCGCCTCCGGCAGCACCTCGACCAGTTGTGCTTCGCCGCCGGCGACCAGGCTGCGAACGGCCTCGCGATCGATGATGTGCGTCATGGCAGTCCCGTACCCCGAGAGACCGGACACGACCGGCGTTTCATGTCACTATGACGACGGGTCCTAATCAGGGAGTGTCCGATGTGTGACGATCCGCTGCTGCCGGAGCCCGTCGCCCGCGCGCTGGCCGCCTATCGCGCGCTGCGTGACGCGCACGACGTCCGCTGGGGCGAGCCGCCTCTGTCGTACGTCGTGCAGGCCTGGGCCACCGTCTTCCTGGACCGCCGCCATCCCTACTGGAAACACGCCCTGGGGCAGATCGCCGAGCGTCACCCCGGCCTGTCCGCGAGCGAGTGGGAGAGCCGGCTCGGCGAGGTGGATCCGGCCCTGGTGGTGCGCGACGCGCTGGGCGGGGACGTGCTGGACAACCTGGCCGCGCTGCGCCTGACGCCCGAGGGGTTCGAGCTGGCCGCGGACACCCGGGTCGTGCTGGGTGACGCGCCCTTCCGTACGGCGTTGCTGCTGGATTCGAGCAGGGACGAGCCGGTCGAGGTCGTCGTGGACGGGACGGCGTACGAGGTGCCCGTGCGCGGCGCGAAGGTGGTCGAGGTCGAGCGGGAGGTCGCCGTGGGCGGCCGGCCGGTGGATCTGGCGCCGCTGTCCAGGCGGGCGGCGGCGGCCACGGTGCGGCTGCGAGCTGGGTTCCCGTGCCGGTGGAGCGTGACGGGCGCGAACGGGCAGGGCTGGTACCCCGAGGGCGCGCCGGCCAAGGTGGACGCCTTGCGCAGGCCGTACTTCCACGGCGACGACCTGGTGCTCGCGGTGCCCGCCGAGCCGATCACCGTGACGGTGACCAGGGGGATGGAGTACACCTCCGCCGAGATCGCGCTGACCCCGCGGGCCGGGGCTGAGACGCTGGTCGAGCTGACGCCCGAGCGCCTGTACGACGCCGCCGCGCGCGGCTGGTTCGGCGGCGACCTGCACGTGCACCTCAACTGGATGGGCGAGGAGCCCGCCGCGCCCGCGCTGGCCGCCGCGGCGCAGCACGGCGAGGACCTGCACGTGCTGAACCTCGTCGCGGGCAACGTCGCGAGCGAGCGCGTCTATGACGTGGAGGCGCTGGCGCACTGGGTGGGCGAGGACCTGCCGTGGTCGGACGACCACCACCTGGCCAGGCTCGGCGTGGAGTACCGCAACGACGTCGTCGGGCACCTGACCGCGTTCGGGCTGCGCGCCCTGCCGGGGCGCTACCACGCGGGTTTCCAGGGCACGGCCGACTGGCCGCCCAACGCGGTCGCCTGCGCGGAGCTGCGGGCGCTCGGCGGGGTGACGAGTTACGGGCATCCGTTCCACACGGCGTTCGGCGACGACGACCCGCCGGACAAGGTGCTCGACCGCGGGCGCGACTGCTCGGCCAGGGAGATCGTCGCCGACGCGGCGCTGGGGCTGGTCGACACTCTCGACGTGCTCAACCACTCCTCTGTCGCCGCCACCGCCGCCGTCTACCGCCGCCTGATCGGCGCGGGCAACAGGCTCGCGGTCACCGCGGGCACCGACGCCGTGCTGTCCTTCTGCCGCCGCGGCACCGCGTCCAGCCCGCCCGGCTGGGAGCGGGTGTACGCGAACGTCGCAGGACCGCTCACCGCCGAGTCGTACGCGGAGGCGATCCTGCTCGGCCGCACGTTCGCCACGACCGGACCGTGGCTGGAGCTGAGCGTGAACGGCGCCGGCCCAGGCGAGACCCTGGCCCTGGCTCCGGGGCAGCGGGCGCAGATCGTGCTCACCTCGATCGGGCCCGAGGTGGAGTCGCTGGAGATCCGCACGTCGGAGGGGGTGCTGGCCCAGGGTCCGCCGGGGCGGCTGGCCGCGTCGATGGAAGTGCGCGAGCCGACGTACGTGGTCGCCGTGGCGTCCGGCGGCGCGCACCCGCGCACGATGCACTGGAGCGGCGCCTACGCGCACACCAGCCCGGTGTACGTGGACGTGGCGGGCGGGCACGTGGCCAGGGAGGCGGACGTGCGCTGGTGCCTGGCCTGGCTGGACCGGCTCGAAGTGGTGCTGAAGGAGTGGGGCACGTTCGAGAGCGCGGCGCAGCTCGACGATCACCTGGAGTTGTACGAGCGGGCCAGAGCGGTCTATCGGGCCCGCCTGACCTGACGCGGCACCCGACACGCTTCGCCGGTCGACTCCGCGAGTCAGGCGAGTCAGGCGAGTCAGGCGAGTCAGGCGAGCCGGCCGCGGGCGCTTCATTTGGTCAGGCGGGTGCGGCGCTTTTCGCTGTCAGGCGCTGCGGAGCGCGGACGGCTCCTCGTGCGGCCGGTCGGCGCCCTGGTGTGTGGCCTGTCACCGGGGCTTGACGGTCTGGATCTGGGCGGTCGCGGTCGCCACGGCCACCGGCTCGCCGTCGGGTCCGAGCAGCTCGCCCGACATGAAGCACACCTGGCTGCCGCGCCGCACGACCTTGCCGCGCCCGACGAGCCGGCCCGGCCGGGCCGGGCGGAGGAACTGCACGTGCAGATCGAGGGTCGGCGCGAACTGGCCGTCGGGCAGCGTCGCGACGAGCGCCGGGCCCAGGGTGTCGTCGAGCATCGCGGCCAGGAACCCGCCCTGGACCACCCCCATGGGGTTGGCGAAGC
This sequence comes from Nonomuraea zeae, assembly GCF_005889725.1. Taxonomy (GTDB): domain Bacteria; phylum Actinomycetota; class Actinomycetes; order Streptosporangiales; family Streptosporangiaceae; genus Nonomuraea; species Nonomuraea zeae. Next base: position 20,112 of record NZ_VCKX01000101.1, read on the forward strand.
GCTCACTCGCCTGGAAGGCCACCTCGATGGTCCCCTGATCCGGGTCGACGCTCAGCAGCTCCCAGCCCAGCGTCTCCGCGGCGGGCGGCGGGGGCACCCGGCCGGCGCACACGTCCCAGAACGGTCCTTGCCGCGTCTGCATGTCCATGACCCGATTGAACGCGACGCCACCGACAGATTCGCCGCGCACTTCACCGTGCCTTGCTCGCGGTAAGCGGAGAAAATTTCTCCGATTTCCGACGTTATTCTGCGATAGGAACTGAAGTCAGAGTGATCTCCAGCACGGAAGGCGGCAGAACCGATGCGCACCACGGGTCCCCTCAGGGCGGACGCCAGACGCAACCGGGAGCAGATCATCGAGACGGCGAGGGCGGTGTTCGCCGAGCAGGGCCCAGGGGCGACGATGGACGAGATCGCCCAGCACGCCCAGGTGGGAGTGGGCACGCTCTACCGGCATTTCCCCGACCGTGAGGCCCTGATCCACGCCGTGCTGGCCGACGGGCTCGATCGCATGGTCGCCCTGGCCGACGCGGCGCGCTCGGAGGAGACGTGGGCATGGGACGCGCTGAGCCGGTTCGTGCACGGTTGCGCCGAACTCCGGCTGGACCTGCTCGTCTCGGTCGCCGGCGCACAGGTGCACCGCGTGGCCGCCACGCCGGAGATCGGCGAGGGGCGCGCTCGCCTGCTGGACGCGCTCGACCGGATCGTGGCCGCCGCACACGGCGAAGGCGCGCTGCGTACCGACGTCGGGGCAGGGGACGTGATGGGGGCGATCGGGCTGCTCGTCCGCGGGCTGCCCACGCTGCCCGCCGATCTGGGCGAAGAGCTGCGGGAACGGACGGTCCGGCTCGTGCTCGCGGGTATGCGGGCCCACCCGGCGCCCGCGCCGCCGGGCACGGCGATGACCGCCGGCGAGCTGATCCGGCGCCTCTCCGAACATGGGGACGAGCAGGGGGACGAGCAGAAGAAGGACGAGTAGGGGGCAAGGCTGAGCACCGCACACCGCGGCCCCCGGCGACAGCGGGTCGCCGGGGGCCGCACCGTCAGGGTCGCTCGGCCTCGGCAGGGCGGAAGCCGGTCAGGCCGGCCGGCATCCCGTGCCGGACCGCCCGGACGATCTCCTCGTGGAGCCCCGGTCCAGGGTCGCCGCAGGGCCCCAGCGGACTGCCCTCGACCTCGTACCACTCGTCCGCGTCCAGGTACTGGATCCGTACGCTGACCTGTCCCGCGCCGACCTCGGTCCGCACGGTGACCTCGCCGGTGATGACGCCGACCTCGTCCGTCATCACCCCGCCGGGCCCGGCGACGACGCTGCTTTCGAAGCGTTCGACGCCCACTCACTCACCTTCTGTGAGGTCGCAGGTCCCCAGCATCTCCGTCAGAGCCTCCATCTCGGGCTCGGTGACGGTGAGCGCGTAGCGGGACTTGATGTCCACCCAGGCCCGGCTGTAGGTGCACCAGTAGCTGCGCAGGGGCGGCCGCCACTGGTCGGGCGACTGGTCGCCCTTGGACCGGTTCGAGGCGGCCGAGACCGCGATGAGCTGCGGGCCCTCCAGGTCGTTGGCGAACCGCCTGCGCCGGTCGTCGCTCCACACGTCGGCGCCCGAGCGCCACGCCTGGGCCAGCGGCACCATGTGGTCGATGTCGATCTGCGAGGCGCTGGTGAACTCCCTGCCGTCGTACTCGCTGTACCAGGCCCCCGAGACGGCCCGGCACTGCTCGTCCTGCTTGACGTCCTCGCCGTCGCGGGCGAGCACGACCTCGCGGGTGTCGCAGCCGCGGCCCTGCTGCGCCCAGTGCGGGAAGCGGCTGCGGCTGTAGCCGGCCATCGGGCGCGGGTCGGCGACCGTCAGATCGGACAGCCGCTCGAACGCGGCCGAGACCGACAGCGCGGGCGGGAGCTCGGCGGGAGCAGCGGAAGCGGCGGCCGCCGCGGCGGGAGCCAGGACCACGAGAGCGGCGGCGACGGCAGTCGCCGCACGTGGATGCCATGATCGCAATGAGAGCATGGGCAACGACTAACAGCGGCGATTACGCTGAGTAGTCGATGACGCCAACGTCTGTCACATAGAGTGACAACGCTGGGACTGGCTTTACGAGGCCCCGGAGAGGCGTTCGACGCCGCGCAGGAGCGCCGAGTGGTCGAGCCCGCCGTCACCGCACGCGTTCGCCGACGCCACGAGCTGGGCGACCAGCGCGCCCAGCGGCAGCACGACCCCGGCCTCACGTGCGGCCGACGTGACGATGCCCATGTCCTTGTGGTGCAGCTCGATCCGGAAGCCCGGCTCGAAGGCGTGCTCGACCATGTTGGCGCGCTTCTGCGCCAGCACGGCCGACCCGGCCAGGCCGCCGCCGAGCACGTCCAGCGCCGCCTCCAGGTCCACCCCGTGCGCCCGCAGGAACACCACGGCCTCTGCCAGCGCCTCGATGTTCGCGGCGACGACGAGCTGGTTGGCCGCCTTGACCGTCTGGCCCGCGCCGCTCGGCCCCACGTGGACGACCGTCCTGCCGACGGCCTCGAAGATCGGCCTGGCGGCCTCGAACGCCTCGCGCTCGCCGCCCACCATGATCGACAGGGCCGCGTTCCGCGCGCCCGCCTCCCCGCCCGAGACCGGGGCGTCGAGGTAGCGCAGCCCACGGCTGTCCGCCTCCGCCGCCAGCTCGCGGGTGACGTCGGGGCGGATCGAGGAGAAGTCGATCACCAGCGTGCCGGGCGCGGCGTGCGCGAACACGCCGTCGTCGCCGGTCAGCACGTCGCGCACGTCGGGAGAGTCCGGCACCATCAGCGCGACGGCCTGCGCGCCCGTCACCGCCTCGGCGATCGACCCGGCGACCCGGCCGCCCGCCTCCTCCAGGGGCTTGGCCTTGGCGGGCGAGCGGTTGTAGCCGGTCACGGTGTGCCCGGCCGCGACCAGGTGCACGGCCATCGGGCTGCCCATGATGCCGAGTCCGATGAAGGCGATGGCGGTCACGATGATCCTCCCGAGCGTTGTTCGCGTGGCAGCCAGGCGAAGGCGTCCGGGCCCGTTGAGCTGTATTCGAGGCCGACGTACCCGTCGTAGCCGGCGGCCTGGACGTCGCCGATCCACTGCCGGAGCGGCAGCGCGCCCTCCCCGGGCGCGCCCCTGCCCGGGGCGTCGGCGATCTGTACGTGGGCGATGCGCGAGGCGTGCCGCTCGATGACGGCGGGCACGTCGTCGCCGTTGACCGCCAGGTGGTAGAAGTCGGCGAGCAGCCCCAGTCCCGGCGAATCGAGGTCCGGCACGCCGGACAGCCGATCGAGGACGGCCACGGCGTCGGCGGCCGTGCGCAGCGGATAGCGCGGCGCGCCGCTGACCGGCTCCAGCAGCACGGTGCCCGGCACGCCCCGCGCGCAGGCCGCCAGCGTCTCGACGGCCAGCTCGTCCTGCTCCTCCGGGCGCGTCCCCTCGACGCGGTTGCCGTAGAGCGCGTTGAACGCCCGGCAGCCGAGCCGCTCGCCGATGGCCGCGACCACCGGGATGTTGTCCAGCAGCTCCCGCGCGCGCCCCGGCCAGGACACCAGGCCGCGATCGCCGCCCGGCATGTCGCCGGCGAAGAAGTTGAGCCCGGTCAGCCGCACCCCCGCGTCCTCGACCGCGCGGACGAACGCGTCCACCTCACGATCGCCGGGGACCGCCACCGGCCACGGCCACCAGAACTCAACCGCCTCGAACCCGTCGGCCGCCGCCGCGGCGGGCCGCTCCAGGAGTGGCAGGCCGGTGTAGAGAATCGAGCAGTTGACGGTCCATCTGGTCACGCGCGGGCCCTCTGAACGCCGGAAACAGTGTCATTCGCGGGACATTGTCCTACACGGACGCGGACCGTCCACGAGGCACCCGGGCCCAGGCACCGGCGCCCGGCGCGGCGGAGCGGCTTCGTGAAGCGGTGGCGGGTCTATGATGTTGGAAACTGAAGCGATCGGAGGTCGCGCATGCTGGTGTCGCAGTGGGCTCACGACACGTTCGGGCAGCGCGTCCCCCTGATCAGACAGGGCATCGCGGAGGCGCTGTCCGTCGCGCTGGAAAACGCCCGCGACGCACAGAAGGTGGCGCAGACCGATCATCTGCATCCTTTCGGGTTCACGCTCATGTCGCGCAAGTTCGAGGCGCTGGCCGAGGCGTTCGAGGACATGAGCGACGTGCGGATCGTCAAGCCCGCCGGGTCGCCCCACGAGCTGGTGCTGCTGGACGGCAAGCTGCTGTTCCCCTTCCGCTACGCCAAGGACCGCTCGATCAGCGTGATGAGCGCCCGCATCGGCGACGGGCGGCCGTCCGCGCTGGTGCAGGCGCTGTTCCAGCGGTTCGGGCCGGAGCCGCGGATGCGGCAGCTCGCGCTGCACGACGTCGCGCCGCAGGCGGCGCTGGTGGCCGAGGCGCTGGCCGGGCTGCCCGACGGCACCGAGCTGGTGCTGATCGCGTACGCCTGCAACGCGCATGCCGGGCTGCTCGACGCCTGGTGGGGCGAGGCCGAGCTGCTGGATCGCACCGGCAGCCTGCGCTGGCACCACTGCGAGGAGATCCCGCTGGCCCGCGAGAGCGCCGCGCGCGCCGCCGAGCAGGCGCCCGCGGCCGCATTCGACCAGGGCGTCATGCCCACGCCGGCGCTCAACGCGCGCTCCAGGGCCGAGCGGCTGGCCGCCCCGGCCGGCGAGGCCATCCCGATCAGGCCAGAAGCCGCGAGCGGTGAATAGGCTCACCACGGGCGCCCTGACCCCGCAGGCCGTCGCCGACGCCTTCGACGCCACCCGGCTCACCCAGGCCCGTCACCTGGCCGCGCTGACCAAGAAGGAGGTCGCCGAGCACCTGGGCGTCTCCCCCGCCGCGGTCGGGCAATACGAGTCGGGCGTCACCCGCCCGCGTCCCGACCTGATCGCGCCGCTGGCCGAGGTGCTGGCCGTGCCGATGGCGTTCTTCCTGCCGGGCCGCCCGCACGGCAAGCTCGACGGCTCGATGGCTCACTTCCGCAGCCTGCGCTCGACCCGCGCCTACCAGCGGGCCAAGGCGGTGGCGTTCGTGGAGCAGGTGTGGGAGCTGACCTACGCGCTGGAGAAGCGGGTCCAGCTCCCCGCGGTGGACCTGCCAGGGTTCGCCGGCGGCGAGATGCACTCCGACCTGCCGCGCGACCCCGCGGGCGCGGCCCGCGCGCTGCGCGCCCACTGGGAGCTCGGCACCGGCCCGATCAGCCATCTCGTCCGCCATATGGAGGCGCACGGCATCGTCGTCGCCCTGCCGCGCCACGATCCCGACGCGGTCACCGTCGACGCCTTCTCCACCTCCAGCCTGCCGCGGCCGATCGTGGTGCTGACCCCCAACAGGTTCGACGACATCTACCGTCACCGCTTCACCGCCGCCCACGAGCTGGGCCACCTGGTCCTCCACGGCGACACGGCGGCGGGAGACACCCACCAGGAGCGCGAGGCCGACGCCTTCGCCGCGGAGTTCCTCACGCCGCGCGACAGCATCCTGCCCCAGCTGCCGCTCCGCGCCGATCTGCGCAGGCTCGCCGAGCTGCGGCAGAGCTGGGGCGTGTCGGTCGACTCGCTACTCTACCGGTGCAGGGAGACCGGGCTGCTGTCCGACTCCGCCGCCGGCCGCGCCTACCAGCGCCTGGCCGCCCTGCGCGACCAGCCGGGGTTCACCAACGAGCCCGTCTCCGGCTATCCCGGCGAGCAGCCCGTCCTGCTCGCCCACGCCTTCGACCTCGCCATCCGCGAGAGCGGGCTGAGCGCCGCCACCCTCGCCAGAGAGCTGGCCTGGCCGATCACCCGCGTGCGCGAGCTGATCGGCCTGCCCGACCAGCGGCCCGAGCTGAGACTCGTCCTCTGACAGAGGTGGCGGAGGTGAGCACGTCCCGCCGGAGACTGACCTCCGGCCGCGCCCGCTCACCCGACCCCTCAAGGCCGGGCGTCCAGAGACGCGCGCCTTCCTGGCCGGGCGTCCAGGGACGTGTGCCTTGCCTGGTCCGCGTCCAGGGCCTTCTGCGTTCTCGCTATGAGACCGGGCTCCGGGCCGCGACGGCGGTGACGGCATAGCGGCCGCGGTCCGGGTGGTAGGAGGAGCCGGTGACGGCGAACCCGGCCTCGGCGAGCCTGGCCTCCAGCTCGGCGGGCGTGAACGGCTGGAAGTCGATCGGGTAGCGCCGGTGGGTGAGCACGCCGCCGGGGTGCTCCAGCAGGAGCACGATCTCGGCCAGGCACGGCTCGTCCAGGGCGTCGGGGATGTTCCAGACGTACACGCACGTGGACCGCACGCCGTCCCGCTCCCTGACCCGGTCGGCGGCCACGATGCGGGGCCGCTGCCGGTAGAGCAGCTCCCAGTTGCGGGAGTCGACGATCAGCGTGCCGCCGGGCGCGAGCACCTGCCGCATCCCCGACAGCGCCGCCACCATGGCCTTGTGCGAGCCGGCGTGCACCAGCGAGTTGCCCAGGCACAGGACCAGGTCGAAGCGCCCGGTCAGGGTGGCGGGCAGGTCCTCCCACCGGCAGGCGAGCAGCTCCACGCCGCCGGGCAGGCGCCGCCGCGCCTCGGCCACCATGAGCGGGCTGCCGTCCGTGGCGGTCACCTGGAACCCCGCGTGCGCGAGTGCCATGGCGTCGGTGCCGATGCCGCAGGCGCAGTCCAGCACGGCGGCGCCGGGCGGCAGGGCGTCGACGATCGACTGGATGAACTCCCTGCTCTCGATCGAGGTCCCGCCGATCACGCCGGGGAAGCTGACGATCTCGTCAGGGAAGATCCAGTGGTAGTCGGTGGCCAGGTCGCGGTAGTAGTCCGGCACCGCCCGAGCGTCGCACGACCACCGCCCGCGGTCCATCCCCCGCCAGGGAACGCCGTGCCCGGCGGCGCTTTCGGGCGGGCCGGGTTCGGGGTGACGTTAGAGGGTAGCGGGAAGGCAACGTAGCGTGACGAGAGGAAGGCCCGGCGATGCGCCTCATCATCTTCGCCCTGGTCGTCGGCTTCATAGCGGTTGCCGCCGGGTGCACGAAGCCGGACGTCAACCCCACGGCATCACAGCCGCAGAACGACGGGGCGAACGCCGACGTCCAGAAGGTGCTGCACCTGCGCAACGTCTTCCTCCTGAGCGGCACCGACCCGGCCTCGCCCGCTCCCAAGCAGGCGCTCTACGCGGTCCTGATCAACGAGAGCGGCAAGCCGGCCAGGCTCGACCGCGTCACCGTCGACGGGGGCGGCACCGTACAGCTCGCGGGCCCCGTCGAGCTGCCGCCCGGCCGTTCCGTCGGCACCGGCGAGAAGCCCATCGGCACGGTCACCGGCGTGCGGCGCGACAGCGTCCCGATGACCTTCACCTTCAGCGGCATGGCGCCGGTACGCCTCAACGTCCCGGTCAAGTCCCGGACCGGCCCCTACGCCAACCTGAACCCGGGGCCCGCGCAGCCGCTGTCGCCCGCGCCCACGGGCGGCACGCAGCCCGCCGCGACGCCGCCCGCCCATGGAGAGTGACCCTCGCACCTGGCGAAGTGTTATGGGATGAAAAATGTCTTCGCAAAGATCTCGCCTGCGAAGGAAAATGTTGAGACGCTGAACTGCACCTAGCGCCCCCCAGTCCCGAGGAGCGGTTCATGCGCAGACTATTGGCGATCACGATTGCCGCCGTCCTGCCCTTAGGAAACCTCACCGCCGCCCACGCCCAAGAGCCCGCCGATCGACAACAGGCGTTCGCCGCCGCCGCGCAGGAGTTCCAGGTGCCCGAGAGCGTGCTGCTCGGCGTCTCCTACCTGGAGTCCCGGTGGGACGCCCACGCCGGCCAGCCGTCCAGCGACGCCGGGTTCGGGCCCATGCACCTGACCGACGCCGCCGCCTACACCTCCGCCAACCACCACAGCGAGGGCGAGGAGGACGCGCGTGGCGACGAGGGCCGTCCCCTGCCCGCGCCCACCGCCCAGCCCGCGCCCACCGACCTGCCCGCCTCGCTGCGCACCATGGAGAAGGCCGCCGCGCTCACCGGCGAGAGCCACGAGAAGCTGCGCACGGACGACGCCGCCAACATCCGCGGCGGCGCGGCGATCCTGGCCGACTACCAGAAGGCGCTCGGCGCGCCCCTGAGCGACCAGCCGGGCGAGTGGTACGGCGCCGTCGCCAGGTACTCCGGCGCCGAGGAGGCGGACGCGGCCAAGTTCTTCGCCGACGAGGTCTTCGCGACGATCAAGGAAGGCGCCCAGCGCACGACCGACGACGGCGAGAAGATCGAGCTGCCGGCCGTCCCCGGGCTGGAGAAGATCGAGAAGTGGCTGGAGAAGCTCGGCCTGCGCCACACGAGGCCCGACGGCGTGGAGTGCCCGGCGTCGATCTCCTGCGAGTGGATCCCGTCGGCCTACCAGGAGCTGCCTCCTGACGACTACGGCCACTACGACCTGGCGAACCGGCCGGTCAGCCAGAAGGTCGACTACATCATCATCCATGACATGGAGGGATATTTCCTGCCCTCCATCCGCCTCAACCAGGACCCCAACTACGGCGCGAGCTGGCACTACTCCGTCCGGTCGTCCGACGGCCACATCGCCCAGCACATCAAGACCAAGGACGTCGGCTGGCAGGCCGGCAACTGGTACATCAACGCCAAGTCCATCGGCATCGAGCACGAAGGCTTCCTGGCCGAGGGCAGCACCTGGTACACCGAGGCGATGTACCGCTCGTCGGCCCGCCTGGTCCGCTACCTGGCGCTCAAGCACGGCGTGCCGCTCGACCGCGCCCACATCCTGGGCCACGACAACGTCCCCGGCACCCTGCCGACCACGGTCAGGGGCATGCACGAGGACCCGGGCCCGTTCTGGGACTGGGCGCACTACTTCCAGCTCATGGGCGCGCCGCTGCACCAGTTCGGCGGGCCTCGATCTGGATCGATCATGATAAAGCCGGACTTCGCGACGAATAAGCCGTACTTCTACGGCTGCGACCGCAAGAACCCGGAAGCCGCCTGCCCGCCCCTGCCCGCCCACACGGTCTGGCTGCGGACCGAGCCGCGTGCCGACGCCCCGCTGATCAAGGACATCGGCAAGCACCCGACCGGCGGCTCGCTCTACAGCGTGTACGACCACAGCGCCCGCGCCAGCACCGGCCAGCGCTTCGCGGTGGCGGAGCGCCAGGGCGACTGGACGGCCATCTGGTACCTCGGCCAGAAGGCCTGGTTCCACAACCCGGCCAGTGCGCCGACCGCCGTGCCGTCCATGGGCCTGGTCGTGACCCCGAAGCCGGGCAAGGCCACGGTCCCGGTGTACGGCCGGGCGTACCCGGAGCAGGAGGCCTACCCCGAGGGCATCCCGTACCAGGCGGTGACCCCGCTGCAGTACACGTTCTCGGCCGGGGAGAAGTACACGCTCGCGGGCGCCGCGCCGGCCGAGTACTACCGGGCGGTCACCTTCAACCTGGAGGACCACAAGGTGGTGCGGGGCAAGACGAAGTACTGGGAGATCCAGTTCGGGCACCGCGTGATGTACGTCAAGGCTGACGACGTACAGGTGACGTTCTCCGGGTGAACTCCTTGACGGCGCGCCTGGTGCTCGCGAGCGCCTCCTGAGAGGAGTCGAACGTGCGCTGGGCGACGCCGACGAACACGCAGTCGACGACGAGGAGCTGGCTGATCCTGCTGGCCAGGGCGCCGGGACGGAACTCCGTCTCGCGCCCGGCGGAGATCAGCACGTGTTCGGCCAGCTCCGCGATGGACGAGCGGGGGTTGTTGGTGATCGCGACGGTCGTCGCCCCCGCCTCCCCCGCCCTGGTCAGCGGCTCGATCACGTCGGGCGTCTCGCCCGAGGTGCTGATGCCGATCGCCACGTCCCCCGTCTTCAGCAGCACGGCGCTGGTCAGCGCCAGGTGCGCGTCCTGGAAGGCGTGGCTGGACAGCCCGATGCGCAGCAGCTTCTGGGCGACGTCCTCGGCCACGAGCCCGGAGGCCCCGACCCCGTACGCGTCCACCCGCCGGGCCCCGACGATGGCGTCCACCACCAGGCCGAGGCGCTCGGAGGTGAGCTGGGCCACGGTGTCGTTGATCGCCTCCGACTCGGCCCGCGCCACCTTCTGGATGACCTCCGACAGCGGGTCGTCGGGCGCGAGGTCGCCGGGCACGAGCCGGTCCGGCTGCGCCGCCGCCGCGGCCAGGGCCAGCCTGAGCTGCGGATAGCCGGCGAACCCCAGCAGCCGGGCGGTGCGCACGATCGTGGCCTCGCTGGTCCCGGAGGCGGCGGAGAGCTCCGTGATGGTGCTCCTCGCCACCGTCGCAGGGGACTCCAGGATGAGGCGGGCGACGGTCTGGGCGGCAGGCGTCAGGGACGGCAGCACACCGCGGACCGTGGCCACCAGAGTGTCGGCCCGCAAGCCGTTCCCGCTGTCGTCCACGTCCTGATTATGCCGCTCCTTTAACGCAATGTGCCGTTCGTCATGCCTGCGGGTTCCTCTGGCACTGCGATCAGTCCCAATTCTCCGGGAGTGACGATGAGCGGGTGGTCTGGCACAACTCGTACGGTGTAGCCGAAAGCTCCCGTACGGTCGAGCGGAACGCTACCCGTGTAGTGCGCCCGCCCGTCGTCGCCCAGGGACGCCACGGACAGCTTCGCGTACACCGGATGCATCAGCTCGTCGTGCGGCCCGACCTTCCCGTACGCCGCCTCGACCAGCACGTCGTCAGGCTCCAGGTCCCCGAGCGCGATCGTGGCGTGCAGCTCGATGGCGGCCCCGACCTCAGGTGTGTCGCCCACCCCCGCGGCCTCCACGTGCTCGACCCTGACCCCCGGCCAGGCCCGGTTCACCCGGACCCGCCAGGCGGCGAACGCCTTCGCCGGGGCGTAGGAGTCGGCCGACAGCGACCGGGCGGAGGCGGCGGCCGGGGTGTAGAGGCTCACGACATAGTCGCGCAGCATCCGGCCGGCGAGCACCTTCGGCCCCAGCGAGGCCAGCGTGTGCTTGACCATCTCCATCCAGCGCCGCGGCAGCCCGTCGACCGGGCGGTCGTAGAACCGGTCGGACACCTCGTGCTCGATCAGGTCGTAGAGGGCGGCGGCCTCCAGCTCGTCCCGCCGGTCGGGGTCGGTCACCCCGTCCGCGGTCGGGATCGACCAGCCGTTGGTGCCGTCGTACCACTCGTCCCACCAGCCGTCGAGGATCGACAGGTTGAGGCCGCCGTTCAGAGCGGACTTCATCCCCGAGGTGCCGGACGCCTCCAGCGGGCGCAGCGGGTTGTTCAGCCAGACGTCGCAGCCCTGCACCATGAGCTGCCCGAGCGTCATGTCGTAGTCGGGCAGGAAGACGATGCGGTGACGGACGTTCTGCCGGTCGGCGAACTTGACGATCTGCTGGATCAGCTTCTTGCCGCCCTCGTCCGCCGGATGGGCCTTCCCGGCGATCACGATCTGCACGGGCTTGTCCGGGTCGAGCAGCAGCTCGGTCAGCCGGTTGGCGTCGCGCAGCATCAGGGTGAGCCGCTTGTACGACGGGACCCGCCGCGCGAACCCGATGGTCAGCACGTCGGGGTCGAGCGCGTCGTCGATCCAGCCGAGCTCGGCGTCGGAGGCTCCGCGCTCGCGCCAGGAGCGGCGCAGGCGCACCCGGGCGCCCTCGACCAGCCGTTTGCGCAGCTTGCCCCTGATCTGCCAGATGTCGGCGTCGGAGATCTTCTGGATGCCCTCCCAGCCACGGGCCCGCTCCAGCAGCGAGGGCAGCTCCCGCCCGGCCAGCTCCATGAACTCGCGCCCGACCCAGGTCGGCGCGTGCACGCCGTTGGTGATCGAGCCGATCGGCACCTCGTCCAGGTCAAATCCCGGCCAGAGATCTTTGAACATGTCCCGGCTGACCTCGCCGTGCAGCTGGGACACGCCGTTGACGCGCTGGGCCAGCCGCATGCCCATGACCGCCATGTTGAACCGGTCGGGGTCGGACTCCGCGCCCAGCGCCAGGATGCGATCGACGGGCACGGTCGGCCAGGCGTTCTCGCCGCCGAAGTGCCGCTCGATCATGTCTCTCGGGAAGCGGTCGATGCCGGCGGGGACGGGGGTGTGCGTGGTGAACACCGTCCCGGCCCGGACGGCCTCCAGCGCCTCGTCGAAGGACAGCCGCGCCTCGGTCAGCTCGCGGATCCGTTCGAGCCCGAGGAAACCGGCGTGGCCCTCGTTGGTGTGGAACACCTCCGGCTCGGCGTGCCCGGTGATCCGGCAGTACGCCCTGATCGCGCGTACGCCGCCGACGCCCAGCAGCAGCTCCTGCATGAGCCGGTGATCGGTGCCGCCGCCGTAGAGGCGGTCGGTGACGTCCCTGGCGGCGGTGTCGTTGTCGGCCACGTCGGAGTCGAGCAGCAGCAGCGGCACCCGGCCCACCTGCGCCACCCAGACCTGGGCGTGCAGCACGCGGTCGCCGGGCAGGCCGATGCGGATCTTGACCGGGCCCTCTTCGTCCTTCAGCAGGCTCAGCGGCAGGCCGCCCGCGTCGAGCGACGGGTAGTGCTCCAGCTGCCAGCCCTCGGGCGAGAGCGACTGCGTGAAGTAGCCGTGGCGGTAGAGCAGGCCGACCGCGAGGATCGGCACGCCCAGGTCACTGGCGGCCTTGAGGTGGTCACCCGCGAGGATGCCGAGGCCGCCCGAATACTGCGGCAGCGCGGCGGCGATGCCGTACTCGGGGGAGAAGTACGCGATGGCGGCGGCGCTGTCGGGCAGCGTCTGGTACCAGCGCGGGGATGTCATGTATTCGCGCAGGTCGTCGGCGGCGTCGGCGAGACGCCGGCGGAAGCGGCGGTCGGCGGCCAGCTCGGTCAGCCTGGCGGTCGAGACTGCGCCCAGCAGAGCCACGGGATCGTGCCCGACCTGCTCCCAGAGGTCTGGGTCGACCTCGGCGAAAAGGTCCATCGTCTCCGGGTGCCAGGACCAGCGGAGATTGTGCACGAGCTCGCCGAGGGCGGCCAGCTCCGCGGGCAGGACGGTGCGGACGGTAAACCGGCGGATAGCTCTCACGTTTCTGCACCCTACGGGCTAGGAGGGACCTCTGAGTCCTTCACCCCCATGAAGGCCGTTCAAACCCCTTCCGGGAACAAGCATGAAGAGGGACTATTGGGGCAACTTTCCTCATTGTTGGCACTCCCGCGAACACACTCGGGAGGTCTATCCGCTGCTGTCCACAATTTACATGCAAGGATCGTTGTTGCCACGGTAGGCCGCGTCCAGCGGTCCGGCCGCGGGTAGCGGAGACTCCACACGGAAAGCCTCCGGCGGCACCGAGTGCGCCGCCGCAAACCCTTGAATGCGATGATCGGACGAATTCCCATCACGGACATCTCCCCCGTCGTCGACTGCGGGCAGTGGCCCGCCAAGGCGGTCGCAGGTGAGACCTTCGAGGTCTCGGCGACCGTGTTCAGAGAGGGCCACGACGCCGTGGCCGCGGGCGTGGTGCTCACCGCGCCCGACGGGCAGCGTGGCCGCCTGAGACGCATGCGCGAGCTCGCCCCCGGCACCGACCGGTGGGGGGTGGAGGTCTGTCTGCCCACCGAGGGCGACTGGCTCTATCGCGTGGAGGCCTGGAGCGACCCCGTCAGCACGTGGCTGCACGACGCGGAGATCAAGATCCCGCGCGGCATGGACACCGACCTCATGTGCGAGGAAGGTGCCCGGCTGTTCGAGCGTGCCGCCAAGGCCGTGCGTACGGCCGACTGCCCGAACGGCACGCCCAAGAACGGCCAGCACAAGAGCACTCCGAAGCAGCAGAACGGGCACAAGCCGCAGAACGGGAACGGCGAGAGCGCGTGCGGCCACCGGGCGGCGCTGCTCTCGATCGCCGCCACGCTCCGTGACGAGGAGCTGGATCCCCGGGCGCGGCTGTCGATCGCCCAGCTTCCCGAGACGGCCGCGCTGCTGGACGCGCATCCGTTCCGCGAGCTGGTGACGCGGTCCAAGTCGCACAAGATCAGGGTGGACCGGCGCAGGGCGCTGTACGGCTCGTGGTACGAGTTCTTCCCGCGGTCGGAAGGCGCGATCGTCAACGAGCTCGGCATCTCCAAGTCCGGAAATTTCCAGACTGCTGCCAAGCGGCTCCCCGCCATCGCCAAGATGGGCTTCGACGTCGTCTACCTGCCGCCCATCCATCCGATCGGCGCCACGTACCGCAAGGGGCGCAACAACACGCTCAGCCCCGAGCCCGACGAGCCGGGCTCGCCCTGGGCCATCGGGTCGGAGGACGGCGGCCATGACGCCGTGCACCCCGATCTCGGCACGCTGGAGGACTTCGACGAGTTCGTCGGCCGCACCAGAGAGCTGGGCATGGAGATCGCGCTCGACTTCGCCCTCCAGTGCGCGCCCGACCACCCGTGGGTCAAGGAGCACCCCGAGTGGTTCACGATCAGGGCGGACGGGACGATCGCCTACGCCGAGAACCCGCCGAAGAAGTACCAGGACATCTACCCGATCAACTTCGACCGGGATCCCGAGGGGATCTACAACGAGGTCAGGCGGGTGCTGCGGCACTGGATGGACCACGGCGTACGCATCTTCCGGGTGGACAACCCGCACACCAAGCCCGTGGCCTTCTGGGAGCGGATGCTGGCCGACATCCACACGACGGACCCGGACGTGATCTTCCTGTCGGAGGCGTTCACCCGGCCGGCGATGATGCGCATGCTGGCGAAGGTCGGCTTCCACCAGTCGTACACGTACTACACGTGGAAGAACTCCAAGCACGACGTGGAGACGTATCTCACCGAGCTCTCCCACGAGACGTCCGCCTACCTGCGGCCGAACCTGTTCGTGAACACGCCGGACATCCTGCACGAGTTCCTGCAGCACGGCGGCGTCCCCGCCTTCAAGATCAGGGCCGTGCTGGCCGCGGTGGCCTCGCCTAGCTGGGGCGTGTACTCCGGATACGAGCTTGTGGAGAACGTACCGGTTCGTCCGGGTAGCGAGGAATACCTGGATAGCGAAAAATATCAGTACAAACCTCGCGATTGGGTTACAGCAGAACGGGAGGGCAGGAGCCTGGCTCCTTTCATCACCCATCTGAATTTGTTCCGAAGAGCGCATCCCGCACTGCAGGAGTTGCGTAACCTACGGTTCCACAGGGTCGACCAACCGGACATCGTTTGCCTGTCGAAACGACTCCCGGGCGCCTATGACACGGCCACACGAAGGCACGGGCTGGGCGACGTCGTTCTGGCGGTTATCAATCTGGATCCACACCACACCCACGAGGCGACCGTAGATCTGGACCTGCCCGCCATCGGTCTCGACTGGAACGCCGAGTTCGTCGTCGACGACGAACTGTCCGGCGAGTCGTACCGCTGGAGGCAGAGCAACTATGTTCGCCTCGACCCCCATATCCAGCCTGCCCATATTCTCACCGTACGAGCCGCGCCACGGTAGAACTGAATTCAGCGGGGAGTCTTCAACGTGTGTGACAGCGCCTCCCTCATGAGCCCTTTGCGGGGAAGCTCATGAGCTCCACACCTATTCCCAATACTTTCGACGAGGGGAAGCCGCGCGACCCCTATTGGTACAAGCGCGCGGTCTTCTACGAGGTCCTGATCCGAGGTTTCGCCGACTCCAACGGCGACGGAACCGGCGACATCAGGGGCCTGATCAGCAAGCTCGACTATCTGCAGTGGCTCGGGGTCGACTGCCTCTGGCTGCTGCCGCTCTACGAGTCGCCCCTGCGCGACGGCGGCTACGACATCGCCGACTTCATGAAGATCCTGCCCGAGTTCGGGGATCTGGGAGACTTCGTGAAGCTCGTCGACGAAGCTCACAAGCGGGGCATGCGTGTCGTCGCCGACCTGGTCATGAACCACACCAGTGACGCCCATCCCTGGTTCCAGGCGTCGCGGCACGACCCCGAAGGTCCTTTCGGGGACTTCTACGTGTGGTCGTCCAGCGATGAGAAATATCAGGACGCCCGGATCATCTTCATCGACACCGAGACGTCCAACTGGACTTACGACCCGGTACGCGGCCAGTACTACTGGCACCGCTTCTTCCACCACCAGCCGGACCTCAACTACGAGAACCCGGCCGTCCAGGACGCGATGCTCGAAGTGCTGCGCTTCTGGCTCGACCTGGGCATCGACGGGTTCCGCCTGGACGCCGTGCCGTACCTCTTCGAGGAGGAGGGCACGAACTGCGAGAACCTGCCGAGGACGCACCAATACCTCAAGCGGATCCGGTCCGAGGTGGACCGGCTGTTCCCGGACAGGGTGCTGCTCGCCGAGGCGAACCAGTGGCCGTCCGACGTGGTGGAATATTTCGGCGATCCGGTCGGTGGTGGGGACGAATGCCACATGGCCTTCCATTTCCCACTTATGCCCCGAATCTTCATGGCCGTCCGCCGGGAATCGCGCTACCCCATTTCCGAAATTCTGGCACAAACGCCGAAAATTCCGGAAAACTGCCAGTGGGGGATCTTCCTTCGTAACCACGATGAACTGACGCTCGAAATGGTCACGGACGAAGAGCGCGACTACATGTACACCGAGTACGCCAAAGATCCCCGCATGCGGGCAAATGTCGGCATCCGCCGCCGCCTGGCGCCCCTGCTGGAGAACGACCGCAACCAGATCGAGCTGTTCACCGCCCTGCTCCTGTCACTGCCGGGCTCCCCCGTGCTCTACTACGGCGACGAGATCGGCATGGGCGACAACATCTGGCTCGGCGACCGCGACGGCGTGCGTACGCCCATGCAGTGGGACCCCGACCGCAACGCCGGGTTCTCCGACTGCGACCCCGGCCGGCTCTACCTGCCGGTCATCATGGATCCGATCTACGGCTACGCCGGCATCAACGTCGAGGCCCAGCAGAAGAACTCCGGATCGCTGCTGCACTGGACCAGGCGCATGATCGAGATCCGCAAGCGGCACCCCGTCTTCGGGCTGGGCACGTACGCCGAGCTCAACTCCTCCAACCCCAGCGTGCTGGCGTTCGTCCGGGAGCTGGGCGACGACCGGATGCTCTGTGTGAACAACCTGTCACGCTTCCCGCAGCCGGTCGAGCTGGACCTGCGGCGATTCGTGGGCGTTTCTCCCGTGGAGACCATGGGAGGCGTACCATTTCCGGCAATTGGCGAGCTTCCGTATCTTTTGACGCTTCCAGGGCATGGGTTCTACTGGTTCACACTCCCGCCGGCCATCACCCAGGAGGAGTAGGACGTGCTTGGTGAGCTCCTTGCCGCATGGATCGGCCGCCAACGTTGGTTCGGCGGCAAGGGGCGCCCGATCGACGAACTGTCGATCGACTCGGACGTCGAACTGACGTCCGGACTGAGACACCTGATCGTCGCCGTCTGGCAAGAGGGCTCGCGAGACCGCTACCAGATCCTGCTCGGGGAGCGGGACTCGCTCCCCGACCGGCTCTCCCACTCGCTGATCGGCACGATCGGCGACGTCTATCTCTACGACGCCGTGCACGACGCCGACCGGACGAGCTGGCTGCTGGACGGCATGGCGCACGACGAGACCCGCAGCGGGCTGCGGATGCGCCACGTGCCCGGCGTCACCATCGACACCACCCCGCGCAGCCTGGTGCTGGGGGCCGAACAGTCCAACACCTCCCTCGTGTTCGGCGACGCGTACATCTGCAAGCTCTTCCGCCGGCTCATCCCCGGCGTGAACCCCGAGCTGGAGATCGTCACCGCGCTCGCCGCGCGGAACGCGCCGCACATCGCGCAGCCGTACGGGTGGATCGAGACAGATCTCGACGGCACCGACACGACGCTCGCGATCATGCAGGAGTTCCTCTCCACCGCGAACGACGGCTGGGACCTGGCCCTGGCCAGCGTCCGTGACCTGTACGCGTCACTGCCCGAGCTGCCGGCCTCCGAGGCGGGCGGGGACTTCGCGGCCGAGTCGCTGCGGCTGGGGGCGGCCACCGCCCGGGTACACCAGGAGCTGGCCCAGGCCTTCCCCACGGACGTCATCGAGGTCCACGAGGTCAAGCGGATGGCCGAGGGCTTCAGGCGCCGGCTGGGGCGGGCCGTGGCGGAGGTGCCCGAGCTGCGGGCGTATGTGAGCGCGATCGAGGCGGCCTACCACGAGGTGGAGTTGCTCACCAACGAGGTCCCTGTGCAACGGGTTCACGGCGATTACCACCTGGGCCAGGTCATGCGCACGCCGACGGACTGGGTGGTGCTGGACTTCGAGGGCGAGCCGGGCCAGCCGCTGGCCGAGCGGCGTGCGATGTCGTCGCCGCTGCGGGACGTGGCGGGGATGCTGCGCTCGTTCGACTACGCGGCCCGGCACCTGCTGGCCGACCAATCCCAGGCGGCCGACCTGGAGCCGCGCGCCCAGGAGTGGGCCGACCGCAACCGGACCGCGTTCCTCGACGGGTACGTGGAGGGCGGCGGGGTGATCACCCGGGCGGACGCGGCGCTGCTGCGGGCCTTCGAGCTGTCCAAGGCGGTGTACGAGGTGGTTTACGAGGCCCGCAACCGGCCCTCCTGGATGGCGATCCCCCTGGCCGCCTTCCGCCCTCGCGGCATCTGACCCCTGTCTCTTATACCCCTCGGAT
>NZ_VCKX01000751.1 GCF_005889725.1 Nonomuraea zeae
CGTCAGATGTGTCTAAGAGACAGCTGCTAGCCCGCTCCCCACGCGCCACCCCACGCCACGCTGCGCGAGCCCCGCGCGCCGCCCGGCACCGCCGCCCGGCACCACCCCGCACGAGCCCGGCGCGCCGCCCGGCAACCGCCCCGCGTGGCGCCCTGCACCATCCCGCGCGAGCCCGCGCGTCGCCCTGTGCAAACCCCAAGCGTCGCCCCGCACGAGCCGCTCCCGCCTCAGGGCCCCGGGAGAGGTGCTAAGACAGCAGGCCGCGCTCCCGTGCGGCCGCGGCCGCCTGGGTGCGGGTGGAGACCTCCAGCTTGCCCAGGATGTTGGACACGTGCACGCTCACCGTCTTCTGCGCGATGAACAGCCGCTCCGCGATCTCCCGGTTCGTCAGCCCCTCCGCGACCAGCCGCAGCACCTCGATCTCGCGAGCCGTCAGCCCCCCGGTCTCCTATACACAACCGACGGTGCC
>NZ_VCKX01000102.1 GCF_005889725.1 Nonomuraea zeae
GTCAGGCGCAGGTGCGGGGGGTGAGCGGGGTCTGGAAGGACCTGACGGACAACGTCAACTTCATGGCCTCCAACCTCACCAGCCAGGTACGCAACATCGCCCAGGTCGCCACCGCGGTCGCCAACGGAGACCTGCTGAAGAAGATCGACGTGGACGCCCGCGGCGAGATCCTCGAGCTGAAGACCACCATCAACACGATGGTCGACACGCTGTCCTCGTTCTCCTCCGAGGTGACGCGGGTGGCGCGCGAGGTGGGCTCCGAAGGCAGGCTGGGCGGCCAGGCCGAGGTCGAGGGCGTCTACGGCACCTGGGAGCGCCTGACGAAGAACGTCAACCAGCTCGCCGGCAACCTCACCACCCAGGTGCGCGCCATCGCCGAGGTGGCCAGCGCCGTCGCCCAGGGCGACCTGAGCCGCTCGATCAGCGTCGAGGCCAAGGGCGAGGTCGCCGAGCTGAAGAACAACGTCAACCTCATGGTCGCCAACCTGCGCGAGACCACCCGCGCCAAGGACTGGCTGGAGAGCAACCTCGCCCGCATCGCCGGGCTCATGCAGGGCCACCGCGACCTGGTCGAGGTGGCGGATCTGATCCTGCGGGAGCTGACACCGCTGGTCAGCGCGCAATACGGCGCGTTCTTCCTGGCCGAGCCCGACTCGCTGGACGGCGGGCTCGGCTTCATCGCCGGCTACGGCGCCGCCCACGACGTGCTGCCCGCCCCCGGCAGCCCGGGGCCGGGGCTGATCAGGCAGGCCGCCCTGGAGCGCAAGCGCATCCTGCTCGACGACGTGCCGGCCGGCTACATCAAGGTCCACACGGGGCTGGGCGAGGCCGCACCGGCCAGTGTGGTGGTGCTGCCGATCGTGTTCGAGGACAAGGTGCTCGGGGTGATCGAGCTGGCCTCGTTCAGCCGGTTCAGCGACGTCCACCTGGCCTTCTTCGACCAGTTCGGGGTCACCATCGGCGTCGCCATCAACACGATCATCGCCAACGCCCGCACCGAGTCGCTGCTGTCGGAGTCGCAGCGGCTGGCCCAGCAGCTCCAGGGCCGCTCGGACGAGCTGCAGCGCCAGCAGGCCGAGCTGCGCAAGTCCAACGCCGCGCTGGAGGAGAAGGCCCACCTGCTGGCCACCTCGTCCCGCTACAAGTCCGAGTTCCTGGCGAACATGTCCCACGAGCTGCGCACGCCGCTCAACAGCCTGCTCATCCTGGCCAGGCTGCTGGCCGACAACCCGGAGGGGAACCTGTCGGCGCAGGAGGTCGAGTTCGCCAGCGCGATCCACAACGCGGGCAGCGACCTGCTCCAGCTCATCAACGACATCCTCGACCTGTCCAAGATCGAGGCGGGGCGGATGGACGTACGGCCCGAGAAGCTGCCGCTGAGCAAGCTGCTCGACTACGTGGACGCCACGTTCAGGCCGCTGACGGTCGATCGCGGGCTGACGTTCGAGATCGAGGTCAGCCCCGGCACGCCGCACGTGCTCCACAACGACGAGCGCCGGCTCCAGCAGATCCTGCGCAACCTGCTGTCCAACGCGGTCAAGTTCACCGCGGTCGGCGAGGTGCGCCTGGAGGTGTCGGTCGACCGGGGCACGCTGGAGGCGGGGCCCGACACGGACGTGATCGCGTTCGCGGTCCGCGACACCGGCATCGGCATCGCGGCCGACAAGCTGCCGGCCATCTTCGGCGCGTTCCAGCAGGCCGACGGCACCACCAGCCGCAAATACGGCGGCACGGGGCTGGGGCTGTCGATCAGCAGCGAGATCGCGCGCCTGCTCGGCGGGGTGATCCACGCCAGCAGCCAGCCGGGCGTGGGCAGCACGTTCACCCTCTACGTGCCTGCAAGATGCCCCGTCTCCGCCGCGGCGGGCGAGACGGAGTGGGAGCCCGAGCCCGCGCCGAAGACGGCCGAGTCACGCGCGACACCCGCGCAGGCCGAGTGGCCGGCCACGGAGAACGACGAGCTGTGGCCGTGCTCCTCCCGGCTCACCGAGCTCAAGGAAGGTCCGCTGGGCGCGGTGTTCGAGGGGCGGCGGGTGCTCATCGTGGACGACGACATCCGCAACGTCTACGCCCTGACCCACGTGCTCAGCCGCCTCGGCATGGAGGTCGTCTACGCCGAGAACGGCAGGGAGGGCATCGAGGCGCTGGAGCGCGAGGAGGAGATCGCGCTCGTCCTCATGGACGTGATGATGCCGGAGATGGATGGTTACGAGACCCTCGTCGCCGTACGCGAGATGCCACGGTTCGCGGGCCTGCCGATCATCGCGCTCACCGCCAAGGCGATGCGGGGGGACCGGGAGAAGACGATCGCCTGCGGGGCCTCCGACTACGTGCCGAAACCCGTGGA
This sequence comes from Nonomuraea zeae, assembly GCF_005889725.1. Classification (GTDB taxonomy): domain Bacteria; phylum Actinomycetota; class Actinomycetes; order Streptosporangiales; family Streptosporangiaceae; genus Nonomuraea; species Nonomuraea zeae. The sequence continues at coordinate 2,348 of NZ_VCKX01000102.1, forward strand.
CCTCGATCATCTGCTGGAGGTGATGCGCGGGTGGCTCGCGGGCGAGAGAGAGGGGAGCGGATGAACCGCCAGGTCAAGATCCTGCTGGTGGACGACAACGACGAGAGCCTGCTCGCCCTGGAAGCCGTGCTGCGGCCGCTCCAGCAACTGCTGTACAAGGCCAGGTCCGGGCAGGAGGCGATGAAGCTGATGCTGCGCAACGACTTCGCGGTCGTCCTGCTCGACGTGCTCATGCCCGGCATGGATGGATTCGAGACCGCCACCCACATCAAACGGCTCGACCAGACCCGCGACGTGCCCATCATCTTCCTGACCGGCACCGAGCCCACCGCGGGCTCGGCGTTCCGCGGCTACGCGGTCGACTACCTCACCAAGCCCTTCGACCCGTGGGTGCTCAGGTCCAAGGTGGCGGTCTTTCTCGAGCTGTTCAGGAAGAACGCCGTGCTGGTGGAGCAGACCGCGCTGCTCACCCAGCTGGTCCAGGACAACGAGGCGCTGTCGGACTTCGCGCGGCGGCTCGGCCTGGTCGAGTCGCGTCTCGCGGACCTGGCCGGGACGACCTCGGACGACGAGGGGCTGACGGACGCGATCAAGGACCTGGCCGACCGGGTGGCGGCCATGCAGGAGGCCTTCGAGGCGGTCTCGTCGGCCTCCGCCGGCTGACGCCGAAGTCCCCCTGAGCGCGGAGACCGGGCGCTCGTCCCCTGGGTCCGGCGCCGTCCCTGAGCGCGCGGCTCGGGCGCTCAGGGGATGAGTGCGGCGCGCAGGCGTCGCACGTGCCCCGGGGTCAGGCCGTTGACGAGCAGGAGGGCCTCCGCGCCGCCCTGCCGCCGCAGCGCGGCCAGGAACGTGCGCATCGCGCTCTCCGGCGCCTCCAGCAGCGCGGACGGCGTGCCGGCCGGCAGGCTCAGCTCCAGCATCCGCAGCAGGCCGGGCAGCGCCTTGGCGGTGAGCGCGTAGTCGCGGACGATGGCCTCGTGCTCCACGCCGAGCAGGTCGAGGATCAGCGCGACGACGATCCCCGTGCGGTCCTTGCCCGCGGCGCAGTGGACCAGGGCGGGCAGCCCGTCGGCGATCTCCGCGATCACGCCGGCGAACCAGGGCGTCCTGTGCTGGAGCAGGCCCACGTACAGGTCGCCGAGCTCCAGGTCGGGCGGCAGCGTGGCCAGGTGGGCGGGGGAGGAGGCGGTGCCGGCGCCGAGCGGCGCGTGCCTGACGGCGCCGCCCAGGACGAGCGCCCAGTCGCCGGTGGTCCGCTCGTCGTCGCCGCGCAGGTCGGCGATGAGGCGCAGGCCAGCGACGAGCTCGGCGTCGGCGGGGGTGAGCGTGTGCGGTTGCGCCGAGCGGTACAGCACGCCGGGACGCAGCGCGGTCTCCGCCGCGACGTCCCTGAAGTTCAGGAGGGGCATAGGCCAGGTATACGAACGTCTTATGAGCTGAAATAGCGTGTTCAATGGGATGCCGGGTGAATTTTCCGTCATCTTTGAGGGGCACCTGCCGCGTCCCCGGCGAGCCTCCGCGCGTTACGCGGTGTCTCCGACGTACCTTTGGCATCATGGCCACCCGTACGCCGAAAAGCTCATCGAAGGGGCCGGCGAAGCGGTCGGCCTCGGCCCGCTCGACCCCCGCGAAGCGGACCGGCTCGTCGGCCGGGCGTCCCAGGGCGAAGGCGCCGTCCGCCGGCCGCAAGCCCTCCGCGACCCACCCCGACCCGATCACCTGGGTCTTCACGATGATCGGCAAGCTGATCGTCGGGCTGTGGATGCTGCTCGCCAACGGCATCGGCAGCACGGCTCGCGCGCTGGGCAAGAACGCCCGCGAGCTGGATCCGGCGCACAGACGCGACGGGGTCGGGCTGACGGTGCTCGCGGGCGCGATCGTGGTCGCGGCCATGACGTGGCGCAACTCCGACGGCGCGGTCTCCGGCGTGGTCAACGCGACCGTGCGCGGCGTGTTCGGCTCGCTGGCCTGGGCGCTGCCGCTGCTGCTCGGCCTGCTGGCCTGGCGCTACCTGCGCCACCCCGACCAGAACGCCGACACCGGCCGGATGGTGATCGGGTGGGCGGCGCTGCTGGTCGGCGTGCTGGGCGTGATCCACGTGGCCAACGACACCCCCTACCCGGCCGGCGAGGGCCAGGGCATGGACAAGGTGTCGCAGGCCGGCGGCATGATCGGGTTCATCGTGTCCGCGCCGCCGATGAGCATCCTGCCGCCGTGGATCACGATTCCGCTGCTGCTGCTCCTGTCCGGGTTCGGCGTGCTGGTGATCACCGCCACGCCGGTGCACCGGATCCCCGAGCGGCTGTCGGAGCTCAAGCACCTGCTGTTCGAGCGGCATGCCGAGCCTGAGCCGCGCGAGCCGGGCAAGAAGCGGGTCAGGACCAAGAAGCCCGACGGCGGCGAGCCCGTCGAGATCATCAAGCCGTACGACACGCCGGTGCTGGCGGAGAAGGACAAGAGGCCCGACCACTCGCCCGAGATCGTGCCCGGGCTGACGGACGAGGACGAGGTGCCCGCTCCGGAGGCCGAGCGCAAGCCTGAGCCGCCGCAGCCGACGCCCGCGCCCCGCAAGGTGGAGCAGCTCGTGCTGTCGCCGCAGGCGGGGCCGTACAGCCTTCCTGACCTGCAGTTCCTGAAGCAGGGCACCGCGCCGAAGCCGCAGACCAAGGCCAACACGACCGTGGTGAACGCGCTGACCAGCGTGATGGAGCAGTTCACCATCGACGCCCAGGTGATCGGGTTCACCCGGGGCCCGACCGTGACGCGTTACGAGATCGAGCTGGGCCCGGCCGTGAAGGTGGAGAAGGTCACGGCCCTCACCAAGAACATCGCGTATGCCGTCAAGTCGGCAGATGTCCGGATCCTGTCTCCCATCCCGGGTAAGTCGGCGATCGGGGTCGAGATCCCCAACGCGGACAAGGACCTGGTGTCCCTGGGCGACGTGCTGCGCGCCCAGGTGGCGCAGGCCGACCATCACCCGATGATCGTGGGCCTGGGTAAAGACGTCGAGGGCCGCACCATCGTCGCGAACCTCGCCAAGATGCCTCACCTGCTCATCGCGGGCGCGACCGGCGCCGGCAAGTCGGTCTGCGTCAACGGCCTCATCACCAGCATCCTCATGCGCGCCACCCCAGACGAGGTGCGGATGGTGCTGGTCGACCCCAAGCGGGTCGAGCTCAGCGTGTACGAGGGCATCCCCCACCTGATCACCCCGATCATCACCAACCCGAAGAAGGCCGCCGAGGCCCTCGAATGGGTGGTCGGCGAGATGGACCGGCGCTACGACGACCTGGCCGCGTCGGGGTTCAGGCACGTGGACGAGTTCAACAAGGCCGTGCGGGCGGGCAAGCTGCAGCCGCCCCCCGGCAGCGAGCGGGTCTACCAGCCGTACCCGTACCTGCTGGTGATCGTGGACGAGCTGGCCGACCTGATGATGGTGGCCCCGCGCGACGTCGAGGACTCGATCGTGCGCATCACGCAGCTGGCCCGCGCGGCGGGTATCCACCTCGTGATCGCCACCCAGCGGCCGTCGGTTGACGTCGTGACCGGCCTGATCAAGGCGAACGTGCCGTCCAGGCTGGCGTTCGCGGTGTCCTCGCTCACCGACTCGCGGGTCATCCTCGACCAGCCGGGCGCCGACAAGCTGGTCGGCCAGGGCGACGCGCTGTTCCTGCCGATGGGCGCGAGCAAGCCCATCCGGATCCAGAACGCGTTCGTCTCCGAGAAGGAGATCGCCGAGATCGTCAAGCACTGCAAGACGCAGATGCAGGTCGAATATCGCGAGGACGTCGCCGCCGCGCCGGTCAAGCGGGAGATCGACGAGGACATCGGCGACGACCTCGACCTGCTCGTGCAGGCGGCCGAGCTGATCGTGACCACCCAGTTCGGCTCGACGTCGATGCTCCAGCGCAAGCTGCGGGTCGGCTTCGCCAAGGCCGGGCGGCTGATGGACCTGCTCGAAAGCCGCAACGTGGTCGGCCCGAGCGAGGGTTCCAAGGCTCGCGAGGTGCTCGTGAAGCCCGACGATCTGGCGGGTTTGCTGGCCGACCTGCGTGGCGAATGACCCCAATGCATGCTTGCTCGGCGGTTACTGGTTGAATATGAACCACTACGCAACGTCGTGGTGGGGCAGTTCAGGCGCCGTGGGGAGGCGTTCGCAGTGCAGGAGCAGAGCATCGGGGCCATGCTGGCGGCGGCCAGGCAGTCCGCCGGGCTGACGGTCACGCAGGTCAGTGCGGCCACCAATATCCGTGAAGCGATCATCCATTGCATCGAGCAGGATGACTACGGCCAATGTGGAGGTCATTTCTACGCCAGAGGGCACGTCAAGGCCCTGGCCAAGGCGGTCGGGCTGGATCCCGAGGCCACGGTCCACCTCTACGACCAGCAGAACGGCGGGGCGCCGCAGCCGGTGCGGGCCGCGGCCGTGTTCCAGGCCGACCGCAAGATCCACCTGCCGGAGCGGCGGGGGCCGAACTGGACGATGGCGCTCGGGGTGGCGCTGGCCATCGTCGTGGTCTTCGGCATGATGCGGGTGCTCGGCGGCGCGAGCGACCAGGTGCGCACGGGTGACGTGCGCGTGGCCTCGGCCCGGCCGAGCGTGCCGCCCAACAGGCCCATCACCGAGTCGCCGAAGCCCACGCCGTCCAAGAAGAGCAAGGGCATGGTGACGGTCAGCATGCTGGCCAAGCGGTCGTCGTACGTGAACGTGCGCGACGCCGAAGGGCGCAAGCTGTTCTCGGGCACGCTGAAGGCGGGAAAGACCTCCGTCTGGCGCGCCGCCGATCAGGTGCACGTGCTGCTGGCTGACGCCGGAGCCGTTACGCTGCAGGTCAACGGCAAGAAAGTGAAAAAGCTCGGCGGCCGGGGAGAGACGGTGCAGCGCTCGTTCGGGCCGCCGAAACCGCAGTCACGGTAGTCACCTGGGGATCCGGTGCATCGGGTGGTGGCCAACTCCCGATACCGTAGTGTTCACCATGTCATCCCGCCGAACCGCATCGCTGATCACCCTGGGCTGCGCGCGCAACGAGGTCGACTCCGAGGAGCTGGCCGCGCGACTTGAGGCTGCCGGTTGGCAGCTGGGCGACGACGACCCCGATGTCGTCGTCGTCAACACGTGTGGCTTCATTGACTCGGCCAAGAAAGACTCCATCGACACGCTGCTGGCCGCCGCGGACTCGGGCGCGAAGGTGGTGGCCGCGGGCTGCATGGCCGAGCGCTACGGCAATGAGCTGGCCGAGGCGCTGCCAGAGGCCAGCGCGGTCATCTCCTTCGACGACTACGCCGAGATCGGCGGCCGGCTCGACGACGTGCTGGAGGGCCGGCCGCTCAAGCCGCACTCGCCACGCGACCGCCGCACCTTGCTACCCATCTCGCCGGTGGATCGTGCCAGCGCGCAGACGACGAGCATCCCGGGCCACGGCGACCTGCCCGACGGGGTAGCGCCCGCCAGCGGCCCGCGTGTGCTGCGCAAACGGCTCGACGAGAGCCCCGTGGCCTCGCTCAAGCTGGCCTCCGGCTGCGACCGGCGCTGCACGTTCTGCGCCATCCCGGCCTTCCGTGGCTCCTACGTCTCGCGCAAGCCCGACGAGCTGCTGGCCGAAGCCGACTGGCTGGCCCACAGGGGCGTGCGCGAGCTCGTCCTCGTGAGCGAAAACTCCACGTCCTACGGCAAGGACCTCGGCGACCTGCGGGCGCTGGAGAAGCTGCTGCCCGAACTGGCCGCGGTCGAGGGCATCGACCGGGTGCGGGTCAGCTACCTGCAGCCCGCCGAGCTGCGTCCCGGCCTGATCGAGACGATCACCGGCACAGAGGGCATCGCCCCCTACTTCGACCTGTCATTCCAGCACGCCAGCGGCACCGTCCTGCGCAGGATGCGCCGCTTCGGCGACCCCGAGCGCTTCCTGGGGCTGCTGCAGAGCGTGCGTGCGCGCGCCCCTGAGGCCGGCGTGCGCTCCAACTTCATCGTGGGCTTCCCCGGGGAGACCGAGGAGGAGTTCGGCGAGCTGGTCGGCTTCCTGGAGGAGGCCAGGCTCGACGTCATCGGCGTGTTCGGCTATTCCGACGAGGACGGCACCGAGGCCGCCGATCTGCCGGGCAAGCTCGACCAGGAGGTCATCGACGAGCGCGTGCGCGTGCTCACCGAGCTGGCAGAGGAGCTGACCGCCCAGCGCGCGGAGGAGCGCATCGGGACCGAGGTGGACGTGCTGATCGACGACGACCTGGGCGACGGCGGTTACGAGGGCCGGGCCGCGCACCAGGGCCCCGAGGTCGACGGCTCCGTCACGGTGCAGGGCATCGGGCTGGTCAGGGGGCAGATCGTCCGCGCGGTCGTGGTCGACGCGGAAGGCGTCGACCTGATCGCGCGCATCAAGGCCGGTCCATGAAAAGGGACGAGCGCCGCGTGGTAAGCCCGTGGAACATCGCCAACGTCCTCACGGTCCTCCGGTTGGTGCTCGTCCCTTTTTTCGTCGTCTGCCTCTTCCTGCCCGGCACGGGCTGGCGCGTGACCGCGCTGGCGGTGTTCGCGGTGGCGTCGATCACCGACCACCTCGACGGCGAGCTGGCCAGGCGCTACGGCCTCATCACCGACTTCGGGAAGATCGCCGACCCGATCGCCGACAAGGCGCTCACGGGGGCGGCGCTGGTGTGCCTGTCGCTGCTCGACGAGGTGCCCTGGTGGGTCACGATCCCGATCCTCGGCAGGGAGCTGGGCATCACGCTGCTGCGGTTCATGCTGCTGCGGCACGCGGTCATCCCGGCCAGCTATGGCGGCAAGGTCAAGACCGTGCTGCAGATCGCCGCGATCGTGCTCTACCTCGTGCCGGGCGTCCCCGGGCCGATCCGGTGGGTCGTGATGGGGGCGGCGCTGGTGATCACCGTGGGCACGGGCGTGGACTATGTCGTACGCGCCGTCAAGCTTCGTAATGTGGCCAGGCAGGCACGCGGGGAGTGATCGATGGCGGACGTGGCCGGGATGTTGACGTTGCTGGTGGACCAGTCGGCCACGGTGGCGGTGGCCGAGTCGCTGACCGGAGGGCTCATCGGGGCGGCGATCACGTCGGTCTCCGGCTCCTCCAAGGCGTTCAGGGGCGGGGTGATCTCCTACGCCACCGATCTCAAGCATGAGCTCCTGGGCGTGCCGGAGGAGCTGCTGAGGCGCGAGGGAGCCGTGCACCCTGATGTGGCGGCATCCATGGCGGCAGGGGTGGCACGCCTGTGCGGGGCCACCTACGGTTTGGCGGTGACGGGCGTCGCCGGACCTGACCCACAGGACGGTAAGCCGGTCGGCACCGTGTACGCGGCCGTCAGCGGACCCGGTGGACAGATCAGGGCGCGCGCATTGAGGCTTCAGGGCTCGCGCGAACGTATCAGGGTAGAGACGGTGGACGAGGCAGTCGATCTACTCTCAGGTGTGCTGAAGGCGAACATAGGGGAACATTCCGGGTGATTACCGTGTTACGTCCCGAGCGAACATGCGATGCACGGTCTGACGCGGTGTCGGTGGATACGGGTACGGTGGAGCTGTGAGTGAGGTCCGTGAGCCAACTGCAAGCACCGAGCGCCCGGCAGGCGGGCCTGATGAGTCGCGCAATGAGGCACGATCGGCGGTCCAGGGTCGGCGACGCCCAATGATGACGGCGAGGAGTATGTACGAAGCGAAGAAGACCAATGTGCGGCACGATCCGATCGCGCGGGGCGTGGTGAAGACATCCGCGCCGGGGAGGGAGCGACAGATGATTCTGCTGCGTCAGCTGCTCGGCGACGTGCTGAGGCGGTTGCGGGTGCGGCAGGGGCGCACGCTACGCGAGGTGTCCACGCTCGCGCGCGTTTCACTCGGCTACTTGTCCGAGGTCGAACGCGGGCAGAAGGAAGCCTCGTCCGAGCTGCTCGCGTCCATTTGCGGCGCACTCGGCGTGCCGTTGTCCCAGGTGTTGCGTGAGGTTTCCGACCAGTTCGCGCTGGCGGAGCTCCAGGCGGCTCCTGTGCTTGCCGACGTGCCCGAGCACGAGCGACTGCCCCTTGCGGAGACGGTCCCCGGGTCGATTTCCGATTCAGTGTTCCCCGATGTCAAGGACATGGTGGCTGCCTAACGCTGCTGGCAGCCGGCACACCACAGGATCAGTCGTTCCTGTGGCTGCGCGCCCATCTCCCCTCGGCTGATGCGGGTGCCGCATCGGCGACAGGGCCTCCCTGCCCTGCCGTAGACCCACGTCTGGTTCGCCGGGCGGCGATCGCCTGTGGTCACCGTGCCCGCATGCCCCTTGTTCGCCTCCAGCAGTCGCTGGGCCAATGACACGAGCCCCTTGAGATCCTCGATCTCCCCGACCTTCTTCCACGGCCAGATACCGCGCAGGAACAGGGTCTCGGCGCGATAGATCGTGCCGACCCCCGCCAGGTTGCGCTGATCGAGCAGCGCCTCCCCGATGGTCCTGCCGGGTGCCGCTCGCAGCCTTCGCACGGCCTCCTCCGGGTCCCAGTCCGGCCCCAGCAGGTCCGGCCCCAGGTGGCCGACCAGTCGGGCCTCGTCCGTGGTCCTGACGAGATCCACCATCCCGAGCCGGATGCCCACCGCCTGCCACTGCTCGTTGGCCAGGATCAGCCGCACGAGGTCGCCGGGAGCGGTGCGCCGCCCAGCGGGCTGGATCCGCCAGCGCCCTTCCATCCGGAGGTGGGTGTGCACGGTCAGATCGCCCTCCACCCGGGTGAGCAGGTGCTTCCCGCGCGAGAGCGTGGTGAGGACCGTTCGCCCCGAAAGGTCGGCGGTGGCGTGCTTGGGCACGCGGAAATCCGACCTGGTGAGCACGCGCCCGTCCAGCGCGCCTCTCAGGCGGGCGGCCGCGTGGTAGACGGCGTCTCCTTCAGGCATCTCTCCAGTCTAAGAACTGCTCCCTTTTGACCCGGTCGGTGACCATAATGACCATCGACGAGTAGACCTCGCGGAAGGCTGATCGGGGCATGCCGGAGATCACGGGTTTACGGGGAGACGACCCGGCCGAGGTGGCCGGTTACCGGTTGACCGGGCGGCTGAGCTCCACGGTGTACGCCGGGCGGTCGGCGGCGGGCGAGGCCGTGGCGGTCCGGCTGCTGCCGGCCGAGATGGATCCTGAGCCGTTCCTGCGCGTGATAGAGCCCCTCCAGGGGCTGTCGGCGGTCAGCACCGCCCAGATCCTGGCCACGGGCGTGCTGGACGATCGGGCGTACGTCGTCAGCGAGTACGTCGACGGGCCCGCGCTGGAGACGGTGGGCGGGACCCTGGACGGGGTGGCGCTCTACCGGCTGGCGGTGGGCACGATCACCGCGCTGGTCGCCATCCACCAGGCGGGCCTGGTCCACGGCGACATCCGGCCGGGGAACGTGCTGCTCGGCCCCGACGGGCCAAGGGTGATCGACGTGGGTCTCGAACGGGCCATGGCGGAGGCGGCCGTCTCCACCAGGAAGGTCGCCGTCCCCGCCTACACCGCTCCCGAGCGGTTGCGCGGCGCCCGGCCGCGAGCGCCCGCCGACGTGTTCTCCTGGGCGGCGACTTTGGTGTTCGCGGCGAGCGGCGCCTCACCGTTCGACGGCGGCTCGATGGCCGGGACCGTGGACCGGATCGTCAACGGCGAGCCCGCTCTGCCCCACCTCGGCGAGTTGCACGGGCTGATCGCGGCGTGCCTGGCCAAGGATCCGGCCGCGCGGCCGGCCGCCAGCGAGGTGCTGCTGCGGCTGGTCGGGCAGACCTCCTTCCTGACCGGGCAGGTGGCGGTCGCCGAGCCGCCCAAGCCGCCCGCGTGGCCCGCTGAGCCGCCCGCGTGGCCCGCCGAGCCGCCGGCGCGGCGGCGCCCGGGCCTGCTGCCGCTGGTGGCCGCGTTCGTCGTGGGGGCGCTCGTGTCGGGCGCCGGCGTCTATGCCGTGACAGGACGCGCCGGACCGGCCGGGACCGTGGCCGCCTCGACGTCCCCGTCCGGCAGCCCGGCGGCGGACCCGTCGATCACCCCCACGATCACGTCGGCGCAGACGGAGGCGCCGCTGGAGAAGGTGGAGAAGAAGGCGGCCACGGACACGAAGCTGCCGGGGATCGGCGTCACCCTGCACGAGCATCCCAACGACCCGGTACGCGCGGTGTCCTACGTCGAGTCCAAGGGCTCCTTCACCTCCTACGCCAGGGACAGGAGCGGTGCGTTCAAGGCCGTGGGCGTGACCGAGCAGCCTCTCCTGTCGCCCGGCGGCGACTGGGTGGCGCTCAATCCGCTGCTGAAGTTCCAGGGCTCGGAGCTGGATCAGGTCAAGTTCCACCGGCTGTCCACCGGCGAGTCGTTCGTCGTCAGCACGGTCAAGAAGCCGCTGCAGTCCCTGATCCCCGTGTGGTCCAGGGACGGCGGCAAGCTGCTCCTGTCCGTCTACAACCGGGAGAGCAAGCCGGCCAGGCTCGTCGGCTTCGTCGTCGTCGATCTGGCCACCAGGAAGTCCGTGCATGTCGAGACCGAATATCTCGACGACGCCTCGCTGACCTACACCTTCGCCCCGGACGGCTCGATCGCCCGCGGCTACTGGGACGGCAAGCGCGGCGGGATCGAGTACTACGACATGTCCGGCCAGGTCACGAAGACCATGCACTGGGTGGGCATGCCGCGCGGCGGCTCCTGGTTCTCCCCGTCGGGCAAGAGGTTCGTCACCGTCTGCCCGAACGGCAAGGACTTCTGCGTCTGGGCCACCCAGGGCGGCGCCAGGCAGGCGACGGTGCCCTTCGGCGACGCCGGGGGCAGCTTCATCGGCTGGTTCAACGAGACCCATCTGCTCGTGCAGGACCCGGGCAAGAAGAAGGGCACCCAGGTGATCAAGGTCATCGACCTGGTCGGCGTCACCGAACGGGTGCTGGCCGATTTCGCGACGGACGATCCCGCCCTCCTCCAGTTCGCCCGCGTGCAGGGCCGATGAACCCGCTGATCGCCGACGATCCCGCCCGGATCGACGCCTACCGCGTCACCGGCCGGCTCGGCGAGGGCGGGCAGGGCGTCGTCTACCTCGGCGAGTCCCCTGACGGGGGCCGGGTGGCGATCAAGATGCTCGGCGCGGGGCTGGACGACCCTGACGCGCGTACGCGCTTCCGGCAGGAGATCGGGTACGCGCGGCGGGTCAAGGCGTTCTGCACGGCGCAGGTGCTGGCCGCCGGGGAGCTCGGCGGCACGCCGTACGTGGTGAGCGAGTACGTGGACGGCCCCTCGCTGGCCGAGGTGATCAGGGAGCGGGGCACGCTGGGCGGGGCGGAGCTGCGGCGGCTGGCGATCGGGACGCTGACCGCGTTGTCCGCCATCCACCAGGCGGGCGTCGTGCACCGGGACTTCAAGCCCGGCAACGTGCTGCTCAGCAGGGACGGGCCCCGGGTGATCGACTTCGGCATCTCCAGGGCGCTGGAGGAGGCCGAGCCCGGCGGCGGGCACCTGGTGGGGACGCCGCCGTACATGGCTCCCGAGCAGTTCGGCGGCCGTCCCACGGGGCCTGCGGCCGACCTGTTCTCGTGGGCCGCGACCATGGTGGCCGCCGCCACCGGGCGCCCGCCGTTCGGGACGGGCGACCTGCCCGCGCTGATCAACCGGATCCTGTCCGCCGAGCCCGACCTCGGCGGCCTCGACGGCGATCTCCGGGAGCTGGCGGCCCGCTGCCTGGTCAAGGAGCCGGGCGCGCGCCCCACCGCGACGAGGGCGCTGCTCACCCTGCTCGGGCACCGCGTGCCGGAGCAGGTGCTGCGGCAGACCGGCGAGCAGGCGTTGCTGGCCGAGGGGCAGCAGTCCGCGGCGCCTCCCGCGCGCCGCAGGAGGTGGCCGGTGATGGCCGGGACGGCGGGGCTTGCGCTGGCGGTCACCGCCGCGCTGCTGTTCCTGCGGCCGGCGCCGGCCCCGCCCGCGCCCGCGTCCGCGCCGACCCACGCGCCGTTGCCGGCGCCGCGCCAGGGGCCGCTCGCGCCCACCTCGGTGTCGGAGCTGAGACTGCCCGACACGCGCGTCACGCTGCACGAGAACCCCGCCGACCCCGTGTGGGTGTCCTCCTATCACGACCAGCGCTCGGGCACCGCGTACCCGTCGTACACGCGGGACCAGGCCAAGGGGACCTTCGCCTTCTTCGGCAACTTCGACGAGCCGATCGTCTCGCCCGGAGGCGGCTACGTGGCGTCCCTGTCGGCCACGCGCTTCAGGCGGACCGACTTCGAGACCATCCGGCTCCGCGACCGCGCCACCGGCCGGGACCGGGACCTGCGTACGGTGGACAAGCCCGCCACGCTGTTCAGCCCGCTCTGGTCCGAGGACGGACGCCGGCTGCTGGCGACGATCATGGAGGGCGACCGGGCGCTCGGCTTCGTGGTGGTGGACCCGGTCGCGGGCTCCGTCGAGGTCACCCGGGTGGCGGGTGACCGGAAGAACACCTACGCGTGGGGCTCCGGCGGCGACAGCGTGCTGCACCAGGCCCCGGGCGGGGCGGTGCAGGCGCTGGACATGCACGGCAGGGCGCTGCGGGCCCATCCGGGCGTGGGGGAGCTGCTCCCGGGCGGTGCGGCGGACACCACGTTCGGAACGGTCTTCACCACGAAATGCTTCGACAACTCGCGAAATATCTGCCTTTGGGATGAGCAGAGCGGCGCGAGAAAAGGCGTGATCCGGCTGCCGAAGGGCGCCGCGTTCCGCGGCTGGCTCGACGAGGGCCATTTCCTGGCCACCCGGTCGGCCGGCGCGAACACCGACGTCGTCCTGATGGACGCGAACGGCCGGGCCGTGCGCGTCCTCGCCGACGGGCCCGCCGCCGAGATCGACAAGGTCGTCCTCTGGTTCACCCGGCGCTGAGCCGCGCAGGGGAGAGCGGGTCAGTCCCAGGCGGCGGGGTCGGCGGCGAGGTGGCGTACGCGCTCGGGGAGTGCCCCCGTGGCGACCTGCTCCAGCGTGACCTCCTCAAGAATGGCGCGCTCGGTCGCCCGCAGCGCGATCCACACCTGCTGCAACGACTCGGCGGGACCCCGGTAGCCGACGTGCTCGGGGCGCTCGCCGCGCACGTTGGCCAGTGGACCGTCCACGGCCCTGATCACATCGGCCAGCGAGATGTCGGCGGCGGGCCTGGCCAGCACGTAACCGCCCTCTGGCCCCCGCTGCCCGCGCACGAGACCGGCGCGGCGCATCTGCAGCAGAATGTTTTCCAGATATTTGGGCGGCATGTCCTGTTCCTTGGCGAGCTCGCCCACGGTAGTCGGGCCGGCACCGGCTGCGGCGAGTTCGGCGGCGGCGCGGAGGGCGTAGTCGACACGAGCGGAGAGGCGCATGTTCTCGATTATCCCTCCTGGTCAACACTGGTTAGGCGCAAGGTCGTCAGAACGGGCAGGTGATCTGAATACGGCAGGCGCGGGGCCTGTGCGGATATCGCCGCCAGACCCTTGCTGATCAGCACGTGATCGATGCGTTCCACCGGTGCGCCGGCGGGTGAGGTCGGCGGATCTCCCAGCGCGATCAGGGGATCCGTGAGCCCGGCCGCTTCGAGTACGCGCATCGGCGGGTCGCCGGGCCGCAGGTTCAGGTCGCCGGTCAGGATCACCGGCCGCACGAGCTGCTTCGGGGCCGGGGCATGCCCTCCCGCGGCTCCCGCGCTCGCCCCCGCGGCGAGATCGGCCGCGATGGCGGCCACCTCCGGCGCCTGGCCCTCCGGGGCCTGCAGATGGGTGTTGACGATGCCCACCTCCCTGCCGCCCGCCTCCAGGACGATGGCCTGCGCCTGCGCCCCTGTGGGGTAGTCGTGCCGGCCCAGCGCGTGGGAGTGGACCTGCCTGACCGGCAGGTTGGTGAGCAGCGCGTCGCCCCACACGTTGTCGGCCGCCGGCGCGAAGTAGTAGCGCATCCCCAGGCCGCGGGCGATCGTGGCCAGGTCGTCGTGCCCGCCGTTCAGCAGCCAGCCGCGGTCGACCTCGCTGAGCAGCACGACGTCGGGCCGCTGCGCGGCCGCCCAGGAGGCGATCTCGGCCAGCGACAGCCGTCCGTCGAGCCCGAACCCCATCCGGATGTTGTAGGTGATCAGCCGGAGCGTGTCCGACGGCGACTCCCGCACGTCGGGGATCGGCGGGGAGGAGACGACCACGAGGAGGGGCGCGAGCACGGCCGCGCCCACCAGCGTCCGCCACGGCAGCCGCCGGCGCTCCTGCTCCTGGGCCGGGCGCCGGATGATCGTCGTGGTCACGTTGGTCCCGGCGACCAGCGTGGCCATGACGACGATGATCGCCCCGTTGGGGAAGCCGAGGTCCAGATCATAGGAGGCGTAGTAGGCGAAGACGCCGACGAGGAAGACGAGCGCGCCGCAGAGCAGCCACAGCCCGGGCCGCCGGGCGGCGGGATGTCCGGGGCGGATCGTCCCGGCGAGCAGGGCGCCGGTGAACATGATCAGGAGCCCGGCCGGAGCGGGGTTCCCCAGGACGCCGTTGGCGGACATCGGCATCACCATCATCACCGACCAGAGCACCGTCAGGGCGCCGGTGATGACGTCGGCGAACGACGCCCGCGCCGGGGCGATGGCTCGTGACGTGCCCACCACCAGGCTGATCGCCAGCAGTCCCGGGCCCAGCAGAGCCTGCCACCAGGGCACGGGACCCTCTGACGCCTTCGGCCAGGCGGTGGCGGCCACCCCCACCAGCAGCAGGACCGGCCCGAACAGGAACCAGGTGGCGGCCGGTGTGCGATCGGCGTCCGCGGGCGGGGCCGGTGCGGTGATCACCAGGGTCAGGAAGGCCAGGCACAGGGCCGCCGCCGCGAGCCAGGCGGCCACGCCGTCCCGCCAGACCACGTCCACACCGTCCAGCAGCATGTGGGTGAACACCGACAGCGACAGGCCGCCCATGATGCCCACGGGAACGGCCTGGCGGGGGAGCGCGTGCGCGCAGCCGTACAGGAAGACCAGTCCGGCCGTGACGCCCGCCGAGGCGACGTAGAGCTGGCCGACGCCCGCTTGCAGCAGCACGCGTGCCAGCACCAGCGCCACCGCGCCGCCGGCCAGCGCGTGGCGCGGCCGCAGGAACAGGGCCAGGAACGGCAGGACGAACCAGGCGGCGGCGTACAGACCCATCAGCTCGGGCGGCGTCTCGCCCGCGCGGCCGAAGAGCGTGATCAGCGAGGGCAGGAACACGCGCAGGACGTCGAGCAGGACTACGATGCCGAGCGCGAGCAGGACGGCGGGACCCCGCGGAGTGGTCATGAGGCATCCTCGTGTTCACCTGCGGCGGAGGGCAAGGGCCGGAGCGCTAAACTTCCAACAACCTTTTCGATAACGGTCATTCGATGCGACGGCGGGATACAGCGTGGAGCGACGCCCTGGTGTGCCCAGACTGCTCAGGGAGATCAACGACCGGGCCGCGCTGGAGCTGTTGCTGGCCACCGGTCCCATGACCCGCGGCCAGATCGGCGACCTGACCGGCCTGTCCAAGGTCACGGCCTCGCAGACGCTGGCCAGGCTGGAGGAGCGCGGCCTGGTCGAGGTGGTGGGCACGCAGGCCGGCGGCCGCGGCCCCAACGCGGCCCTCTACTCCGTGATCCCCTCCAGCGCCTACGTGGCCGGCCTCGAGGTGGGGCCCGAGCTGATCTCCACCGCGATCGCCGACATCCACGGCAACACGATCGCCGAGGTCACCGTCGAGCCCAACGGCGACGACGACCCGGTCTCGGTGGTGCACGGCGCGATCGTGAAGGCCTGCCGCAGCGCCAAGGTCAGCATCGCCAAGCTGCGCGGCGTCGTGATCGGCACCCCGGGCGTGGTCGATCCGCGCAGCGGCGACGTGCGCTTCTCCTTCGACCTGCCCGGCTGGCACGAGGGCATCCACGAGGCCCTGGCCGGCGACCTGCGCCGCGAGGTGACGATCGAGAACGACGTCAACCTCGCCGCCATCGCCGAGCGCGCCGACGGCGCCGCCGAGGGCCTCGACGACTTCGTGCTGCTGTGGTCCAGCCGCGGCCTGGGCATGGCCGTCATGCTCGGCGGACGCCTGCACAGGGGGCGTTCGGGCAGCGCGGGGGAGATCGGCTACCTGCCGGTGCCCGGCGTGCCGCTGCCCGAGGACATCCGCACCCTGCCCGGCCGGCTGCCCTCGCTGGCGGGCGGCCTGCAGTCGCTGGTCAGCGCCGAGGCGGTGGCCGAGCTGGCGCGGAGCTACGGGTTCGCGGCCGAGAGCGCGGGTGAGTGCGTCAGGGTCGCGGTGGCCGCGGGCGCCCAGGGCGAGCCGCTGCTCGACGAGATCGCCAACCGGCTCGCCCTCGGTGTCGCCGCGGTGTGCGTCATCCTCGACCCCGGCCTGGTGGTGCTGGCCGGAGAGGTCGGGCACGCCGGCGGCGCCGCGCTGACCTCCCGGGTGGAGGAGGCCGTGGCCAGGATCTGCCCCGTGCGTCCCCAGATCGTCACCACGACGGTGACCGACAAGAACCCGGTGCTGCGCGGCGCCGTGCTGGCCGCCCTGGAGCAGGCGCGTGAGGAGCTCCTCGCGCCCTGACCAGGGTCAGGCGGTGAGCAGCTCCACGGCGGCCTGGGCGTTCGCCCTGGCGGCCCCGTACGTGGCGATGTAGGCGGCGCTGTCGGGCCGCCAGACGGGCAGCCCCATCTCGATCACCGTCGCGTCGGGGCGCACCGCGACCAGCGCGGAGACCAGGTCCTGGCTCGCACGGTGGCGGTGCGCGTCCTTGACCACGACGACCAGGGACCGGTTCGCGGCCTTGGCCAGCAGCTCAGGGACATCGGCGGCCGCGGGCTCGACCCGGACGATCTCCGCGTCGGGCAGCCACGGGCCCACGCCCCACGGCACGTCGCCCACGGCGATCGTCGGCGGGGTGTCCACCTCGATCACCAGGGGCTCGACCAGGGGCTCCGTCTCGCCGGTCAGCCGCACGGCGCGGCGCGCGGCGTGCAGGCCGACCACGTTCTGCTCGGCGGTGACCTGCTCGGAGGTGCCGAACCAGGCCCGCAGCGCCGCCACCCGCGCGGCGGCCTCCTCCAGCCGTTCGAGCGGCAGGCGGCCTTCGCGCACCGCGGAGACGATCTCCGCGATGATCGCCTGGACGTCGTCGTACGTCGGCAGCGGGCCCAGGCACAGCAGGTCCGACCCGGCCGCGAGCGTCAGCACGGCGCCGCCGGCCAGGCCCACGCTCTTGGTGATCGCGTGCATGTCGAGCGCGTCGGTGATGACCACGCCGTCGTAACCGAGCTCGCCCCTGAGGAGCCCGGTCAGCGCGGCGCTGGACAGGGTGGCGGGCGTGTCGCCCGTCACGGCCGGCACCGCGACGTGCGCGGTCATCACCGACTTGGCCCCCGCGCCGATGGCGGCGCTGAACGGGACCAGCTCCCGTGCCCGCAGCACGTCCAGCCCCACGTCCACCACCGGCACCGCGAGGTGCGAGTCCACCCGGGTGGCGCCGTGGCCGGGGAAGTGCTTGACGCAGGCGGCCACCTGCACCGACTGCAACCCCTGTACGGCCGCCACCGTGTGCCTGGCGACCAGCGCGGGATCGCTGCCGAACGACCTGGTGCCGATCACCGGGTTGTCGGCCTCGGTGTTGACGTCGGCGCTGGGGGCCATGTCCAGGTTGATGCCGCAGGCGGCCAGCTCCGAGGCGATCGCGCGATAGACCCGGCGGGTCAGCTCGACGTCGTCCACCGCGCCCAGCGCCGCGTTGCCCGGGTACGGGCTGCCGACGTGGTAGGCCAGCCGAGTGACGTCGCCGCCCTCCTCGTCGAGCGAGATGACGGCCTCACCGGCGCCCCGTAGCGCGGTGGTCAGGTCGCGTACCTGGCCGGGGTCGGCCACGTTGAAGCCGAAGAGCGTGACGCCGCCCAGGCCGTGCTCCAGCTCGCGCAGCACCCATTCGGGCGCCGTGGTCCCCTGGAAGGCGACGAGCAGCGTGCCGGCCGCGAGACGGCGCAGCCCCCGATCACTCTGACTCATGGCTCCTCATCAGTTTTCAGGCATGGCCGGGTACGGCATTCGCGTGCCGTACGCGGACCTCGTGGTTTGTCAGCCCTTCACGGCCCCGGCGACCAGGCCGGAGACCATGCGGCGTTGAACGAGCAGGAAGAAGATGACGACCGGGATGGTCATCATCGTCGAGCTGGCCATGATGGCGCCCCAGTCGGTGCCCTTCTGCCCGAAGAAGTACTGCAGGGCGACGGGCATCGTGTACTTGGTCGGATCGCCGATCAGGTAGAGCGCCATGATCAGCTCGTTCCACGCGGTGATGAACGAGAAGATGCTGGTCGCGACCAGACCCGGAGCCACCAGGGGGAAGAGCACCTTCCAGAAGGTGGTGAACCGGGAGGCCCCGTCGATCCAGGCCGCCTCCTCCAGCGACTTGGGCACGGCGGCGACGAACGTGCGCAGCATCCAGATGCCGAACGGCAGCGTCAGGGCGACCTGCGCCACGATCAGGCCCAGGAGCTGGTCGTACAGGCCGACCCGCTTGACGCTGAGGAACAGCGGGATGAGCAGCGCCTCGGCGGGGATCATCTGCGCGACCAGCAGCAGGGCGAGGAAGCCCGTGCGGCCCTTGAACCGGAACCGGGCCACCGCCGTGGCGGACAGCAGCGCGAAGACCGCGCCGATGAACACCGTGCCGAGCGCGACGATGGCGCTGTTGCGCATGTACAGCCAGATCGAGTGCCCGGCGACGCCGTCGGTGAGCACGCGCTCGATGTGCTCGAAGGTGAACTCGGTGGGGAACGGGATGAAGTCGGTGGTGAAGATCTGGTCGTTCGTCTTGAAGGCGGTGGAGACCATCCAATAGACCGGGAACGTCGCCACCAGGAAGACCAGCACGCCTGCCGTGTTGAGCGCGATCCTGCCGAGGCGCTTGCGAGCCAGCGGGGTCATCACAACTCCTCCTGCTTGAACATCTGCCGGATGTAGGCCGCGGTGACGATGAGCAGGATCACCGTCAGCACCACCGCGATGGCCGCGCCCGAGCCCATCTTCGGCGGCGCCTTGAACGCCTCGGTCACCGCGTACATCGACAGGTTGTAGGCCTCCCGGTTGGTGGTGCCGGCCAGCACGTACAGCTGGGCGAAGACCTTGAAGTCCCAGATGATCGACAGCACGGTCAGCACCGCGAACACCGGCTTCAGCAGCGGGAAGGTGATCTTCCTGAACGTCCGCCACGGCGACGAGCCGTCGACCCTGGCGGCCTCGTAGAGCTCCGCGGGGATGCCCTTGAGCCCGGCGAGCACCGAGACGGCGACGAACGGGAAGCCGGCCCACACGACGCAGACGATCAGCACCATGTAGATGGACCAGGCGTCGTTGAGCCACGGCACGCCGCTCCAGTCGGCCCGGCCGAACAGGGCGGAGGACAGCCAGTCGGGCAGCAGATTGAGCGCCCAGTTGATGATGCCCGCCTCGGCGTCGAAGAGCCGGCGCCAGATCACGCCCTGCGCCACCGGCGGGACCGCCCAGGCGAACATGATGCCGATGACGACGAACAGCGACATCTTCTTGCCGAGCCGGTTCAGCAGGACGCCGACGGCGGTGCCGAGGACGAGCGTGAGCGGTACCGCGATCACCGCGAAGACCACGGTGTTGCGGAGGGAGGACCAGAAGATGTCGTTGTCGAAGATGTTGGTGAAGTTCTCCAGCCCCACCCAGGTCGCGGGCTTCTTGCCGGAGATCTGGACCAGGCCCACCTTCTGGAAGGCGATGATCACCATCTGGATCAGCGGGTACAGCAGCAGTGCCCCGATGACCAGCAGACCGGGGATCAGCAGGACGTAGGGGATCGCCCAGGCGGGCATCCCGCTCGACCGCCGCGGTGGGCGTGCGCGGCGCCGCCCCGGGGTGGAGGAGCGGCCTCCACCCCGGGGGAGCGTTGACGTGTTCGTCATAGGACTCAGGACGCGTTGAGGATGTCTTCGAGTTCCTTGTTCGCCGCGGCCAGTGCCTCATCGGCGGACGCCTTGCCCTCGATGACCTTGCGGGCCGCGTTCTGCAGCACCGCCTTGGTCTCGTTGGCCTCGGTCCACTGCGGGTCGGCCGGGAAGGCCTTGGCCTTGGCGAAGGCGGCCGCGAACGGCGCCTGTGCCGGGTCGCTGGACAGCGCGGCGAGCGCCTCCGGGTAGACCGGGAGAAGCCCGCCGTCGGTGGCGTACTTGACGCCCCACTGCTTGCCCGAGGCCAGCTTCACGAACTCCTTGGCGGCGTCCTTCTCCTTGGCGGTGCCCCAGACGGCGATGTCGTTGCCGCCGAGGAACGACTGAGCCTCGCCGCCGTCCTTCGAGGGGAGCGGGAAGAAGGCGAGCTTGTCACCCTTGATCTTGCCCTTGCTCTCTTCCTCGATGGTCGCCAGGTCCCACGAGGCGGTGAGGTACATGCCGACCTTGTTGTTGGAGAAGCGCGTACGGATCTCCGTGGTGTTCTGGTTCAGCCGCGACTTGCTGGACAGGCCGTCGGTGACCAGGCCGGTGTACTGGGCGAAGCCGGCCTTGAACGCCGGGTCCGTCAGCTTGCCGACCCACTTGTCGCCCTCCTTGACGGCGTAGTCGCCGCCGGCGGTCCAGGCGAGGGCGCCGAGCAGGTGGTTGGCGTCGGAGCCGCCGTTGAAGGCGAAGCCGTCGACGTCCTTGCCCTTCTCGGCCTGGATCTTCTTGGCGGCCGCAGTGAGCTCGTCCCAGGTCTTGGGGATCTCGATCTTGAGCTCCTTGAACCAGTCGGTCCGGTAGAGGACCGCCCGGCTGCCGCCGCCCCACGGCACGGCGTAGGTCTCGCCGTCGATGGTCTCCAGGCCCAGCAGGTTCTTGGGGATCTGCGCCTGGTCGCCGCCCGCGACGATGTCGGTGATCGGCTCCAGGGCCTCCTGGCTCTGCCAGAGCGGCACCTGGTCGTTGCCGATCTCGGTCACGTCGGGGCCGGCGCCGCCCGCCGCGGCGGCGGTGAACTTGTCGTTGACCTGCGGCCAGGGGATCCACTCGACGTTCACCTTGGCGCCGGTCTGCTTCTCGAACTCGGCGACCAGCTCGTCGGTGTATTTCTTGGCGTCGGGGTTGCTGTCACCCAGGCGCCAGAAGGTCAGCGTCTTACCCGCGTACTTGGGGCCGCTCGCACTGGCGGCGGCGCTGGGTGAGGACGTGGTGGGCTCTTCACTGGACCCGCAGGCGGCCAGGCCCAGGGCCAGCGCGGCCGTGGTGACCGTAGTGGCCGTGATCTTCGCGATCCTCACAGGGTTCTCCCTTCCCGGGTGCTGGCCTACAGTCCGCACCAGGCTGATCGTCAATGCCGAACGATGCTGCTAAACTAACAAGAAACTTTCTTAAAAGAAACGCTTGTTAGCTGATCGTGACGAGAGGGGGCGGTCGATGAGCCGAGACCCGGGAACACCCCGGTTGCTCCGCCGGCTGAACGATCGTGCGGCACTCGAACTTCTCCTCGGGGACGGTCCTCTCACCCGTGCCGAGCTCGGCGAGCGAACCGGGCTCTCCAAGGTAACCGCAGGTCAGCTGCTGGCTCGCCTTGAGGAGCGGGGGCTGGTGGAGGTCGCGGGGGAGCGCGCAGGGGGCAGGGGCCCGCACGCCGCGCTGTACGCAGTGGTTCCGTCGAGCGCGTACGTCGCCGGGCTCGAAGTCCTGCCCGACAGCCTCAAGGTCGGTGTGGCGGACATCACAGGCCGCATCGTGGTCGAGATCACCCTCAACCCGTCAGACAGCCGTGATCCGGTCAAGGCAGTACACGCGGCGCTGCGGCGTGCCTGCGACACGGCGAACATCAGCCTGTCGCGGCTGCGGGCCTTCGTCATCGGCACCCGAGGCGTGGTCGACCCGGCCTGCGGGGACGTGCGCTGGTCGTACGACCTGCCGGACTGGCACATCGGCGTGCTGGCCAGCCTGCGGGAGACGCTCGGCACCTCGGTGACCATCGAGAACGACGTCAACCTGGTCGCGCTCGCCGAGCACAGGTACGGCGCGGCGATCGGCCACGAGGACTTCGTGGTGATCTGGGCGGGCGTCGGCCAGGGCCTCGGCGTCATGCTGGGCGGCAAGCTGCACCGGGGCATCACCGGGGGCGCGGGCGAGATCGGCTGGCTGCCGGTCCCGGGCGAGCCACTGCCCGCCGACGTCTCGCAGCCGCAGTCGGGCTCCTTCCAGCGCCTGGTGGGCCACGACGCGCTGCGCGGCCTGGCCGAGGCGCACGGCGTGCTCGGCAACACCGTGCCCGACCTCGTGCGCGGGGGCCACGAGGGCTATCTGGACGCGGTGGCGAGCCGGCTGGCCGTGGGGGCGGCGGCCGTGACCGTGGTCCTCGACCCCGGGCTGATCGTGCTCAGCGGCGACGTCGGCAGGGCGGGGGGCGAGCGGCTGGCCGCCAAGGTCCAGGAGGCGGTGGCCCGGGTGTGCCCGAGCCGGCCCACGGTGGTCACGACCAGGGTGGCGGGCAACCCGGTGCTGCGTGGCGCGCTCGTGGCGGCTCTCGATCAGGCCCGGGAGCAGGTCTTCTCCGACACTGTGTGAGAATTTCTGCCCATGTGGCAGTCCCCGAACGATGTCGTGCTCATCTCGGATCCCCGGGTGACCGGGATCCCGGTGCAGGAGAGTGGTGAGCCGCTGACCGACGTGCGCGGGCGGTTGCGCGTGGACACGCGGCTGGCCGACGACGCGGGCGCGTACGCGCATCTGCGCTCCGGCCTGCTCGATCGCCTGGAGCGCGCGGAGCGCCGGTTGCCCGACGGATACCACCTGCTGATCGTCGAGGGCTATCGTCCGATCGCGACGCAGCGCCGGATCTTCGACGCGTACCGGGCCGGGCTCCACACCACCTTTCCTGAAATGTCGCCCGACGAGTCCTATGTTGCGGCCAGTCGCTACGTGTCGCCGGTCGAGGTCGCCCCCCATACCGCCGGCGCCGCCGTGGACCTGACTCTGTGCGACCCCGACGGCGTCGAATACGACATGGGCACCCAGGTCAACGACAACCCCGAGCAGAGCGACGGCGCCTGCTACACCGCCGCCCCCGGGATCTCCGGCGACGCCCGCGCCCACCGCAAGCTGCTCGCCTCGGTCCTGGAGCCCGCCGGCCTGGTCAACTACCCCACCGAGTGGTGGCACTGGTCCTACGGCGACCGCTACTGGGCCATGGCCACGCAATCACCCAACGCCCGGTACGGACCTGTCGCCTTCCCGGCTTGACAACCGCTTGCCGGACGGGTTTTCCACCGGGTGCGGCCCGGGCACAACCTTCGTACGGAGACTCTTGGACTCCCCAGCGAGGTGTGTGCATGGTTCCGTTGATCGGGATCGAAGAGGAATACCTCGTCGTCGATCCCCGCACCCGCCACGTGGCTCCCCGAGCGGCCGAAGTCCTGGCCGCGGCGACGGACGTGCTGGACGTGGTGCATGAAATCACCCGATTCCAGGTGGAGGCTCGCACGCCGCCCTCCGCCGACCTCAGCGAGCTGGGCTCGCAACTGCGCGCCGCGCGAAAGGAGGTTGCGGACGCCGCCCGCTCGTGCGGGCTGGCCGTCGTCGCCAGCGGCATCCCCGTGCTCGGGAACGTCGTGCCGCCGCCGCTCACCGACGACGATCGCTACCAGCAGGGCAGCGAGCTCTACCGCGCGCTGCAGGACGAGATCAGCATCTGCGCCCTGCACGTGCACGTGGACGTGCCCGACGAGGAGCACGCCGTCTATGTCGGCAACCACCTGCGCCCCTGGCTGCCCACGCTGATCGCGCTGGCCGCCAACTCGCCGTTCTTCGTGGGGCGCGACACCGGCTACGCGTCCTGGCGGGTGATCAGCTGGGGTCGCTGGCCGGTGTCGGGAGCGCCCCCGTACTTCCCGTCGTTCGGCGCGTACGAGCTGGCGCTGCGCGCGCTGACGGAGTCGGGCGTGCTGCTGGATCCCAAGACCGTCTACTGGGACGCCCGGCCGTCGCCCAGTCTGCCCACCGTGGAGATCAGGGTGGCCGACGTGCCGCTCGACGTGAGCGACAGCCTCACCCTGATCGGGCTCATCCGCGGGCTGGTCGTGACCGCGCTGGCCGCCGTGCGCGGCGGCGACCGGGGGCTGCCCGTCCCGTCGGAGGTGCTGCGGGCCGCCTACTGGCGGGCGGCCCGCGACGGGCTGCAGGGCGACAGCCTCGACGTGCGGCACGGCACGCTCGTGCCGGCGGCGGTGATGGCCGGCCGCCTCCTGGAGCACGTACGCCCGGCGCTGGCCGAGGCCGGCGACCTGACGTTCATCCAGGAAGGGCTGGACCGGCTGCTGCGCTCAGGCTCGGGAGCCATGCGCCAGCGCCGGGTCCACGCGCGCGAGAACGACCTGGCGGAGGTGGTCGACGACCTTATTGAGGCCACCGTCGCCTGACGCGCCCGCGCGTCAGTGCAGGGCCAGCGCCACCGCCACGCCCAGTCCGAACGCGACGACCACGCCGCGCAGGACCTTCGCCGACATCAGTCGGGCCAGCCGGGTGCCGAGGAAGCCGCCCAGCAGGCTGGCCGGTGCGACCACCGCCACCGCCTGCCACTGCACGGAGCCGAACAGCGAGAAGGCCACCACGGACACCGTGCTGATGACCAGCGCCAATATGGCCCGGACCGCGTTGACGCGATGCAGGCTGTCGTGCAGGAACATGCCGAGCACGGTCAGCAGCAGCACGCCCATGCCGCCGTTGAAGTAGGCGCCGTAACAGCCGCCGAGGAAGACCCCGGCGTACACGAGCCGGCTCGGCTCCTCGCCCTCCTCGCCGCCGAACAGCTTGCGCAGCCACGGCTGGGCCAGCAGCGCCAGGCTGGCGAAGGCCACCAGCCACGGCACCAGCGACTCGAAGAACCGGCCCGGCGTCAGCAGCAGCAGCGCGCTGCCCGCGCAGGCGCCCAGCACGGCCGTGATCGACAGCGCCGTCGCCCGGCGCCGCTGGCCGCGCAGCTCCGCCCGGTAGCCGAGCACGCCGCCGAGATAGCCGGGCCACAGCGCCACCGCGTTCGTCACGGAGGCGGTCAGGCTCGGATAGCCCAGCGCCAGCAGGGCGGGGAAGGAGATGAGCGTGCCGCCGCCGGCCAGGGCGTTCACCACCCCGGCCAGCAGACCGGCGCCGACCAGGAAAAGCAGGTCGGCGGGGCTCATCGGCCGGCGGCGTAGCCCTGAGCGCCACGCGGGTTGGCGGCGGCCTTGAGGAAGGCGCCGTCACGGGCCACCGCGCTCAGCCTGCCGAGCGACCAGGGCCCCTGCTCCTCGACCTCGTGCCCACGCCGGCGCAGCTCGGCCAGCACGCCCGCGTCCACGCGGTTCTCGGCGTGCAGGACGCCGGGGCGCGAGCCGCGCGGGAAGAACGAGCTGGGGAAGTGCTCGGAGTGGAACATGGGGGCGTCCACGGCCTCCTGGAGGTTCAGCTTGCCGTGGACCACGGACAGGAAGAAGTTGAGGCTCCACTGGTCCTGCTGGTCGCCGCCCGGGGTGCCGAACGCCAGCCACGGCCGGCCGTCCCTGAGCGCGAACGAGGGGGACAGCGTGGTGCGGGGGCGCGTCCCCGGCCGCAGCGAGGCCGGCAGGCCGTCCTGCAGCCAGAACATCTGCGCCCGCGTGCCGAGGCAGAAGCCCAGCTCGGGGATGGTGGGCGAGCTCTGCAGCCAGCCGCCGCTGGGGGTGGCGGAGACCATGTTGCCGAAGCGGTCCACGACGTCGACGTGGCAGGTGTCGCCCTTGACCGCGCCGTTGCGGGCCACCGTCGGCTCGCCGACGCCCTGCGGCGAGCGCGCTCCCGAGATGCCGGGCGCGTTGCTCGCGGTGCCGGGCTCGGGGAAGTCGGGCAGCCTGGGCGCCCGGCCGCCGGGGGCGCCGGGCCGCAGCTCCAGGCTCGCCTCGGCGCCGATCAGCCGGCGCCGCTCCACGTTGTACGCCTCGCTCAGCAGGCCGGACATGGGGACGTCGGTGTCGCCGTACCAGGCTTCCCGGTCGGCGAAGGCCAGCTTGGCGGCCTCCGTCACTGCGTGCACGTAGTCCGCGCTCAGGTGCCCCATCGCGTCCAGGTCGAAGCCGGACAGCAACGCGAGCTGCTGCAGGAACACCGGACCCTGGCCCCACGCGCCCGTCTTGCACACGGTGTGCCCGTGGTAGTCGTAGGTCAGGGGCTCCTCGACGGTGGCCGACCAGCCGGCCAGGTCGTCGCCGGTCAGCAGGCCGCCGTGCACCTCGCCGGAGCTGTCACGCCAGGCCGTCTTGGCACTGAACTCGGCCACGGCCTGCGCGACGAAGCCCTCGTACCACGCCTTGCGGGCGGCTTCGAGCTGGCCTTCGCGCGTGCTCGAAGCCGCGGTGGCCTCCGCGACCAGCCGCCGGTAGGTGGCGGCCAGCACCGGGTTGGCCAGCTTCGATCCGGGCGCGGGAACGTTCCCACCAGGCAGCCACGTCGCCGCCGACGTGGGCCAGTCATCGTTGAACAATCCTTCGACCGACTCGATCGTGGCCGCGATCCGGTCCAGCACGGGCACCCCGTGCTCGGCGTAGTGGATCGCGGGCGCGAGCACGTCGGCCAGCGACCAGGTGCCCCAGCGCTCCAGCATGAGCATCCACCCGCCGAACGCGCCCGGCACGGTCGCCGCGAGCAGCCCGGTGCCGGGCACGACGTCAAGGCCGAGCTCGGTGTAGCGCTCGATGGTGGCCGCCGCCGGGGCCACACCCTGACCGCACACCACCGACACCTTCTGGTCGGCCTCGCTCCACAGCAGGATCGGCACCTCGCCGCCGGGGCCGTTCAGATGCGGCTCGGCGATCTGCAACACGAACCCGGCGGCCACCGCCGCATCGAAGGCGTTGCCGCCGCGTTCGAGTACGCCCATCCCGGTGGCCGAGGCCAGCCAGTGCGTGCTGGCGACCATGCCGAAGTCGCCCGTCAGCTCGGGCCTGGTGGTGAACAAAATCTCTCCTTCGATCAATGTGCGGCCGCGTCGGGGACGCGGTCCGCCGTTACCAGGTGGCAGGCGGCCGGATGGCCGCCGCCACGTGGATCGTGCAAAGAGGGCTCGTCGGTCCGGCAGGCGTCGTACGCCAGCGGGCAGCGCGTGTGGAAGCGGCACCCGGCAGGCGGATCGACCGGGCTCGGCACGTCACCGCCGAGCACGATCCTGCGCCGCTCGCGCTGCCTGACCGGATCGGCCACCGGGGCCGCCGACAGCAGGGCCTGCGTGTACGGGTGCCGCGGCCCGGCGAAGATCTCGGCCGTCGGACCCGACTCCACGATCCGGCCGAGGTACATGACGGCGATCCGGTCGGCCAGGAACTCCACGACGGACAGGTCGTGCGTGATGAACAGGCACGAGAAGCCCATGTCCCGCTGCAGGTCGGTGATCAGGTTGAGCACCGACGCCTGCACGGACACGTCGAGCGCCGACACCGGCTCGTCGGCCACGACCAGCTTGGGCTCCAGGATCAGCGCCCTGGCCAGCCCCACCCGCTGCCGCTGCCCGCCGGACAGCTCGTGCGGGTAACGCTTGCCCATCTCCTGGCGCAGCCCGACCTTCTCCAGCATGGCGGCCACCCGCCGCGCCGTCTCGCGCCGGTCGCTGACCTTGTGCCGCAGCAGCGGCTCGCCCACGATCTGCTCGATCGTGAAGCGCGGGTTGAGCGAGGAGTAGGGGTCCTGGAAGACCATGTGGACGTCCCTGCGCAGCGGGCGCATGGCCCGGCGCGACAGGTGGGTGATGTCCTTGCCGCCCAGCTCGATCGCGCCCGAGGTGGGCTCGGTCAGGCGCAGCACGCACTTGCCGACGGTGGACTTGCCGCTGCCCGACTCGCCGACCAGGCCGAGCACCTCGCCCTGGCCGATCTCCAGCGACAGGCCGTCCACGGCGCGTACCGGGCCGTAGTGCTTGACCAGGTTGTCGATCCGCAGGATCACGACTGACCTCCAGGGTGGAAGCAGGCCGCCAGGTGGTCCGCGGCCTGGCGTTCGAGCTTGGGCCTGGACAGCCGGCAGTCCGCCTGGGCGTGCGGGCAGCGGTCCTGGAAGGCGCACTCGTCCGGGTCCGACAGCGGTGAGGGCACCATGCCGGGGATCTCGGCCAGGCGGCCGTTCACGGCGGCCGAGGGCAGGGCCTTCATCAGGCCCAGCGTGTACGGGTGGCGCGGGTTGGCGAACAGCTCGGCCACCGGGGCCTGCTCGACGGCGCGGCCGGCGTACATGACCACGGCGCGGTCGGCGATGTCGGCCACCACGCCCAGGTCGTGCGTGATCAGGATGACCGCGGTGCCGAGCCGGTCGCGCAGGTCGCGGAACACGTCCAGCACGCCCGCCTGGATCGTCACGTCGAGCGCCGTGGTGGGCTCGTCGGCGATGAGCACCCGGGGCGAGCAGGCCACCGCGATCGCGATCATCACGCGCTGCCGCATGCCGCCCGAGAGCTGGTGCGGGTACTCCTTCATGCGGCGGGCCGGCGCCGGGATGCCGACCAGCTCCAGCAGCTCGACGGCCCGCTTGGCGGCCGCCTGGCGGGACAGGCGCTCGTGCCTGCGCAGCACCTCGGCGATCTGGTACCCGACGGTGAACGACGGGTTCAGCGAGGTCATCGGCTCCTGGAAGACGACCGAGACCGTCTTGCCGCGCACCTTCCGCATCTCCTGCTCGGGCAGCGTGGTGAGCTCGCGGCCGTCCAGCTTGATCGAGCCGGACAGCTGCGTGGTGCCGGGCGGCAGCAGCCTGGGCACCGACATCGCGGTGACCGACTTGCCGCAGCCGGACTCCCCGCACAGCGCGAGGATCTCGCCCTCGTCCAGGGTGAGCGAGATGTCCCTGACCGCCTGGACGAGGCCGTCCTCGGTCTTGAAACCGACGCGCAGATCGGTGATCTCCAGCAGGCTCATCGCGCGCTCCTCGGATCCAGTACGTCACGCAGCCCGTCGCCGAGCAGGTTGAAGCCCAGCGTGGCCAGCGCGATCATCAGGCCGGGCCAGATGGCCAGCCAGGGCGCGTCGCTCAGGTACTGCTGCGCGGTCGTCAGCATCACACCCCATGACGGGGTGGGCGGCTGCACGCCGAGACCCAGGAACGACAGCGTGGACTCGCCGATGATGGCCGCCGGGATCGCGACCGTGGCCTGCACGATGAGCGGGCTGAGGCAGTTCGGCAGCACGTACCGGAAGATGATGTGCCCGTCGCCCGCGCCGTCGGCGATGGCCGCGGCCACGTAGTCCATCTCCCTGACCGCCAGCACCTCGCCCCGGGTGATCCGGATGATGGCGGGGAGCTGGGAGAAGCCCAGCGCCAGCACGACGCCCTTGAGCGAGGGTCCGATGATCGCCGCCAGGCCCACCGCGAACACCAGGAACGGGAAGGCCAGCGTCACGTCCACCAGCCGCATCACGATCGGGTCCAGCCAGCGCCGGTAGAAGCCGGCGACCAGGCCGATCGGGATGCCGATGACCATCGCCAGCAGCGTGGACAGCACGCCCGCCTGGAGCGAGACCTGGGCGCCGTGCGCGATCCTGGCCAGGGCGTCCCTGCCCAGGTCGTCGGTGCCCATGGGGTGCGCGCCCGACGGGGGAGCGAGCGTGGCCATGTAGTCCTGCGCCGCCGGGTCGCCCGTCACGAGCGGCCCGGCCAGCGCCAGCAGCACGAACGCGACCACCAGCACGAGGCCGGCCATCGCCATCGGCCGCCGCCGGAAGCGCCGCCACATTCTGGTACGTCTCATTACCTCAGTCATGGCCGCCTCCCGAAAGCCGGATTCGCGGGTTCAGGAAGGCGTAGGCGATGTCGACCAGCAGGTTGACCAGCACGTATCCGATGACCGTGACGAGGACGACCGCCTGGATGACGGGATAGTTCCTGGTCAGGACCGCGTCCACGGTGAGCTTGCCGAAGCCGGGGATCACGAAGATCTGCTCGGTCACCACGGCGCCGCTGATCAGCGCGCCGAGCTGGAGGCCGAGCACCGTCACCACGGTCGTCAGGCTGTTGCGCAGCGCGTGCGCGCCCACCACCTTGGTCTCGGACAGGCCCTTGGACCTGGCGGTCCTGACGTAGTCGGCCGACAGCGCGCCCAGCATGGCCGAGCGGGTCTGCCGCATCAGGATCGCCGCGAAGCCCATGCCGAGCACGATGGCCGGCAGGATCATGCGCTGGAGGTTCTGGCCGGGGCTCTCGGTGAAGGGGACGTACCCGGAGGCGGGCAGCACCCGCCAGGTGACCGCGAACAGCAGGATGCCGAGCAGGCCCAGCCAGAAGTGCGGCACCGACAGCCCGGCCAGGCCGAACCCGGTGGCCACGTAGTCGGCGAACTTCCCGCGCCGGACGGCCGCCACGATGCCGGCGCCCACGCCGATGACGATCGCGACCAGCATGGCCAGCGCGGACAGCTCCAGCGTCACCGGGAGCCGTTCGGCGAGGATCTCGGCCACGGGGATCTGGTCCTGCGTCGAGCGGCCGAAGTTCCCGGTCAGGGTCTGGCCGAGGTAGTCCACGTACTGCGCGGGCAGCGGCTTGTCGAGGCCGAACTCTTTCCTGATGGCCTCGACCGCGGCGGGCGAGGCCTCCTGGCCGGCCATGACCGTGGCCGGGTCACCGGGCAGCGCCCTGATCCCCAAGAAGATCAGGACGCTGGACAGGAAAAGCACGAGAACGGCCGACCCGCAACGCCGGAGGATGAACCACAGCATTACGCGGCGAACCCGGCGGTGACGTAGCGCGGCAGCCCGTCCTCGAAGTACTGGATGCCGGCGACGGTCTTGTGCGTGCCGAGGTAGTACTTGTTGTGGTACAGGTACACGACGCCCCGGAGCTCGGCGGCCTTCTTCATGGCGCCGGCGTACAGCTCGGCGCGCTTGGCCGGGTCCGTCTCGGCGGCGGCCTGCTTGATCGGGTCGTCGATGCCGGGGTCGGACATGCCGGCGTAGTTGTTGCTGCCCTGGGTGGTGACCAGGTTCGTGAGGTTGCCGTCCGGGTCCACCCGGCCCGACCAGCCGCTCAGCAGGACGTCGAACTTGCCGGCCTTGCCCTGCTCCAGGACGCTGACGAACTCGGCCGTCTGCACGGTCACGTTGAAGCCCGCCTCCTTGGCCATCGACTGGATGACCTGCGCCAGGCGCTGGTTGACGGCGTCATTCGGGGTGGCCATCGTGACCGCGATCGGCGTCTGCACGCCGGAGGCCTGCACGAGCTGCTTGGCCTTGGCGAGGTCACGCTTGGCGCACGTCAGGTCCTTCGCCCGGTACGGGCTGTCCAGCGGCACCGGGTAGCAGTCGACCGCGTGCAGGCCGTTGTATACGGTCTTGTTGATCGCGTCGCGGTCGAGCGACAGCTCGAACGCCTCACGGAGCTGCGGGCTCTTGCCCAGCGCCGTGTCCACCGCGCCCGGCTTCTCCGTGGAGCCGCTGACGTTGCCGATGTTGATCTGGAAGCCGTAGTAGCCGAGGCCGCCGCCGGACACGACGGCGAGGTTCGGGTCGTCCTGGACGCCCTTGACCGTGTTGGTGGCGAGCTGGTCGGCCACCTGCACGTCGCCGGACTTCAGGTTCGCGGCCCGCACGTTGGGGTCGACGATGATTTTGTATACGAGCTTGTCGAGCTTGACCTTGGCCGCGTCGTAGTAGTCGGCCGACTTCTCCAGCGTGATCTGGCTGCCGGACGTACGGCTCGCGAACTTGAACGGTCCGGCGCACACCGGGCTGGCGCCGAAGTTGTCGCCTTCGGAGTCCAGCGCCTTCGGCGACATGATCATCCCGGCTCGGTCGGCGAGCTGGGCGGTCAGCGGCGTGAACGCCTGCGTCAGCGTCAGCTTCACGGTCGTGGGGTCGACCACCGTGACCTTGGACACCACGGCCAGGTCGGCCTGGCGCGCGGACTTCTCCCACGTGCGGTGCCGGTCGAGCGACTTCTTGACCGCCTCGGCGTCGAGCGCCGTGCCGTCGTTGAACTTGACGCCCTCGCGGAGCTTGATCGTCACTTCCTTGCCGTCGCCGGACAGCTCGGGCATGGCCGAGGCGAGCTGCGGGACCAGCGTGGAGGTGTTGTCGATGTCGTAGAGCTTCTCGCACATGTTCGCGAACACCTCGCGGCCCACGAGCGTGGTCGAGATGCTCGGGTCCAGCGCGTCGGGGTCGGCGTTGAGCGCGATGTTGAGCGTGCCACCGGCCTTGACCGGCCGGTTGTCGGCCGAGGCGCTGGCTATGGAACTAGGTGCCGCGGGCGTGCTGCTCGTACCGCCGCCACCACAAGCCGCCAGGGCGAGGGGGAGGGTGACGAGCGCCGCGACGAACCTGGGGGACGGTCGCATGGGGCCTCCGTTGAAACGTTTAGGAGACTGTATACAAGATTCCACATTTCAGTGGTGTTTCGTAACTGTATGTCGTTACCTGAGTGTTCCCTAATTGTTTGGGTGTTTTGTCCTACGGCCCGCTGCCGCCAGGAAGGATCGCCGGGCCGCGGCCACGTGCGCGACGGCTCTGGCCTGGGCTTCGTCCTCGTCGCCTGCCGCGATGGCCTCGCACAGGCTCAGGTGCTCCTGCCACGAGTGCGGACCGCGTGCGGCGGCCGTCTGGCTGAAGATCCACTGCGCCCGCTGGAGCATCGGCTTCATCATCAGCGCGAGGTAGGCGTTGCCCGTGGCCTCGCCCACGGCCAGGTGGAAGGCCGTGTTGAGGTCGGCCACCTCGGCCAGCCGCCCGGCGTCCACGGCCTCCCTGGCCTGGTCGAGCAGCCGGCGCAGCCGCTCGACCGCGGCGGGGGAGTGCTTGCGCGCGGCCAGCCGGGCCGCCAGCCCCTCGATCGCCATCCGCACGTCGAAGAGCTCCTCGCCCTCCTCGGCGGACAGCCGGGCCACGGTGGCGCCTAGGCGCGGGACCACCTGGATGAACCCCTCGGCCGCGAGCACCCTGATGGACTCGCGGACGGGGTTGCGCGAGACGCCGAGCGAGGCGGCCAGCCGGTCCTCGACCAGCCGCTCGCCCTGGGCCAGCTCGCCGGAGAGTATGCGGCGGCGCAGCTCTTTGGTGACCTCGTCGCGCAAGGTCCGGTGGGCCGCGCCCAGCGTCAGATCAGTCATATGGGGACTTATCGTATACAGGATGCTCGGGGGCCTGTCCCGGGCAGTCCCCGTGGAGCGCTCAGCCCGCGGCCCGCTTCTTGGCCCGGTGGGGGATCCACAGGCCGAGGCCGTACATGGTCAGCCCGATCGCGACCATGAGCGCGACGACCGGCCAGCGCAGCCCGGGCGTCATGTACGTGGCCAGGAACCAGCTGTGCCTGAGCTGCCCGTTGGAGATGAAGACACCGGCCACGACGCCCTGCGGGATCAGCGGGATCGCCCCGAGCGACCAGCAGATCATCACGATCGTCCGCTGCGCCTTGGGCATGTCGGGCAGCTTGAAGGCCGTGCCGGGGCCGCCTTCCGGCCGGCGTCCCGTACGCATCATGTGCAGCAGCTCGGGCCCCTGGGCGGCCAGGCGGCGCTGAGCCAGCCGGCCCAGCCCCCAGTAGCACAGGGCGCCGGTCGCGATCCCGGCCGCCACGCCCCACCAGCCGTACAGCGCCGCCACCGCGCCGGCGGGCACCGCGGTCACCGCCACGAGCGCCATCATCAGGTACGCCAGGCCGGTCAGCGCGCCGTCGTCCTCGCTCGTCCGCAGGGGGTTGCCGGCCCTGCGCTGCGGATCGGTGCCGGGGACCAGCGCGTACACGGACAGGAGCGGCACCATCCCGGCCCCGCCGCCGAGCAGCGCGGCCGTGATCGCCAGGATCAGCGCCCACGGCCCGCCGGTGATCGAGGTGAACGCGACCGCCAGCACCAGCGCGACCGGCGCCACCGCCACCAGCCACGCCCGCTGCCTGCCGCGCACGTCCGACGCGCCCGGCGTCATCAGCGACAGCCAGAGGGCGGTGCCGTCGGTGCCGTAGATGTTCGAGGTCATCGACGCCGCCATCACGATGAAGATCGGCGCCGCCCACGGCAGCATGCCCGTCCACCCGAGCACGAGCGGCGCGCCCGCGAAGAACACTCCGTAGGCCAGCGCGAACGTGAGCTGGTGGTTGCGCACGAGGTCACGCGACCAGGTGCGCAGCTCCTTGGCCACCACCGCGTCCTGGGACGTGGCGGCCCGCATCGGCCTGCGGCCGCGCGCCGAGGTCCGGTTCGCGCCGGCCCGCCGGGTCAGCAGCGCCGCCCATGCCGCCAGCAGCAGCGCGATCAGCACCGCCATCGCGGCCAGCGCCAGGTAGTCACCCTGTACGGCCAGCAGTCCCCATCCGGACGGCAGGTACCGTACGAACCCGGGGATCTGCCCGCCCTGCCCGAACGCCACGGCGAACACCCACGCCTGCCCCAGGAAGGCCAGCACCACGCCGTTGATCAGCCCCGCGCCGACCGCCCCGACGCGCGAGCGCAGCGCGATGCCCAGCACCGCCACGGCCACCTTCGACAGCAGCACGAACACGGCCAGCTGCAACACCATCGCGGGCACCGCCACGAGGGCGGCCACGGCGCTCTCCCGCGCGCCCGCGACGACGAGCCCCGACAGCGCGATCAAGCTGATCACCGGCGCCACGCCCACGAACGCCGACACCAGCAACCCCGCCGCCAGCCGCTGCGGCGGCAGCCCCACCAGCGAGAAGAACTCCGGGCGCAGCGTCTCGTCGCCGCCGCCGGAGAAGACGGGGCCGATGATCCAGCCGAGCATCCACACCGCGTACGCGGCGGCCAGCCAGTCGCCCGGCTGGATGGCCAGGTAGATCGTGCCCGCCGCGAGCACGAGCCCGAGCGTGCCGCCCGTGGCCATCGTGCTGCCGCGCTGGCCCTTGGTGGAGTGGCGCAGGATCGCGACCTTCATCCTGACCAGGGTGAGCGCTACAGCCATGACAGCCCCCTGGTGCCGGTGGTGCCCGCGCCGACCAGCTCCACGAACCGGTCCTCCAGCGTCGCCGTACCCCGTACCTCGTTCAGCGGGCCCGCCGCCGCCACCCGACCCTTGTCGATCACTCCGACGTGGTCGCAGAGCTGCTCCACCAGCGCCATCACGTGGCTGGACAGCACGATCGAGCCGCCGCCCGCCACGAAGCCGCGCAGGATCATCTTGATCGTCGCCGCCGACACCGGGTCCACCGCCTCGAACGGCTCGTCCAGCACCAGCAGCTTCGGCGCGTGCAGCAGCGCCGTGGCCAGGCCGATCTTCTTGCGCATGCCGGTCGAGTATTCGATCACCAGGGTCTTCTCGGCCCCGTCCAGCTCCAGCACCGACAGCAGCTCTTCGGCCCGCTCGGCCACCACCTCCTTGCTCAGCCCTCTGAGCAGGCCAAGATAGGTGAGCACCTCCCGGCCGGTGAGCCGCTCGGGCATCGCCAGCCCGTCGGGCAGCACGCCGACCAGCTGCTTCGCCTCGGCGGGGGCGGACCAGACGTCCGCGCCGAAGATGCGCGCGGTGCCCGAGTCGGGCCTGAGCAGGCCGACCGCCATGGACAGCGTGGTCGTCTTGCCCGCGCCGTTCTGGCCGACGAGGCCGTAGAAGGAACCCCGGGGCACGGTGAGGTCCACGTGGTCGACGGCGATGTTCTCGCCGAAGGTCTTCGACAGGCCCCTGATCTCTAAGGCCGCGGTCATATCTGTCATGGCGGTCATCGCTGGCTCCTGGTGGCGATCGTGAAGGTCGTTATCAGCTCACGGGTGAGCAGTTCGAGGTCGCAGTCGGGCTCGTGGATGAGGCGTCCTGGCACCGCGTCGATCGCGCCCCGGATGCTCACGGCCATGCTCCGCTTGTCGAAGTCGCGGAACTCGCCGGACTGCTGGCCCCACTCCAGCAGCTTCTCGAGGTCCGTGATCGCCACCTCGGCCTGCTCCGCGTACGGATTCGGGCCGCCGCCCTCGCCCGGGGTGTGCGCGATGATCTCGATGAGGGCGATGAGCGGCTTGCGGTGGACGCGCATGAAGTCGAGGTTGCTCTCGATGTAGGCCCGCAGGCCGTCGGTGGGGGTGGGCTGGGCG
>NZ_VCKX01000103.1 GCF_005889725.1 Nonomuraea zeae
GGCGTCCGGGTGGGCGGCCGGCGGGGTCGCCGGAGCGTAGATGGAGTCGCTGTCGCGCTCCCCCTGACGCCCGGTACCGAAGTCGGGCAGCCACGTCGAAGCGGTGCTGCGGCGGGACGAGGTGTCGCCGGGGCGGGCATGGCCGGCCTCGCGGGCAGGCGGCTCAGGCCGGAAGTGCTCGCGGGAGGGCGAGTCCTGGCGGTAGGGCTCGCGAGATGGTGAGTCCTGGCGGTAAGGCTCGCGGGACGGCGAGTCGGGACGGGCACCGGGCTCGGACGTGCCGGGTCCGGACGTGCCGGGTCCGGCAGCCGCGGACGTGCCAGGCGCGCCGTAGGACGGCTCCTGGTCGCGGGCTCCGCGGTCGAACGGGGTCTCGCGGGGCGACGACTCGGGCGCGCGGGTGTAGGCCGTCTCAGAGCCCCTGACCGGCGGCGTGTAGCCCACCGCGGGCTCCTCGGGCTCGCGGCGCACCACCGAGGGGAACGCCACCGCGTCCGAGGCGAGCGGCGGCACCGGCTGCAGCTTGGCCATGCGGGGCGCGAACGGCGTCACCGTCGTGTCCTCGACCACGGCCGGCTCAGGGTCGAAGTCGGCGGCGGACAGGCGCAGGGCCTCGTCGTCGTGGGGCGTCACATGGCGCTTGCGCGGGTCGAAGAGCCACTCGGCGTGGCGCGTGTGACCGTTCCAGACGTAGCCGAGCTTGACCCGCCACAGGCCGTCGTCGCGCTTGGCGGAGTCCCAGTCGATCTCGTCGGTCGGCACGCCGCGCCTGGTCAGCCGCTCCGCCACGAGATCGCCGAGGGTCGGGCCGGGCGCGGACTCGCCCGGCATGCGTACGGCCACGCGTTGCGCCTGCTGAGCGACATACTCCCGCTCCTGCAGCACCGGCCCCTCGAACCAGCGGACGCGCTCGACCGGGATCCCGGCGGTCGCGGCAATCTCCTCCGCCGTCTCTCCGGCGCGGATGCGTGCCTGGATCTCCTTGGGGCGCAACGGGCTCTCCACTTCGATCTCGTACTGGCCGAGACGGGAGAAGTTGCCGCGGACGGCAGCACGGAGCCGGTCGTCCACGGGAAGCGTGAAGCGCGTACCTCGTCCGGCAGTAGCCAGCACGAGATAGGTGCCGTCCTCACTCACCGCGACGAGTCGGAGCTCCTGCATGCGAGTCCCTTCGTCAGCGTCGCCATTCTTCCCCCGGACCCTTGAGTCTCTCGCGTGTGCCGGTTGCCTGCCAGCACCGTACCCGGCATGTCCGAACATCGCCTTCCTGGGATAGCCCCGGGGCGTTGTGACGCCGGTCACATTTGTGGGATCCATCCCGCTATTGCCCGCCGCTGTGCATGTGGAGGCTAGAGGCCCCAGACGGATTCTGACGAATCGCGCCCCGTGTTGTCGTGCACTTCAGCCAAGACGCGAGAACGGATGGATGAACGGCAGGATGGAGCTCCAGGTAGCGGGCGGCGGCGCCGGCGAGGTGCGGGGCGTTCGCCGAGTAGGCCGCGCCGCCCGGTGTGACCCGGCAAGTACTGGTATCGGCGGCTACGACGGTGAAGAGACCGGAGCCTGCCAGCGCCCGTACGGCCGTGCTCAGTGCGGGGGAGTCCGCCCCGTCGAAGGAGAGGCTGGCGACCGCGGGGCCGCGCGCGTGGCGGCGGATCCAGTCGAGCCCGGCCAGCACGTCGGCCAGCGTGCCGGGGCCCGCGCAACCGAGCACCCGCACGGAGGCGATCCTGGCCTTGGGCGCGACGCCCGAGTAGCGTCCCGCGATGGTCCTGGCGACCTGCGTGCCGTGGCCGGAGCAGTCGCGGCCGGTCCCGCCGGTGGCGTCGAAGGCATGCCAGGCCCGGTCCCCGAACTCGGGCCTAGCGACGTCGACGCCGCTGTCCACGACGTACACGGTCGTGCCCGCGCCGCCGGTCCGCATGGCCGGCCGGCGGCCGGGCGCGGCGGCGGTCATGGGGTGGATCTGGCGGTCCGGCTCGACGGCGCGCACTCGCGGGTCGGAGCGGAGCTCGGCCAGCTCGCCGGCGGTGAGGAAGGTGGCGAACCCGGGCAGCGCCGCGGTGTAGAAGCGCCGTACCCGCCAGCGCACCTCGCCGACGAGCTCGCGGGCGGCCACCCGGTTACGGGCGGTGACGATGTAGGGGCGGCCGGGCTCGGACGCGACGGGGGCCAGGGCGAATCCTGAGGCGGGCGTCATGGCGAGCGGGACGGCGGTCGTGGCGGCCGTGGCCACGGCCGCGGCGAGGTAAACGGAGGGCAGGCCGAGTCGTCGGGGCACGAGCTACAAGGTTGCCGCCCGCGCGGTGGGCGTGCGTGGCAAGACACGCGCACACGCCGATACGCGCGCCAGCTCTTTACCTAACGCAGGACATCGGGCGGTCGACGGGGGCCGTCAGCCGAGCACGAGGTCCAGGTACTCGTTGGTGAACAGGCGCCGCGGGTCGAGCCGGTCGCGCAGCGCCGTGAAGTCCGCGAAGCGGGGATAGACCTTGCTCAGGTAGAAGGCGTCCCTGGTGTGCAGCTTGCCCCAGTGCGGCCGCCCCTCCAGCCGGGTCATGATCTCCTCGACACCCTCGAAGTATTCGGGGTTCGGGGTCGGGCGGTAGATGTGGCAGGCGACGTACGCCGACGGGCGTCCGTACGCGGTGGACAGCCACGCCTCGCTGGGCGGCGTGACCCGCACCTCCACGGGAAAAGTGATCTTCCAATCCATCCGCTCGATCAGGTCCCTGGTCTCGCGCAGCGCCTGGGCCAGGCGATGGCGCGGCACAGCGTACTCCATCTCCAGAAAGCGCACGTCGCGCCGAGCCGTGAAGATCTTGTACGACGTGTCGACCGACTCGGAGTCCCCGAGCGCCGCCGCGCTGGCCGCGTTGATCCGCGGGATCAGGCCGGGCAGCGCCGCGCCCACGGCGCAGGCCGCGCCGAAGACCGTGTTCTCCAGGAACACGTTGTCCATCCAGTGCTTGACCGCGCCGGGCGGCCGGGCCGGGCCGGGGTTCCTGTTGTTGGTCTTGACCAGGCACGCGTCGGTGTGCGGCAGCCAGAAGAAGTCGAGATGCTCGTTGGCGGAGATCAGCGAGTCGAGCGAGCCCAGGATCTCGCTGAGCGGCAGCCGGCGCCGCCGGTTGTGCAGCAGGAACGCGGGCTCCACCCGGAAGGTCACGGCCGTCAGGACGCCGAGCGCGCCCAGCCCCACCCTGGCGGCGTCGAACAGGTCCTCGCCCGGACTCACGGTCGCCACCGAGCCGTCGGCGAGCACCAGCTCCAGCTCCTCGACCTGGTCGGCGAGCCCGCCGCTGTCGCGTCCCGTGCCGTGCGTGCCGGTCTGGATCGCGCCGGCGACGGTCTGCTCGGTGATGTCGCCCATGTTCGCCAGGGCCAGGCCGCGCTCGCCGAGCAGCTCGTTCAGCACCCGCAGCGGGGTCCCGGCCAGCACGGTGACGCGGTCGCCCGCCCACGACCTGACCCCGGTCAGCCCGTGCGGGCGTAGCATGATCCCGTCGGTGAGGGCCACCCCGGTGAAGGAGTGGCCCGTGCCGACCATCCGGACCCGCCGCCCGGAGGCGGCGGCGTCCAGCACGGCGCGTACGACGTCCGCGACGGACGCCGGCGTACGCACCTCGGCGGGGGTGCCCGACTGGTTCTGCGCCCAGTTGGTGAAGACCACGAGCACCCTCCAGAGCTTCGTTCCGCTAAACGTGAACGATACTCACTTCTCCCAGCCTTCGGGAACGGGGAAGATGTCGCCGGGTTCGAGGTTCTGCCGCTTGACCACGTCCGACACGGTCACCAGGTGATAACCCTTGTTCTGCAGGGTCTTGATGAGCGCCGGCATCGCGTCGACGGTCTGCTTGACCCAGTCGTGCATCAGGATGATGCCGTCGCGCTGGGCCACCTCAAGGGTCTTCTTCTTGATGGCCTCGACGTTCTTGGAGCTCCAGTCCTGCGAGCCGGCGGTCCACAGGATCATCGGCATGCCGTATTCGGCGGCGATGTCGGACACCTGAAGGTCGGCCAGCCCGTACGGCGGGCGCAGCAGCTTGGGCTCGACGCCCGCCGCCTTCTTCACCGCGTCCTGGGTCTTCTGGATCTCGCTCTTGATCGTCCCGGCCTCACTCTTGGTGAAGTCAGGATGGCTGTAACTGTGGTTGCCGAGCTCGTGGCCCTCGGCGGCCATGCGCTTGACGTAGGCGGGGCGGCTCTTCACGTACTGGCCCTCGAGGAAGAACGTCGCTTTCGCGTCGTACTTCTTCAGCGTGTCGAGCAGGGTGCCCGCATACTGGCCCGGACCGTCGTCGAATGTCAGCGCGATGCACTTGACCTGCTCGCAGTCGACCGGCTCCTTCTTCGGAGCCTGGGCGAACGCGGGCGCCGGGGCCAGAGTGACGCAAACAGCCGCGATAGCTAGAAGTGAAGTGATTTGTCGGGACATAAGTAGAGCTTCCGGTGTGATGGGTGTTGCGAGGGATCTCACGACCGTAGCGGATCAGCTCTTGGCGGGTGAAGACGCCTCGGGAAGTCTCAGCAAACCCGAACCTCCGATGCCCACGACCACGGCGACGATCGCGGCGCCCAGGGCGAAGGTGTAGGCGTTCGAGGCTCCGTACGCCTCCGTGAGCCGCCCGCCCGCCCACGCGCCGATCGCCACACCGAACCCGATCGACGTCGAGATCCACGCCATGCCCTCGGTGAGCAGGGACGGCGGCACCAGCCGCTCGGTGAGCGAGAAGCCCGTGATGAGCGTCGGCGAGATCGCGAACCCGGCCAGGAACAGCGCCCCCGCCATGATCCACACGTTGTCGATGAACGCGATCGGCACCAGCCCCACCACGAACACGCCCAGCGCCCGCATGAACCGTCCGCGCAGCGAGATCCTCCAGTGCCTCGACCCGAACCACAGCCCCGACACCATCGACCCGCCCGCGAACGCGGCCAGCAGGAACCCGGAGGCCGCCTTGACCCCGTGCTCCTCCGCGTAGGCCACCGTGACCAGGTCCACCGAGCCGAACACCGCGCCCAGCGCCAGGTAGACGCACGCCAGCAGGGCGATGCCGGGGATCAGGATGGGCGTGCCGCCCGCGGAGGCGACCCGCTGGACGGGCGGCTGGGTGCGCCGCTGCGCCGCCAGCGCCAGGCAGCCGAGCAGCATGCAGATCAGGGCGACGACCAGCCCCGCGTACGGGTTCACGCCGGTCGCGAGCACCGTGACCAGCGCGGGCCCGGTGACGAAGACGACCTCGTCCACCACGGACTCGAACGCGAACGCGGTGTGCAGCTTGTCGGACCCGCCGTGGATGACCGACCAGCGCGCCCGCACCATCGAGCCGATGGACAGCGAGGTGGCCCCGATGACCAGGCCGGAGGCGTAGAGCGTCCAGTCGGGCAGCCCGAACCCGGCGCACAGCATGAGGGCGACCATGGCCAGCCCGTTGACGACGGCGAACGGGGCGATGATCCGGCCTTGCCCGAACTTGTCCACCAGCCGGCCGGACAGCGGGGCGGCCACGGCGAAGGCCACGTTGGTGGCGGCGGCGACCGCGCCGGCGATGGCGTACGACTCCGTGAGCGCGGAGATCAGCAGCACGACCCCGATGCCGAGCATGGACATCGGCATCCGGCCGACGAATCCGGCCAGCACGAACCCTTTGACGCCGGGCCGGTTGAACAACCCCCGGTAAGGCCCGACCACGTCATTTCCCCCTTACACGAGCCAGCTAACCTTTGCGCACCGACTGTCCGGATGGCAAGTGATTTGTGCGGTGCGTGGGTTAACGTGTCCCGAGTGTCCGGTCTTCCCTCTCTTCGTGCGGTCATGCTCATGGTCATCGCCGTGCTCGCGGTCACCGTCGCGGCCGGCGGTCTCGTGGTGATTCTGGGCGATGACGTGCTCACCAGTGCGCAGGAGCCCGTACGGCGACAGCCCAGGACACAGCAGACACAACCCGCTCCCCGCCTCGACCAGATGGTGCCCACGGCGGCGCCGGTCAAGGACTTCGGTCAGGGCGGCCCGGGGATCACCTCGACCCCGCCGCGCGTGCTGGCGATCGCCGCGGCCACGGTGCCGAAGCGGACCAGGTTCACGCTCGGCGAGCTGGCGCACGTGCAGAAGGTGATCGTGGTGGACGCGGGCGCGGTCAAGGTGTCGGGCACCGCACTGAACCTGCTGGCCGTCGACCCGGCCGACTTCCGCTCCTGGACGCCGCAGCCCGTCGCCGACCAGCCCGCCGTCTGGAGCGCGCTGGCCAGGGGCGAGCTGGTGGCCGACGCGAGCGCGATGCGGAAGTTCGGCATGATCCTGGGCGCCATGTACCAGGTGGACGGCGGGCCCAGGCTGCGCGTCGCGGCCTCGGCCGATCTCGGGCTCAAGGGCGTGGACGGGCTGGTGAGCGCGGACATGGGCAAGGCGCTCGGGTTCGCGCCCGGGGTGGCGGTGCTGCTGCACGGCAAGCCGGGCAAGATCAGCGAGTCGTCCGTACGCAAGGCGCTCGGCAAGGGCGCGCAGGTCGTCATGCTCGACGCGGCCGAGCGCGCCGCGAAAGCCCAGCAGAAGGCCGGGCAGCGGAAGTCGGCCCAGCAGGATCAGCCGCAGCCGGTCAGCGTGGGCCGGCCGGGCAGCTATCTGGAGCTCTACAAGGCCTCAGCCACCCGCTGCCCAGGGCTGTCGTGGACGGTGCTGGCGGCGATCGGCCAGGTGGAGAGCTCGCACGGGCGCAACAACGGCCCGTCGAGCGCGGGCGCTCTGGGGCCGATGCAGTTCATGCCCGCCACCTGGAAGCACTACGGCGTGGACGGCGACGGCGACGGCAAGAGCGACATCTGGAGCCCGTACGACGCCGTGCCCGGCGCGGCCAACTACCTGTGCGCCAACGGCGCGGGCAAGGGCGGCGAGAAGCTGCGCAAGGCGATCTGGTTCTACAACCACTCGTGGGACTACGTGAACAAGGTCATGGGCATCGCCGAGGCGTACGCCCGCACCTACGCCTGAGGCGCCTGAGGCGCCTGAGGAGCCTGAGTCGCCTGGGCCCGCGCGGGCCGCACGGGGGGCGGGCAGCACGTGAGCGCGCAGGGGACGGGCTCGGGCTCGTCCATCAGCTCGCGCACCATCTGGACGAAGCGCGGGTGCGTGCCCGCGGTCGCCGCCCGCTCCATGGGCAGGCCCAGCTCGGCGGCCACCTGCCTGGCCTCGGTGTCGAGGTCGTAGACGACCTCCATGTGGTCGGAGACGAACCCGATCGGCACCAGCACGACGGAGCTCGCGTCCGTCTTGCGCAGGAAGTCGCAGACGTCGGGCTCCAGCCACGGCACCTGCGGCGGCCCGCTGCGCGACTGCCAGACCAGGTCCCAAGGCTCGGAGCGGCCGAGCGCCTGGCTGACCAGCTCGGCGCTCCTGCGGAGCTGCGATTCGTACAGGCCGCCGGCCGGGCCGGCGCTCTCGGCCATGGAGACGGGGATGCTGTGGGCGGTGAACACCAGCCTGGCGTCGTCGCGGCCGAGCCGCTCCAGCGCGGCCCGCGTGTGGTCGGCCATCGCGGCCACGAACCCGGGGTGGTCGCCGAAGTGCCGCATCTTGACCAGCTCGGGGCCGCCTTCGACGGAGATCCGGCGGATGTCCTCGTAGTACTGGCGGCAGCTGGAGTAGCCGGCGAACGCCGACGTGGCGAAGACGGCCGCCTTCCGGACGCCGTCGGCCTTCATCTGCCGCACGGTGTCCTCGCCGAACGGGTGCCAGTTACGGTTGCCCCAATAGACCGGCACCCCGGCGACCGGGCGCAGCGCCTCGACCAGTGCGCGGTTCTGGGCGTTGATCGGGCTGACGCCGCCGAACCCCTGGTAGTGCTCGGCCACCTCTAGCAGCCGCTCGCGGGGCACGCCGCGGCCGCGTACGACGTTTTCCAGGAAGGGCAGCACGTCGTCGGGACCTTCGGGACCCCCGAACGACAGGACCAGCAAGGCGTCGTAAATTCCCACGTGACAACCTTATGCCGGGCCCTCTCTGGTCCCTCCCTCGCGGTAGGTTCGATTGAGTGAGCGCATTCAACGACATACGCGACTATGTGGCCATTCCCCGGGTTCTCTCGCTACGCCTCTCACCTGACGGCTCCAGGCTGATCTCGGCCGTCCAGTCCCTCAATCCCGACGGCAAGTCGTTCGGCACCGCGCTCTGGGCGATCCCGGTCGACGGCGAGCCCTACCGGCTGACGCGCTCGGCCAAGGGCGAGACCTCCGCGGTCTTCACCGACGGCGGCGATGTGCTGTTCACCTCGGCCCGCCCCGACCCCACCGTCAAGGACTCCGCGGACGAGGTGCCGGCGCTCTGGCTGCTGCCCCGCGCGGGCGGCGAGGCCCGTCAGGTGGCCACCCGCCCCGGCGGCGTCGGCGCCGTGCGCACGGCCGGCGACGTCGTCGTGTTCTCCTCCGACGTCCTCGACGGCGAGGAGTCCGCCGACGAGGAGAAGCGCAAGGCGCGCAAGGACGCGGGCATCAGCGCCATCCTGCACGAGGGCTATCCGGTCCGTTACTGGGACCACGACCTCGGGCCGGGGCGTCCGAGGCTGTTCGCCGCCCGGCTGGGCGCCGACCGCCTTGAGGACGTGCGCGACCTGACCCCCGACGCGGGCGACGCGCTGAGGGAGGGCGCCTTCGAGCTGACCCCCGACGGCACCACCGTGATCAGCACCTGGCGCACCTACCTGGCGAAGGGGGAGTGGCGTACCGATCTGGTCACCATCGACGTCGCCACCGGGGAGCGGCGGGTGCTGCTCACCGAGGACCGCCACGACTTCACCGGCCCGATGGCCGTCTCTCCCGACGGCACGAA
Organism: Nonomuraea zeae; assembly: GCF_005889725.1. GTDB lineage: Bacteria > Actinomycetota > Actinomycetes > Streptosporangiales > Streptosporangiaceae > Nonomuraea > Nonomuraea zeae. The sequence continues at coordinate 8,825 of NZ_VCKX01000103.1, forward strand.
GATCGCCTGCTCCCGCGAGCGGTTCACCGGGCTGGAGGTCTCGGCGCGCAGCGAGCTGTGGATCGCCGACCTGGTCACCGGCGAGGGCCGCGCGTACGCGCCCGACCTGTTCCCCGCGGGCGTCGACTGGGCCCCGGACTCCTCGGCCGTCTACCTCGTGGCCGACCACCAGGGCCGCCGCCCGGTCTTCCGCGTGCCCCTGGACGGGGAGCACAGCAGGCTCACCCAGGACGACGCCGCCTACAGCGGGCTGAACCCCTCCGCCGACGGCCGTTTCGTCTACGCCCTGCGCAGCGGCGTCGACCTCGCGCCCGCCCCCGCCAGGATCGACGCGGCCACCGGCGAGATCACCGACCTGCCCTCGCCCGCGCCGCGCCCCGAGGTGCCCGGCACGCTGACCGAGATCTCCGCCACCGCCGACGACGGCACCACGATCCGCGGCTGGCTCGTGCTGCCCGAGGGCGCATCGGCCGAGAACCCCGCGCCGTTCCTGCTGTGGATCCACGGCGGGCCCGTCGCCTCGTGGAACGACTGGCAGTGGCGCTGGCAGTCGTGGATCATGGCCCAGCACGGGTACGCCGTCCTGATGCCCGACCCGTGCCTGTCCACCGGCTACGGCCAGGAGATGATCGACCGCGGCTGGGGCAACTGGGGCCCGCGCACCCAGGCCGACCTCGACGCGATCGTGGACGTGGCGCTGGCCAGGGACGACATCGACGCCGAGCGCATCGGCGCGATGGGCGGCTCGTACGGCGGCTACATGGCCAACTGGCTGGCCGGCCACAGCGACCGCTACAAGGCCATCGTCACCCACGCCTCGCTGTGGAACCTCGACCAGTTCGCCGGCACCACCGACGCCTCCATGTACTGGCAGCGCGAGTTCGGCGAGCCCGGCTCCGAGCGCTACGACCTGCTGTCGCCGCACCGCTCGCTCACCGAGATCACCACGCCGATCCTCGTCATCCACGGTGACAAGGACTACCGCGTGCCGATCGGCGAGGGCCTGCGCCTGTGGTGGGACCTGCGCCGCAGCGAGGTGGAGTCGAAGTTCCTGTACTTCCCGGACGAGAACCACTGGATTCTCAAGCCCGGCAACGCCGTCGCCTGGTACGAGACGGTGCTCGCCTTCCTCGCCCAGCACGTGCTCGGCCAGGAGTGGAAGCGCCCGGACTCGGTGGCGTGATGACGGATTTCCTGCGGCTGGCCGAGGACATCGCCCGCGAGGCGGGGGACATGATCCTCGCCAAGCGGCCCACGATGTCCGAGGAGGTCGAGACCAAGTCCAGCCCCACCGACGTCGTCACGACGCTGGACAAGGCGTCGGAGGAGCTCATCCGCGAGCGCATCCTGGCCGCCAGGCCCGATGACCGCATACTCGGCGAGGAGGGCGGCGAGGAGCCCGGCGAGTCCGACGTGCGCTGGGTCGTCGACCCGATCGACGGCACCGTCAACTTCCTGTACGGCCTGCCGGACTGGGCGGTGTCGATAGCCGTCGAGGTCGGCGGCCGGGCCGTGGCCGGGGTGGTCAATGTACCGGCCCGCGGCGAGGTCTACACCGCCTCGCTCGGCGGAGGCGCCTGGCTGGGCGGCGAGCGGCTGCGCTGCAACACGGGAGTGCCGCTCGCGCAGGCCCTGGTCGCCACCGGGTTCGGCTACTCGGCGGCCAGGCGCGTCGTCCAGGGCCAGGTGGTGGCCGAGGTGCTGCCGCGCGTGCGCGACATCAGGCGCGGCGGCTCGTGCGCCATCGACATGTGCTCGCTGGCGGCGGGCCGCGTGGACGCCTACTACGAGCGGGGCGTCAACCAGTGGGACTTCGCCGCCGCGGGGCTGGTGGCGACGGAGTCGGGCGCCACGCTGGGCGGACTGCGCGGCCGGCCGGTCAGCCCGGAGTTCGCGCTGTGCGCCGCGCCGGGGCTGTTCGAGGAGCTGCACGACCTGCTGGTCGCGCTGGACGCCGATCGGGCGCCCTGAGCCGGTGGGGTTGGAGGGGAACGGCCGGAGCCAGGGGGCTCCGGCCGTTTCCGTGAGCTAGCGGGGCAACGGGATGCCGTGATCGTCTGCCAGCCTGCGCAGGTCCTCGATCTCGGCGGTGAGGGTGTCGGCGAGGTAGTCGTCGCCGACGCTACGGGCCTCCCGAAGGCCCTTATAAGCCTGGTCGAGGCGGTGTTCGATCGTGGTCGTGAACTCGCCCATCTCACCTACTCTCTGGGGGTTCGAACCGTGTGGGGCGAAGTCTGCCCATTGCCGGTTCATGTCCGGGCGATGGGTGTCTCGCAGGCATACCCCGGCTTGTCGCCCTCCGAAACATGAATTTCCGGATGCTTCCCCTCACCGGTGGGTCACCCACGCCTTGACATGCCTTACCGTGCGCTTATCGAGGCTGTGGGCAGAATGAGTGCCCAGAATAGGAGAGAGGTGTTCCAGGCGTGCGAGTGCTGGTGGTAGAGGATGAGCGGGTGCTCGCCGACGCGATCGCGACCGGGCTGCGCCGCGAGGCCATGGCGGTCGACGTCGCCTACGACGGCGGCGGCGCTCTCGAGCGGACCTCCTACATCGACTACGACGTGATCGTGCTGGACCGTGACCTGCCGGTCGTGCACGGCGACGAGGTGTGCCGGCGGCTCGTGGAGCAGCGGACCGCCTCGCGGATCCTGATGCTGACCGCCTCCGGCGACGTGGACGACAAGGTGGAGGGGCTCGGTCTGGGGGCCGACGACTACCTGGCCAAGCCGTTCGTGTTCATCGAGCTGGTCGCCAGGGTGCGCGCGCTCGGCCGCCGCTCCGCCCCCGCGCTGCCGCCCGTGCTGGAGCGGGCCGGGATCCGGCTCGACCCGGGCAAGCGGCTGGTGGAGCGCGACGGCAAGGAGGTCGTGCTGACCAAGAAGGAGTTCGCGGTCCTGGAGGAGCTGATGCGGGCCGAAGGCGCCGTGGTCAGCCAGGAGGACCTGCTGGACAAGGCCTGGGACGAGAACATCGACCCGTTCACCAACGTGGTCCGCGTGACCATGATGACGCTGAGGAAGAAGCTGGGCGAGCCTCAGGTGATCGAGACTGTGCCCGGGGTTGGGTACAAATTGTGACCGACAGGCCAGAACACGAGAGGACTCCGGCCGGGCCGGAGCGTGCGGCCGGGCCGACGCATCCGATGATCAGCCCGCATTCCGCCCGGAAGGCGACGCGCGTGCAGGAGGCCCCGCCGCCCACCGGGCCGCCCGCCTGGGACGGACCGCCCCCGCCGTCGCACCCGGTGCTCACGCGCACGCCGATGGAGCGGATGAAGGCGCTGCCGGGGAAGGTCAGCATCCGGTGGCGGCTGACCCTGACCTACGGCCTGCTGTTCTTCGTGGCGGCGAGCGTGCTGCTCTATTCGATCTACGCCATCGTGGGCAGGGCGATCGGTGAGGCCTGGCCCACCATCGACCTCGGGCTGGGCCCGGTGCAGGACGCCCAGCTCCAGACGTCGTGGCGGCAGTTCCAGCAGCAGGCGATCGCCAACGCGAGGGACGCGCTGTTCGGCAGCTCCTTCCTCGTGCTGCTCGGGGTGGGCATCCTGGCGATCATCATCGGTTATTTCGTGGCCGACCGCGCGCTCAAGCCCGTCACGCAGATGACCGGCACGGCCCGCAAGCTCTCGGAGAGCACGCTGGCCCACCAGCGCATCGCACTCGAAGGCCCCAACGACGAGCTGAAGGAGCTGGCCGACACCTTCGACGCCATGCTCACCCGCCTCAACGTCGCCTTCGACACCCAGCGCCGATTCGTGGCCAACGCCTCGCACGAATTGCGGACTCCTCTCACGATTAACCGGACGGTCCTGGAGATCGCCCTGTCCGATCCCGAGGCGTCGGAGGATCTCAAAGCGCTCGGCCGTACCCTCCTCGAAGTCAACGCGCGTAACGAGAAGCTCATCGAGGGGCTGCTGCTGCTCGCCAGGAGCGAGCGCGAACTCGCGGTGCGCAAACCGCTGGACGTTCAGGAAGTCGCTCAGACGGCCGTGGAACAGGTCACGCCGTTCGCCGAGGAGCACGGGGTAACCGTAACGACCGAACTGGTCAGCGCGCCTACCGTAGGCGATCCGGTGCTGCTGGAGCGCTCCGTGAGCAACCTGTTGGAGAACGCGGTCAAGTACAACATTCCCGAAAACGGAAAAGTATGGATCCGAACGGGAATGGTGGACGGTGCCCTGGTTGTTCAGGTGGCCAACACGGGGCAGCACGTCCCGGCGTACGAGGTGAACAGCCTGTTCGAGCCGTTCAGGAGGCTCCACGCGGACCGCGTGGAATCGGCCAAGGGAGCGGGGCTCGGGCTGTCCATCGTCCGTGCGGTGGTACAGGCGCACGGCGGAAATGTGGCCGCCGTGCCGCGTGATGGTGGAGGACTTGTCGTGACCATTCGTCTCCCGAGACGCTGACCCGCGATGTTGCTCATGCGCGTCCGTCCGCGTGTTGATGTGGTGGGGGCGTCTCGTTCTCGCCGTACATGTGGTTGGATGTGCCGTCGAACACGGTGGTGCATGACGCCAAGGCTGTGGGTTTCGCCATATTTGGCTAACCATTGCCAACGGCAGCAGGCCCTGACGTGTTGGGAGGTTCGTGGCGCGTTCCTGCGGGGTACCGATGGGAAATCTCCCCGGCGGAACGGGCACAAGATGGGCCTCCCGGACGTTAGAAGACGCGCGATGAGCGCGAAGACATATAGATGAGGGGGATGGAGTAAGCACAATGGCTACCGACTACGACAGCCCGCGCAAGACAGACGACGACCTGGGGGAGGACAGCCTCCAGGAACTCCAGGCGCGGCGCACTGACAAGTCGTCCGGCAGCATCGACATCGACGAGACCGATCTGGCGGAGTCGCTCGAGCTTCCCGGTGCCGACCTGTCGAACGAGGAGCTGTCCCTGCGGGTGATCCCTCGTCAGGCGGACGAGTTCACCTGTTCACGCTGCTTCCTGGTGCACCACCGCAGCCAGCTGGCCTCTGAGAGGAACGGCCAGCAGGTCTGCAGGGAGTGCGCCGCCTAACAGAGGAGGCATCGCGTGGCCGTACCGGAGAAGGACCACCAACCGGGCAGTGAGATCGCCGACCCCGACAAGGAGGTCGGCGAGCTCGTCGGCAGGCTCACCGCGCCTGGTGACCTGGAGCCGGCCGAGCGGCGCAAGCTGCTCGGCCGACTAGCCCAATCCCTGGCCGCAGGGGCGAAGAGGGCACGCGCGACCGGCGCGGGCCGGGGCCGCTGGCTGGCTGACGTCTTCCTCAACATCGTGCCGCGCATCCCGATCAGGGATCTGCACACGCTCTCCGAGCATCATCACGGCCTGACCGGCGAGGAGCTCGCCGACGATCTGGTGCGCACCGCTCAGAAGGCCACGATGACGGTAGGCGCCATCGGCGGAGCGCTCGCGGCGGCCGAGTTCGCCGCACCACCCCTCCTCCTCTCCGCTCCGGCGCAGCTCGTGGCCGAGACCATGGTCGTCGCCGCCATCGAGGTCAAGCTGCTGGCCGAGCTGCACGAGGTCTACGGCGTACGCGTCCAGGGCACCGGCACCCAGCGGGCCGTCGCCTTCACGGCCGCCTGGGCCAAGCAGCGCGGCATCGATCCACTGGCTCCGGCCTCCGTCTCGCTCGCGCTCGGCGCGGCCACCAAGACGGCCCTGCGCAACCGGTTGATGCGCACGCTCGGCCGCCACCTGACGACGTTCGGCCCGTTCCTGACCGGCGCGGTCGCGGGCGGCGCGCTCAACAGGATCGCGACCAAGAAGCTCGGCGAGGCCATCCGCAACGACCTGCGCGGCAAGCTTCCGCGCGGAAAGCGGCGCGAGGAGGTCGATCCCGGCACCAGCGGCGAACTCGAAACCTGAGCGGCCCGCGTCTGCCCGGCTTACGCCGCCGGCCGGCCGCGCAGCCCGTCGAACGTCATCTTCATCAGCGCGTCGGCCAGATCGTCCGCCGAGGCGCCGCGCGCGGGCTGGTACCACTCCGTGATGGAGTTCACCGTGCCGAACAACAGCCGCGTCACCAGCGCGGGGTCCACGTCGGGCCGGATGCTCCCGTCGGCCGCCGCCTCCTTGACCAGGTGGCTGATGAACCGATCGAACTCCCGCCGCCGCTGCAGCGCCGCCTGCTCGGTCGCGCTGTTGCCCCGCACCCGCAGCAGCAGCGTCACGTACGGTAGCCGGTCGATGAGGATCCGGACGCTCTGCCGCACGACCCATTCCAGCCGCTCGATCGCCGTGCCCGTGGCGGCCCGCTGGTCGGCGACCATCTCGAACAACCCGTCCAGCGCCCGGTCGAGCGCTCTGGCGAGGAGCTGCTCCTTGCCCGGCACGTGGTAGTAGATGGCCGACTTGGTCACGCCCAGTGCCCTGGCCAGGTCCTCCATGCTCGTCCCGTCGTAGCCGCGCTCGTTGAAGACGCCCACGGCGATGGACAGCACGGACTCGGGGTCGTGTCCACGTTTGCGGTGACGCGTCGGGGTCGGCGGGGCCATGGTGTTAATTATCCCTGGTTATCCGCTTGTCGATGACCCGTTTGAGCTTGCCGACCGAGCGTTCCAGCGTCTCCGGGTCCACCACCTCGACCTCCACGCTCACGCCGACGGTGTCCTTCACCGCCCTGCGCAGCGCCTCGCCCGCCTCGGCGCGGCCCTCGGCGCCGGGCCGGGCCTCGACCCTGACGGTCATCACGTCGAGGCGGTCCGGACGGGTCAGGTGGAGCTGGAAGTGCGGCGACAGGCCCGCCGTGCGCAGCACGACCTCCTCGATCTGGGTCGGGAACACGTTCACGCCGCGCAGGATGATCATGTCGTCGGTACGGCCGGTCACCTTCACCATGCGGCGGAACGCCGGCCTGGCCGTCCCAGGCAGCAATCTGGTCAGGTCGCGGGTGCGGTAACGGATGACCGGCATGGCCTCCTTGGTGAGGCTGGTGAAGACCAGCTCGCCCTCGTCGGCCGGCTCGCCGGTGAACGGGTCGACCGTTTCCGGGTAGAAGTGGTCCTCCCAGACGTGCAGGCCGTCCTTGCTCTCGACGCACTCGTTCGCCACGCCGGGGCCCATCACCTCCGACAGGCCGTAGATGTCGACGGCGTGCAGGTCGAAGCGGTCCTCGATCTCCGCGCGCATCTGCTCGGTCCAGGGCTCGGCGCCGAAGATCCCGATCCGGAGCGACGACTCCCGCGGATCCAGGCCCTGCGACTCGAACTCGTCCAGCAGGGCCAGCATGTACGACGGCGTGACCATGACGATGTCGGGCCGGAAGTCCGTGATGAGCTGCACCTGCCTGGGCGTCATGCCGCCGGAGACCGGCACGACCGTGCAGCCCAGCCGCTCGGCCCCGTAGTGCGCGCCCAGGCCGCCGGTGAACAGCCCGTATCCGTAGGCCACGTGCACGATGTCGCCGGGCCGCCCGCCGGAGGCGCGGATCGAGCGCGCCATGACCTCCGCCCAGACGTCCAGGTCCTTCCTGGTGTAGCCCACCACGGTCGGCTTGCCCGTGGTGCCGCTGGAGGCGTGGATCCTGGCCACCCGCTCGCGCGGCACGGCGAACATGCCGAACGGGTAGTTGTCGCGCAGGTCCTGCTTGGTGGTGAAGGGGAAGCGGGCGAGGTCGCCCAGCTCCTTGCAGTCGCTCGGACGGACACCGGCACTATCGAATTTATCCCGATATAGCGGGACGTTTTCGTAGGCGTGGCTGAGTGTCCATTGCAGCCGTTCGAGCTGGAGTTCCCTGAGCTCGTCGCGGGACACCCGTTCGATCGGGTCGAGCTCGTCCGGCGCGGGGGGATCGCCGAGTCTCATCAGCCGTTCACCGCTCCCGTCTCAATGATCTGCCGTCGGTAGCCGCCTGCTGCGGCCGCGGAACTCCGCGACCACCTGTCCGCCCGGCCCGCGCACCGTGATGTCGTAGATGCCGCTGCGGCCGTAGACAGTCCGCTCCGCCGCCTCGGCCACCAGGATGTCACCTTCGCGGGCAGGCGCGACGAAGGTGATCTCCGCGCCCGCCGCGACCGTCACGGGGCCGTACGTGTTGCACGCGCAGGCGAAGGCCGTGTCGGCGAGGAGGAAGACGTAGCCGCCGTGGCACAGGCCGTGCCCGTTGATCATCTGGCCCGACACGGTCATCCGGCACGCGGCCCGGCCCTCACCCAGCTCCGTCAGCTCGATGCCCAGGGCCGCGGAGGCGGTGTCGGCGTCCATCATGCGACGCGCGCTCTCCAACGCAGGTCTCCTTGTCAACTGACCGAATGTTCGGTAAACACTTCACGACCGGTGGTTCCCTGTCAAGAGGGTGGACAACATGTTCGAGCAGCACCGCGAGACCCTGGAGAAAGCCCTTTCCGCGATCGCCGGCCGGGGCTACTGGAGCGCCTATCCCGAGTCGCCCAGCCCGCGTGTCTATGGCGAGGGGGCGGCCGAGCGGGGCAAGGAGGCGTTCGAGTCCTACCTGGGCAAGCCGTTCCCGCTCGACCAGCCGGGCACCGGGTCCTGGATCGGCGCCGAGCGCTCGCCGTACGGGATCGACCTCGGCGTCACCTACCCGCAGCCGCTGCCCGACGACCTCATCGACGCCGCGAAGGCGGCCATGCCCGCCTGGCGGGACGCCGGTCCCGATGCGCGGGCGCTGGCCTGCATAGAGATCGTCAACAGGATCAACCGCCGCAGCTTCGAGCTGGCCTGCGCGGTCCAGCACACCACCGGCCAGGCGTTCGTGATGGCCTTCCAGGCGGGCGGGCCGCACGCCCAGGACCGCGCGCTCGAAGCCGTCGCCTGCGGCTACGCCGCCATGACCTCATCGGCCGCCACGGCCCGCTGGGAGAAGCCGGCCAAGGGCGACCCGCTGGTCATGGACAAGCGCTTCACGATCGTGCCGAGGGGTGTCGCGCTGGTGATCGGCTGCAACACGTTCCCGACCTGGAACGCCTACCCGGGGCTGTTCGCCTCGCTCGTCACCGGCAACCCCGTGATCGTCAAGCCCCACCCGCGCGCCGTGCTGCCGCTGGCGATCACCGTGCAGATCGCCCGCGAGGTGCTCGCCGAGGCCGGGTTCGACCCCGCGCTCGTCTCCCTGGCCGTGGAGGAGGGGCGGGGCCTGGCCAAGGACCTGGCCACCCACCCCGACATCCGCATCGTGGACTTCACCGGCTCGACGGAGTTCGGCGACTGGCTGGAGCACAACGCCACCCAGGCGCTCGTCCACACCGAGAAGGCCGGGGTCAACACGATCGTCGTCGACTCCACCGGCTCCTGGCGCGGCATGCTGGGCAACCTGGCGTTCTCACTGTCGCTCTACAGCGGCCAGATGTGCACCGCGCCCCAGAACATCCTCGTCCCCGCCGGCGGCATCGAGACCGACGAGGGGCACAAGAGCTTCGACGAGGTCGTCGCCGGCCTGGCCGCCGCGGTCGGCAAGCTGCTCGGCGACGACGCCCGCGCGGTCGAGCTGACCGGCGCCATCGTCAACCCCGACGTCCTGGCGCGGCTGGAGGCGGCGCCCGAGCTCGGCGAGGTGGTGCTGGAGTCGCGGGTGATCAAGCATCCGGCCTTCCCCGACGCGGTGGTCAGGACGCCGCTGATCGTCCGCGTGGACGCGGCCAACCCCGAGGTCTACGGTCAGGAGCACTTCGGCCCCATCTCCCTCGTCATCCCCACGGGCTCGACCGAGGAGAGCCTCGACGTGCTGCGCCGGACGATCAAGGCTCGCGGGGCGCTCACCGCCGCCGTCTACTCCACCTCCGACGACGTGCTCGACCGGGCCGAGCGGGCCGCCGTCGACGCCGGGGTGAACCTGTCCTGCAACCTGACCGGCGGCGTCTTCGTCAACCAGTCGGCGGCCTTCAGCGACTACCACGGGACCGGTGCGAACCCGGCGGCCACGGCCTCGCTGACCGATCCCGGCTACGTGGCGGGCCGCTTCCACGTGGTCCAGTCGCGGCGTCCCGGCTGAGCGGCGGCACCCCCGCCGCCCGCTCGGCGGCGGCGGGGGGTTTCAGCAGCCCGAAAGGTGTCGAAATTTCACCATAAAGGAGGCATCGTGCAGGTGGCTGTCATCGGCGGTGGGCGCATGGGCGCCGGGATCGCGCAGGTCTTCCTGGCCAGGGGCGACCGCGTCACCGTGCAGGAGCCGGAGGCCGAGGCCGCCCGCTGGCGGATCGCCGAGGGCCTGGCCATCGCCGAGTCCAAGGGCGTCGCGGACAAGGACGCGGCCATGGCCAGGCTGACCATGGCGGCCGTGCCGCCGGACGCCGAGCTGGTGATCGAGGCGGTGCCCGAGGATCCCGCGCTCAAGGCCGCGGTCCTGGCGCAGGCCGAGTCGAGGGTGGGCGACGGCGCCGTGCTGGCCACGAACACCAGCTCGCTGTCCATCACCGAGCTGGCCGCCGCGCTCGACCGCCCTGAACGCCTGATCGGCCTGCACTTCTTCAACCCGGTCCCGGTCCAGCGCCTGGTCGAGATCATCGTCACCGAGTCCACCCCCGCCGACGTGCTGGAGCGGGCCAGGCGGCACGTCGAGCACATCGGCAAGACGAGCGTGGTGGTCAACGACTCGCCCGGGTTCGCCAGCAGCCGGCTGGGCGTGCTGCTCGGCCTGGAGGCCATCCGCATGGTGGAGGAGGGCGTGGCCTCCCCCGAGGACATCGATACGGCCATGGCGCTCGGCTACGGCCACCCGATGGGGCCGCTCAAGCTGGGCGACCTGGTGGGGCTCGACGTGCGGCTGGCCATCGCCGAATATCTGCACGCCCGGCTGGGCCCCCGCTTCGAGCCGCCGAAACTCCTGCGGGACAAGGTCGCGGCCGGTGAGCTGGGCCGGAAGAGCGGGAAGGGATTCTACGACTGGTGAGCGCGTTCCAGGAGCCGATCGAGGCGGACCGGCGGATCGAGCCGTGCGCAGGTTCAGGCGACCACGCGGCCCTGTGGGCGGTCCGGCCGGGCCGGGGCACCCAGGAGGGCCACGAGAGCCGGCGGCGCGCCACGGCCGCCCTGGAGGCCCTGGAGGCCCTGTGCGCCTGCCACGGTGGCACGGGCGGCCCGTGCCGGGTGCGCCTGATCTCCGGCGAGGTGGGAATGGAGCAGGACTACGCCCTCGAACCGGGAGAGCTGGTGGGTGGGTATGTCGTGATTCGTCAGAGTCATCCGGTCACCCCCGGGGTGCGGGTGGACTTCGACGCCTGAGCGGGAGGAGGAGCGATGGCCAGACCGTTCGCCTCGTCGGCGGATCTCGGCGAGAAGAGGCAGTCGCTGGAGGTGCTGGCCGAGGGCGTCTACGCGCTCACGGCGGAAGGCGACCCGAACGTCGGCGCGATCGAGGGCGAGGACTTCCTCGTCTGCTTCGAGGCCCTGGCGACGCCGGTCGCCGCCCGCGAGTGGCTCGACCGGCTGCGCGCCCACACGGACAAGCCGATCAGGTATCTGGTGCTGTCGCACTATCACGCGGTGCGGGTGCTGGGCGCGTCGGCGTTCGGCGCGGACGTGATCGTCACCCACGACAACACCCGCGCGCTGATCGCCGAGCGCGGCGAGGAGGACTGGGCCAGCGAGTACGCCAGGATGCCCCGCCTGTTCAAGGAGCCCGCGTCCATCCCCGGGCTGACGTGGCCGACGGCGACGTTCAGCGACAGGTTCACCATCGATCTCGGCGGCGACCGCGGTGACCTCGTGCTGGCGTACTGCGGCAGGGGGCACACCGAGGGCGACCTGGTGGCGTGGCTGCCCAAGCACCGGGTGATGTTCGCCGGGGACCTGGTCGAGTCCCAGGCCGCCCTCTACACCGGCGACGCCTTCCACCGGGACTGGTCCTCGGGCACGCTCGACGAGGTGGCGTCGTTCGGGGCGCGGACGCTGGTCGGCGGCAGGGGAGCGGTGGCGCGCGGCGAGCGCGAGGTGGCCGCGGCCATCGCCCAGACCCGCGACTTCCTCGCCGTGATGCTGCGCGAGACCGGTGCCGCGAGCACGCTGAAGGAGGCGTTCGAGCGTACGCACCGGGCGCTGGAGCCCCGGTACGGCTCCTGGCCGATCTTCGAGCACTGCCTGCCGTTCAACGTCTCCAGGCTCTGGGACGAGTTGCACGGCGTCGAGCGGCCGCGCGTCTGGACAGCGGAGCGCGACCGCGAGGTATGGGACCAGCTCCAGTCATGAAGCCGGTGGAAGAGACGGGCGCGCAGGTCATCGTCATCGGCGCGGGCCCCGTCGGGCAGAGCGCCGCGCTGCTGCTGGCCCGCTGGGGCATCCAGGTCCTGGTGCTGGACCGGCGGCCGGGCCGGGAGCCGGTCGGGTCGAAGTCCATCTGCCAGCAGCGCGACGTGCTCGACATCTGGGCCGCGGCGGGCGCGGGCAAGGTGGCGGAGGAGGGACTGGCCTGGACCACGGCCAGGACCTACTTCCGGGACACCGAGCTGTTCTCCTGGACGTTCGAGCGCGAGGGGCCGCTGCCGCCCTGCGTCAACATCTCGCAGACCCGCACCGAGCAGATCCTCGACGAGGTCATCGCCGCGCAGCCGCTCATCGAGGTCCGCTGGGACCACGAGGTCACCGGCCTGGAGCAGGACGCCTCCGGGGTGACGGTCCAGTGCGGCCAGCGGCTGCTGCGCGCCCCCTACGTCATGGCCTGCGCGGGCGCGCGGGCCCAGTCGGTACGCCGGGCGCTCGGCGTCACGTTCGACGGCGAGACGTTCGACGACCAGTTCCTGATCTGCGACGTCAAGGCCGACCTGCCCGGCTGGGAGAACGAGCGGCGCTTCTACTTCGACCCGGTCTGGAACCCCGGCCGCCAGGTGCTGATCCATCCGTGCCCGGGAGGCACGTTCAGGATCGACTGGCAGATCGCACCCGACTACATCCCTACAGACATCGATATTTCGCGAAAAATCAGGCAAATCTTGGGCGATCGGCCCTACGAGCTGCTCTGGCGGAGCACATACCGGTTCCACTCCCGCATCGCCTCCCGCATGCGCGTGGGCCGGGTCCTGCTGGCCGGGGACTGTGCCCACCTCGTGGCCCCGTTCGGGGCGCGCGGGCTCAACTCGGGCGTGCCCGACGCCGAGAACGCGGCGTGGAAGCTCGCCTTCGTGCTCAACGGCTGGGCCGGCGACGGCCTGCTGGAGAGCTACCACGCCGAGCGGCACGCGGCCGCCGTGGAGAACATGGAGATCACCGCCGCGACCATGCGCTTCATCGCGCCGAGGACCGTGGAGGAGCGGGTGCACCGGCGCAAGGTGCTCGAAGGCGGCCTGGTCGCGGAGGTGGACTCGGGCCGATTCGCCGAGCCCTTCTGGTACGTGGACTCACCGCTCACCACGCCGGAGCCCGGACGGCCGTTCAAGGGCCGGCCGCCCAAGGGGGCGCTGTGCGAGCCCGCCCCCGGCGTGATCCTGCCCGATCTGCCGGTGCCCGGCGGCGGACTGCGCTCGATCTGCCGTGACGGATTTCTCGTTCTATTGGGTGATATGTGCGATTCGCGTTTGTTTGCGCAGGTCCTGGGCAAGGTCATTACGGCGCCGCTCGCCGTACGCGGGCTCGCGGAGATGGAGGGAACTGGCTCGCTCGCTGAGAAGCTCGGCGCAGGGCCGGACGAGGCATGGCTCATCAGGCCCGATGCCCATATCGCCGCGATCATCCCCCATGCGGGACCCGATTCGGTGACGGCTGCCGTGAGCCGCGCACTAGGCGGCTCTCCTGACATATAACCCATAGGGGGACTGCGTGACTGGCCGTAGCTCGTTTCTGATCGTCGCGAACCGCCTGCCGGTGGACCGGACGATCGAACCCGACGGAACGGCCTCGTGGCGCAGAAGTCCTGGCGGACTCGTCACCGCGATAGCACCGGTGATGCAGCGCCGCCACGGAGCCTGGGCCGGTTGGCACGGGGCGCCGGACGAGAAGCTGGAGCCGTTCGCGCAGGGCGGCATGAGCCTCATCTCCGTTCCCCTGTCAGCGCGCGAGGTCGAGCTCTACTACGAGGGCTTCTCCAACGCCACCTTGTGGCCGCTCTACCACGACGTGGTGGCGCCGCCGGTGTTCGACAGGGAGATGTGGGAGACCTACCGGGAGGTCAACGAGCGCTTCGCCACCGCGGCCGCCGACGCCGCCGAGCAGGGCGCGGTCGTCTGGGTGCAGGACTACCAGCTCCAGCTCGTCCCCGCCATGCTGCGCCGGATCAGGCCGGACCTGCGGATCGGGTTCTTCCTGCACATCCCGTTCCCGCCGACGGAGCTGTTCTGGCGGCTGCCGTGGCGCAAGGAGCTGGTCGAAGGGCTGCTCGGCGCCGACTTGGTGGGCTTCCAGCTGCCCGGCGGCGCCTCGAACTTCCGCCGGCTGTGCCGCCGGCTGCTCGGGCTGCCGTACAAGGGGAACGAGATCTTCCTCGACGACCGGGTGGTGACCACGCAGGCGTTCCCGATCTCGGTGGACTTCTCCCAGCTCGACTCGCTCGTCCGCGAGCCGCACATCATGGCGCGGGCCAAGGAGATCAGGGTTGAGCTCGGCGACCCCGAGCACGTGCTGCTCGGCGTCGACCGCCTCGACTACACCAAGGGGATCGGGCAGCGTCTGGAGGCGTTCGGCGAGCTGCTCAAGGACGGGCGGCTGCGCCCGAACGAGGCGGTGTTCGTGCAGATCGCGACCCCGAGCAGGGAGCGGGTGGACGAGTACAAGAGGCTGCGCGACGACATCGAGCTGCAGGTCGGCCGGATCAACGGCGAGCACGCGCAGCTCGGCTACCAGCCGATCCACTATTTCCACCAGTCCTACGACCACGAGGAGCTGGCCGCGCTCTACCTGGCCGCCGACGTCATGGTCGTGACGCCGCTGCGCGACGGGATGAACCTGGTGGCCAAGGAGTACGTCTCCTGCCACCACGACCTGCACGGCGCGCTGGTGCTCAGCGAGTTCGCCGGGGCCGCCGACGAGCTGCGGCAGGCCTATCTGGTCAATCCGTACGACGTGGAGGACGTCAAGCGGCAGATGCTGGCGGCGATGCGGGCCACGCCGCACGAGCTGGCCCGGCGGATGCGCACGATGCGTCGCCGGGTAGCCACCTACGACGTGGACCGTTGGGCGAGCGAGTTCCTCACTGCCCTGGAGTCACCCGCTTCACCGTCTTCCACGCGTCGTAGCGCTTCTTGGCGGTCCGGTTGACCACGATCTGCGCCACCGACATGCCGACCCCCATGAGGACGGCGTAGCCGATGGCCTCGCCCATGCCGACCTCGGGCGAGTCCGGGTCGAGCGGCGGCTCCTTGCCGGTCGCCTTCACCCAGACGAACCCGAGGAGCTTGCGCGCTCCCCACGCGGTCACCAATCCCACCAAACCGCCGATGACCCGCCAGGCGATATCGGGCTTGTCCTCCGCCATGCCGCTCTCCCTTCCCCTTTGTAACGAACACTAGTCTCTAACGCTTGCCGGGCCTGCGAAGCCGTACCATATGGAGGCATGACTCAACAGCGCCTACGCCATGCCTCCATGCCGGAAAAGCCGACCCTCGACGGCTTGGAGCAGGTATGGGTAGCGCGCTGGGAGACCGAAGGCACCTACCGCTTCGACCGGTCCAAGCCGCGTGAGCAGGTCTACGCGATCGACACGCCGCCGCCGACCGTGTCCGGCTCGCTGCACGTCGGTCACGTCTTCTCCTTCACCCACACCGACATCATGGCCCGCTATCAGCGGATGATCGGCAAGTCGGTGTTCTACCCCATCGGCTGGGACGACAACGGCCTGCCGACCGAGCGGCGCGTCCAGAACGTCTATGGCGTGCGCTGCGATCCGTCGCTCCCCTACGACCCCGACTTCGTTCCACCGGAGAAGCCCGGCAAACGCGAGATCTCCATCTCCCGGCGCAATTTCGTGGAGCTGTGCCACAAGCTGACCGCCGTCGACGAGCAGGCGTTCGAGGAGGTCTGGCGGCGGGTCGGCCTGTCGGTGGACTGGTCGCTGCTCTACACCACGATCAGCGACGAGTCCCGGACGGTGTCGCAGCGGGCGTTCCTGCGCAACCTGGCGCGCGGCGAGGCGTACCTCGCCGAGGCGCCGACGCTGTGGGACGTCAGCTTCCGCACGGCCGTCGCCCAGGCCGAGCTGGAGGACCGGGAGTGGCCGGGCGCCTTTCACCGGATCTCCTTCTACGGCGAGAAGGGGCCGGTCTGGATCGAGACGACCAGGCCCGAGCTGATCCCCGCGTGCGTGGCGCTGGTCGCGCACCCCGACGACGAGCGCTACCAGGAGTTGTTCGGCACGTCGGTGCTGACGCCGCTGTTCGGGGTCGAGGTGCCGGTGCTGGCCCACCGCCTGGCCGAGCCGGACAAGGGCTCGGGCATCGCGATGATCTGCACGTTCGGCGACATCACCGACGTGACCTGGTGGCGCGAGCTGCACCTGCCGACCCGGCCGGTCATCGGGTGGGACGGGCGGCTGCTGCCCGAGGCGCCCGACGGCGTGGACGCGGAGCCGTACAAAGAGCTGGCCGGGAAGACCGTGCACAGCGCGCGGGAGCGGATCGTGGAGCTGCTGCGCGAGTCCGGCGACCTCGACGGCGACCCGCGCCCGGTGCAGCGGACGGTGAAGTTCTACGAGCGCGGTGACAAGCCGCTGGAGATCGTCACCACCCGCCAGTGGTACATCCGCAACGGCGGGCGCGACGAGGCGCTGCGCGAGCGGCTGCTGGGGCACGGGCGCGACCTGGTGTGGCATCCGCCGCACATGCGCGTGCGCTACGACAACTGGGTCGAGGGGCTCACCAGCGACTGGCTGATCTCGCGGCAGCGCTTCTTCGGCGTGCCCTTCCCGGTGTGGTATCCGCTCGACGAGTCCGGGCAGCCCGTCCACGACGCGCCGATCGTGCCGTCCGAGGACCTGCTGCCGATCGACCCGTCCTCCGACGTGCCGCCCGGCTACACCGAGGAGCAGCGCGGTGTGCCCGGCGGGTTCATGGCCGACCCCGACGTCATGGACACCTGGGCGACCTCGTCGCTGACGCCGCAGATCGCCGGGCGCTGGGAGAGCGACAACGACCTCTTCCAGCGGGTCTTCCCCTCCGACCTGCGGCCGCAGGCGCACGAGATCATCCGCACCTGGCTGTTCTCGTCGGTGGTCAGGTCCCACTACGAGTTCGGCGGCCTGCCGTGGAGCGACGTCGCGATCTCCGGGTGGATCCTCGACCCCGACCGCAAGAAGATGTCCAAGTCCAAGGGCAACGTCGTCACCCCGCTCGACCTGCTGGAGCAGCACGGCTCCGACGCCGTGCGCTACTGGGCGGCCAACGGGCGCTACGGCGTGGACACCACGTTCGACCCCGGGCAGCTCAAGATCGGGCGGCGGCTCGCGATCAAGATCCTCAACGCCTCCAAGTTCGTGCTCGGCCTGGCCGAGTCGGAGTCCGAGTCTGGGTCCGAGCCTGGGTCCGAGTCTGGGTCCGCGGGTGGCGGCGCGGTCACCGAGCCGCTCGACCTGTCGATGCTGGCGGCCCTGGCCGACGTGGTGAGCGAGGCGGGGGAGGCGTTCGACGCCTACGACCACACTCGGGCACTGGAGGCCGTCGAGCGCTTCTTCTGGGCGTTCTGCGACGACTATCTGGAGCTGGTCAAGGCGCGGGCCTACGAGTCCGGCGGCGCCGGCGCGGCCTCGGCGCACGCTGCCCTGCGCCAGGCGCTCGACGTGCTGCTGCGGCTGTTCGCGCCGTTCCTGCCCTTCGTGACCGAAGAGGTGTGGTCGTGGTGGCGCGAGGGCTCGGTGCACCGGGCGCAGTGGCCCTCCGTGGCGCGCGGCACGGGGGATCCCGCGGTGCTGGCGGTGGCCTCCGAGGTGCTCAGGCAGGTGCGCAAGGCCAAGTCGGAGGCCAAGCTGTCGATGCGGGCCGAGGTCTCCACGCTCAGCGTCTCCGGGCCGGAGGCGGAGCTCGTGCGGCAGGCGCAGGACGATCTGTGCGCGGCGGGCAACGTGGAGGAGTTCGTGCTGGAGCACGGTGAAGTCCTGAAGGTCGAGGTCCACCTGGGGTGAGGCCGGGCTGACGGGCGTACCCGCCGGTCGCGACGCCGGTTCAGGCGTCGCGACCGGCGTCGTGCTGTCAGGGCCGTGCTGTCAGGCGTCGGGGTGCTGGGCGTCGCGGCCGGCGTCGGGATGGATGGCCAGGAACAACGAGTACGCCTCGCCGTCCGGCGGCGGCTGCCGGGCGCGGAAGTCGTCGAGCACCTCCTCCAGCCGCCGCCACAGCTCCTTCCGCCCTTCGGCGGTGAGCCTGAGACCGAGCCTGGCGAAGCTGCCCGCGTCGACGTCGGCCAGCCTGACCTCCTGCAGGAACGCGTCGAGCATCGCGGCGTTGGCGCCGCTCACCCCGCTCTCGCGGACGTCCATCTCCCACGACTTGCCGGTGGCCCGGTAGGGGATCTCGACCGAGCCGCGCGGGCCCTGGCGGCTCGGCTCGGCGGCCAGGAAGCCGGTCTCGACGAGCTTGCGCACGTGGTGCAGCGTGGTGGCCGGATTCGCGCCGAGCCGGCCGGCGATCTCCTTGTTGGTCAGCGCCTGGTCGAGGCAGAGCCGCAGGATGCGCAGGCGTATGGCGGAGGCCAGGGCGCGGGCCTCGGCCTCGGTGGCGGGGCGGCGTTGGATGCCCATGGCAGGTCACCCTACCTCCGATTGACTTTTATCAATCGGTCATGAATGCTCTACCGCGTGAGTCTGTTACGCGATCATGACTTTCGCGGGCTGTTCCTGGCCGACAGTGCCAGCCAGGTGGGCAGTCAGCTCCTCCTGCTGGCCCTGCCCCTGGTCGCGGTGTCGGCGCTGCACGCCTCGGCGTTCGAGGTGGGGCTGCTGGCCGCGTGCCAGACGCTGGCGTTCGTGGTGATCGGGCTGCCCGCCGGCGCGATCGTCGACCGGTTGCGCAAGCGCGCGGTGATGGTGGTCAGCGATGGGGCCCGGGCGCTGGCGCTGGCCTCCGTGCCGGTGGCGTGGTGGCTGGACGCGCTGACGATCTACCAGCTCTACGCGGTGGCGCTGGTGCTCGGGGTGTTCACCGTGTTCTTCGACGCGGCGTACCAGAGCTACCTGCCGCACCTCGTCGGCCGCGAGCGGCTCGTCGAGGGCAACTCCGCCCTGGAGGGCGTGCGGACGGTGGCGCAGCTCGGCGGGCCCAGCGTGGGCGGCTACCTGATCCAGTTCCTCACCGCGCCGTTCGCGCTCGTCGTGACCGTCGCGGGATACGCCTGGTCGGCCCTGTGCCTGGCGAGGATCCGCAAGCGCGAGGAGCGCAGGGAGGCCGCCGGCCGCGCGAACCTGGCGAAGGAGATCGGGGAAGGCGTCAGGTTCGTGCTCGGGCACCGGCTGCTGCGCCGCATCGCGGGCTGCACGGCCACCGCCAACCTGTTCGCCTCGATCGCGCACCCGCTGATCCTGCTGCTGCTGGCACGCGAGCTGGGCCTGGGCGCGGGCACGATCGGCCTGCTCATGTCCGCGGGCGGGGTCGGCGGGGTCGTCGGCGTGCTGGTCAACGCACGGCTGGCCCGCCGGATCGGCCAGGGGCCGACCATGTGGCTGGCCATCGCGCTGCCCGCGCCGCTGCTGTTCCTGGTGCCGTGGGCGCAGGCCGACTGGCGGCTCGCGCTCGTCGTGCTGTACGAGCTCTGCGCCGGGGTCGGCGTGGTCGTCTACAACATCACCCAGCTCAGCTTCCGCCAGGCCGCCACGCCCGAACCGCTGCTCGGCCGGATGAACGCCACCATGCGCTTCCTCGTGTGGGGCACGCTGCCGCTGGGCGGGCTGCTCGGCGGCGTGCTGGGCGAGGCGATCGGGATCAGGAGCACGCTGGTGGTCGCCGCGTGCGGTGCCTGCCTGGCGTTCCTGTGGATCGTCACCTCGCCCATGCGCACGATGCGCGAGCTGCCCGTCAGTAGTCGCACACTCCGCTAGGGAAGATCTGCTTCAGTCGGGCGAGCTGGTCCGGGGCGGGCCGCCAGGAGCCGTACAGGCCCCTGGCGACGGCCCGGTCCACCGGCTGCAGGCGGCACTTGTAGACGCCGCCCTCGATCGGGCCGCCCGCCACGATGCGGGTGGTCGAGTAGAGCGGGAACTGCCGCGTGCAGGCGCCAGGGGCGCGGCGGTCGAGGACGCCGTCCCAGACGCGCGGGCCGGCGGCGAGCTGCGTGCCGTCGGTGGCGAAGCAGCGGTCCACGGCCTGGGGCGGCTTGTTGCCGACCACGCCGCGCGCCGGATATTTCCGGATATTCGCCATCCAGGCGTCGATCACCTGGAGCGCCTCCGGCGTCTGGTCGAACCTCGGCCCGGCCGGCCGCGCGTCGGTGAACCAGATGACCTGGTTCCCGGCCCGGCCATCGTGGTTCAGCATCCGCTGCCTGGAGGCGAACGACTGGTGCGCGTTGTGCATGTCGAGCTGGTCCTCCAGGTAGTGGCGCCAGTCGATGACGGGGATGTCGATGTCGCCCCTGAACACCAGGCCGCTGCGCTGGACGTTCCTGATCGCGATCGGATCGCCCGTGCGGCGCGGGGCGGGGTCGCCCAGGTTCATGTTGCGCGCGCTCCACGGGTCGAAGTCGGCCGGGCAGGCGGACGGCACGAACGGGCAGCCCTCCTGGATCATGTCGGCCGCCTCCTTCCACGAGCCGGCCTTGGCGTTGACGTCCAGGAACTCGGCCGGGGTCAGCACGCCGTCGGTGAGCGCCTTGAGCCCGTACTGGACGCCGACGTTGTCCCAGGTCGAGCGGGCGTATCCGGCCGCGTCCACGCCGTAGACCGTGCGCAGGTCGTCCCAGTGCGTCCACTGCACGGTGTCCTTGACGCCCGGCGGGTCCATGAGCTGCCACTCGGGGTCGTTGTTCGAGGTCCACAGCGGGTTCATGGTGAGCGGGGTCAGGCCGCGCCAGCCGTTGACGCACTCGTCGGAGCCCGGCTTGCCGGTGTACGGGTTCGCCACGGTGTCGCTGGCGTTCATGCCGATCAGGGCCGTGCGGTCGTCCCATCTGGCCCAGCGGGGGTCGTGGTCCATGTAGCGCTCAAGCAGCTCGCAGTCGCCCACGTGGATGGTCTGGGTGACCATGTCCGGGTACGAGTACTGCGGGATGGCGGCGTCGATCACCCGGTCGCCGTAGTTCTGGCCGTAGATGTACTGCTGGATGGCGCCGCCCGAGCCGCCCGTCCCCACCGTGTAGAGGGGCAGGCCGTATTGCTCGATGAAGCGCTCCTTGACCATGAGGGCCGTCTCGCCGCCCAGGATCAGGTTGTAGTGGGTGGAGGTGCGGGTGCCGGAGGAGTGCAGGATCGCGTAGCCCTTGCCGAGACCGTACGGGTCGAGCGCGCCGCCGCCGAGCGTGCCCTGGTCGTGGCCGATCGCCACGCCGCCGTCGAAGCGGTAGATCGCCCGGCCGTTCCAGCCGTCCTCGATCATGGCGATGGAGTAGAGGAAGCGGTTGATCACGCCGCGCTCCCGCCGTACCACGAAGTCCACCGTACGGCCGTCCAGCAGCGTGGTCGTGGCCATGTCGGCGGGCCGCTCGGCGGGCATGGGCTTGTACGTGCCGTCCGTCGAGCGGTAGAGCCGGTCGCCGACCGTGGGCGCGAAGCAGTCCCTGCTCCAGCCGCCGCTGACCCGCATGCCCTGGCCGTCCTGGTTGTCCACGGCGGGCGGGCCGAGCCCGCTGCGCGCGGTCTTGCACAGGAAGGGGTACTGGTGCGGGCCCGAGAAGACCGGGCCCTCGATCGGATGGTTGCGCACCCGCAAGGACTCCCGGTACGGCCACGCCACGGCGGTGATCGTGTTGTCGCCGACGGCCAGGCCGGTGACGACGCCCTCGAAGCCGTCCCGCGTCCGCGTGAAGGCGGAGGTGACGTCCTCGCCGTTGCGCAGCACCTTGAGTTGCCCGCCCCAGGACTGGCGGACCCTGACGCGGGCATCACCCCCGGTGACCTGGTCGGGCCGGCTGGACAGCACGTCCAGCGCGAGCTCGGCGCGGGAGGCGTGCGCGGGGGCGGGGGCGCCGATGAGGGACGCGAGCACGACGAGGACCACCACAGCCTTCATGACCATGACGGTCGCACGCGTCCCACCCCTTGCACAGGCCCGATCTTCGAGTGGTGAGGTCCGGAGCGCGGACGGGCGTGTGCTGGAGCGCGGTCGGCCGCGCACGCGGGCTTCTCCCGGACTCCGGTCCCGGACTCCGGCCGCAGCCAGGACTGCCGACCAGCGCCGGGCCCGGGACCGCGGATCACGGATGCGCCCAGGACCGCGGACCAGGGCCGGGTTCAGGACCGCGGACGTGCCCAGGGTCGTGGATCACGGCCGTGCACAGGGGCCGTGAACAGGGCTGCGGACGGGCTGCGGACGTAGGCGCTCACGGAGGGTCGCTCACGGGGTGTTCTTCGACAGCGGAACAGCCGCTGAGCAGGTCTGATCGTTTAAGAGCGCGCATCTGCGTGCCGGACGTGCCAGTCTTGAACACGTGATGCCCGACCGCCGATCCAAGCTCGTGCCGCCCGTGCTGGCCAAGATGGCCGCCTGGTGTGGGTGCCTGATCCTCGTCGGCGTGGTGGTCTACTACTTCGTCCAGGTGATCGCCAGACTGACCTTCGTGGCGTTGCCGGTGGCGATCGCGCTGCTGCTGACCGCGCTGCTGTTCCCGCTGACCAAGAGCCTGCGCAGTGCCGGCATGCGGCCCATCTACGCCACCTGGATCACCATGCTGGTGGCCCTGACCGTGCTCGCCGGCACCGGGTGGCTCGTCGGGGCGCGGGCGAGCGAGGAGTTCCCCAACCTCGTCAGGCAGGTCCAGGAGACCGCCAGATCCGTCCAGGAATGGCTGATCACCGGCCCGCTGCACCTCAAAGAGGCGCAGATCACCGGCTATGTCGACGAGATCGCCACGATGGTCAACGCGCAGCGCACGGCGATCACCGGCACCGTCCTGTCCGCGGGCGCGGTGGCCTTCGAGGTGCTCGCGTCGATCGTCCTGCTGCTGTTCGTGACGTTCTTCCTGCTCAAGGACGGCGACCGGATCTGGGCGTGGTTCCTGCGGGCGTTCGGCGGCGTGGCGCCACGGGTCGACCGGGCCGGCCGGGCCGCGTGGACGACGCTCTCCCACTACGTCCAGGGCACCGTCGCGGTGGCCGCCGTCCACGGGCTGATCATGGGCATCGTGCTCGCCGGCATGGGCGTGCCGCTGTGGGCGCCGCTGGCCGTGCTGATCTTCTTCGCCAGCTTCATCCCCATCGTCGGCATCTTCTTCGCCGGCACGGTCGCGACCCTCGTGACCCTGGGGGCCAAGGGGCTCGTCTACGCGCTGATCTTCCTGGGCATCCTGATCGTCGAGCAGCAGCTCGAAAACCACGTGCTCCAGCCGCTGATCGTGGGGCGGGCGCTCAACTTCCACCCCTTGGCGATCATCCTCGTGCTGGCCATCGGGGGCATCCTGGCGGGCATCGCGGGGGCGGCGGTGGCCGTACCGGTGGCCGCGGTGATCTACCGGGCGTTGCCGGAGCTGAGACACAAACCGCCCGCCCTGGAGCCGCCACCACCCCACGAGGATTCCTCCTCCGGCGGCGACCAGCCACCCTCGGGCGACGGCGACATCAGCCCCTACGGTGAGGACGCCGGACCCACCGGTGAGCCTGCCGAGCCTCGTGGTGAGGGCACCGAGCCTCGTGGTGAGGGCGCCGGATCCAGGGGACGCGACGCCGAGCCACGTAGCGAGGGCGCCGGATCTGGAGGGCGTGACGCCGAGCTGCATGGTGAGGGTGCCGGATCCGAGGGTCACGACGGCGAGCCGCGGGGGGCGGGCGCCGGATCGCCGGCTTCCCGGCGCGGCGCGAACGGCGACTGAGGACTGTTCCTGGGGGGACACGGAGTAACCTCGTCACCCGTGACTCGTTCATCCCTCACCACCCCGCCACCGGACGCCGCCGCGCCCGCGGTCCATCCGGGTACGCCGCCGGCGGGCACCACTCTGTCCTCCCACTACAGCCAGTGCTTCGGTTGCGGCGCCGACCACCCGACCGGGCTGCACCTCACGGCCAGGACGCCCGACGGCGCCACCGTCGAGGCGGAGTTCACCGTGGGGGAGGCACACCAGGGGGCGCCGCGGCTCGCGCACGGCGGTGTGCTGGCCGCCGCCATGGACGAGGTCATCGGAATGTCCGTCTACCTGTTCCGCAAGCCCTATGTGACGGCTCGGCTGGAGACCGACTATCTCCTCCCCGTTCCCGTGGGCACGACACTCCACCTGCGCGCCTGGTGCAACGGCATAGCGGGCAGGAAGGCGTACCTTGAGGCTGAGGGGCGCATCGGCGCCTCCGACGGACCGGTCGCCGTCCGCGCGGCAGCGCTGTTCATCGAGGTGAACATGGAACACTTCGCCAAGCACGGCGACCTGGCCGCCATCGCCGCAGAACACCAGGACTACGAGGTGAACCCTTGAGCAACGTGGAGGTCCTCATCCAGCGGCTCGACGCCGAGCTGCCGATGCCGTCCTACGCGCACCCGGGAGACGCGGGCGCCGACCTCTACGCGGCCGAGGACGTCGAGCTGCTGCCGGGCGAGCGGGCGGTCATCGGCACGGGCGTGGCGATCGCCCTGCCCGATGGCTATGCCGCGTTCGTGCACCCGCGCTCGGGGCTGGCGGCCAAGCACGGCGTCACGCTGGTCAACGCGCCCGGCACGGTGGACGCCGGCTACCGAGGTGAGATCAGGGTGACGCTGATCAATACCGACGCCAAGGAGCCGTTCCGCCTTCAGCGGGGCGAGCGCGTGGCCCAGCTCGTGATCCAGCGGGTCGAGCGGGCGGCCTTCTACGAGGTCGAACGCCTGCCGGGGTCGGTGCGCGGGGCCAACGGGTTCGGATCGACGGGACGCTGACCATGAGGCCACCGGCGAACGGCACTTGCACAGCGATTCGGCCGGGACACCGGCGGGATGACGCTTGTGCGGGGGCTCCTGCAGGGGATTGCCGGTGTGGTGGCCGGTCGCATGTCTGACGGGAGAGTGACCGGCGCGGCCGTCAGGTCGTGGGCCGGGCAGGGATCGAGCAAGGGGCCGCTTGCGGCCCGACGGACAGTGGGCCGCGAACCGGCGGCCCGGGAACAGCGGGCCGCGACAAGGCCCGTCGAGCAGGGAGAGTGAGGAACGTGTTCCGACGTCGTCGTCGTGAGCAGCCGGAGCAGGTGGGCGAGCAGGAGCCTGCGGCCCCCGAACGAGAGTCCGGTCCGTGGGACGCCGACGAGCCCCACCCGAACACCGACAGGATCGATCTCGGCGGCCTGCGGCTGCCGCACAACCCCGACTTCGACGTACGCCTGGCCTCCGTAGGCGACCAGCACGTCGGCGTCGTGGTCATCTACCAGGACAGCACGCTGCAGCTCCAGGCCCTGGCCGCGCCGCGCAGCTCGGGGCTCTGGGACGAGGTCAAGACCAAGATCCGCACGCAGGCGAAGGACCTGGAGGAGCGGGAAGGGCCGTTCGGCAGCGAGCTGGTCGGCGAGATCAAGGCGGAGGGCGGCCCCAGGCCGGCCCGCTACCTCGGCATCGACGGGCCGCGCTGGTTCCTGCTGGGGGTGATCTCCGGCCAGGGTGCGTTCGACGAGGCGATCTCGGCGGCGTTCGTGGAGTTCATGCAGGACGTCGTGGTCGTACGCGGCGACGAGCCGATGGCCCGTGAGGAGCCGATCCCGCTGCGGCGCCCGAACGATCAGACCGCCGAAACGGAAGAGCAGCGGCCGGGGCTCAACCCGTTCAAACGAGGACCTGAAATCAGCGAGATTCGCTGAGGGCTGATATCACATAGGCTTCATTCATCATGAGTACGGCAGAGCCTCCGAAACGCGGGGGATTGCGCGGGTTCTTCAGTCGGCTGGCGACAACCCAGTCCGAAATCGAGGCCCAGGAGCTACGTGAAGACGCCGACGAGGTCGGTGCGACGCCGATCGCGTCGTGTGGCGGGCGTCGGCGCTTCTGCGTTGCCGGTACGCTACGTACGGTGACATTGCGTCCAAGAGGCGGCGCCCCCGCACTGGAGGCGGAGCTGTACGACGGGTCGGATGTGATCGACCTGGTGTGGCTCGGCCGCCGTAAGATCGCGGGCATCGAGCCTGGCCGCACAGTCAAGGCTGAGGGCCTGGTCAGCATGCAGGACGGGCGCAAGGTGATGTTCAATCCGCGTTACGAGCTGCGGCCAGGGAGTTGATCAGGTGAGTGCTGAGGCGGAAGAGGTCGCCCACGACACCGTGGAGGCGGCGGTGCGAGCTCAGCTCGCCAAGGCCTTCGGCGGCGTGCGCGGCATCATCGAGGCGGCGATCCCGACGATCGCGTTCACGCTGTCGTGGATCACGACCGAGGACCTGAAGACGTCGCTCTTCATCAGCGTGTCTCTGTCGGTCGTGTTGCTGCTGGTCAGGATCGTGCAGCGGTCCACGCCGCAGTTCGTGATCAACAGCCTGATCGGCATCGCGATCGGCGCGTTCTTCGCCAGCCGTACCGGTGACGCCAAGGACTACTTCCTGCCCGGCATTCTGTGGAACGCCGGCTACATGGTGGCGATGCTGCTGTCGATCGTCACCCGGTGGCCGGTCGTCGGCTTCCTCATCGGCTCGGTCACCGGTGACCCGACCGCCTGGCACAAGGACCAGGGCATCGTGAAGCTGTGCACGCGCCTGACCTGGCTGCTCATGCTGCCGTGCGCGGTGCGGGTCGCGGTGCAGGGGCCTGTTTATCTGTTCGGCGGCGGTGACGAGGCGGTGGCGGCGCTCGGGTTCGCCAAGATCGTGATGGGCTGGCCGCTCCAGGTGGCCGCGCTCGGTGCGATGCTGTGGCTCCTCGGCCGTGGCCGCACCCCGATCAAGCCCCCGGTCGCCCCCGCCTGAGCCTGCCCAAGCGCTCGCCCGAGCTTGTTTGAGCTCGGCCAGCGCCGGACGTCGTCGGGGCGTCACCCATACCTGGATCCAGCGGTTCAGCGGCCGGGCCGATCTCAAGGCAGTGGCTCGGCGGCCGTGCCGGCCCGATGGTCGGGTGGCTGTGCCTGCTGGTGGTCGGTGGTTCAGCGGCCGTGTTGGTCGGGGTCGAAGTCGGTGGGCTCGGCGGGCAGGGTGTAGCGCTCGCCGATGAGGTCGGCCACCCGCTGCCGGCTCTCGTCCGGAGCCAGCTCGCCCTCCTGCTCCACCTCCGCCACCTCCTGCGCGAGGTCCGAGTCGCCCAGGCTGTCGCGGATCCACCGCGAGTAGTCGCCCTGCCGTAGGTGATGCAGCCAGGTGTCGTCGTCCACCCCCTCGCCCAGCTCCACGAACGTGTGCAGATTGCGCGCCCGCAGCCGCAGCCGCCCCTCGGGGCCGGTGAAATAGAAGCTCTTGTCCTTGGCCATCGTGCCCGCCGCGTACTTGCGGCGATGCCGGGTGCGTTCGATGCGGGCGGGCGCCAGCGTGAGCTGCTGGGCCGAGTCGTCGCCGACGTGCCACAGCGCCAGGTCGCCCGCGGGCGCCGGCCTCAGAGTGGGCGGCCGGTCCTGGCCGTGGGCGGTGGCGAAGGCGGCCAGCGTGTCGGCCGGCTCCTTGCCCACCGCGATCGTGC
This sequence comes from Nonomuraea zeae, assembly GCF_005889725.1. GTDB lineage: Bacteria > Actinomycetota > Actinomycetes > Streptosporangiales > Streptosporangiaceae > Nonomuraea > Nonomuraea zeae. The sequence goes on from NZ_VCKX01000103.1 coordinate 36,369, forward strand.
AGGTCACCAGCCGGAGCGCGTCCGGGCTCACCGCCTCGGGATGCACGGTGATCATCAGGAGCGCGCCGACGTCCCCGGCCTCGTGCAGGGGTACGTGCCGCACCTCGGCCGGCATCAGGTGGTGGGCCTCGTCGACCACGAGCCAGTGCGGGTGCCCGAGCCGGGCCCGCAGCCCCGTCAGCCGGGGCAGCAGCTCGGCGAAGTAGGCCGGGCGGTCGCGCAGCTGCAGGCCGATGAGGTTGACGACGACGCTGTGGTCCGGCTGCTCCAGGACGTGCATGACCTCCTCCACCCCAGGCACCCGGTCCGGGTCGCCGAGCACGGTGACGCCGGGGTGTTCGGCGTAGTCGCCCTCCGGGTCCACGACCACGCACTGGTAGTCGTCGCCGACGAGCCGTTCCAGCAGCGCCGTGGTCACCGTGGACTTCCCGCTGCCGGACGGCCCCGCCACCAGCAGCCCGACCCCGTACGGCGGGAGCCGTACCTCCTCCTCGTCCCGGTGGCCGAGCAGGACGTGGTGGCGCGGGACCTCCACGGCGTCCAGGTCGCCCGCCAGCAGCATCCCGGCCAGCTCGGCCACCCCCTCGCCGTTCTCCCCGTCCAGGCGCAGGTCACAGGCGTCCTTGAGCGCGGGCAGCGCGTTGGCGACGGCGGCGCCGCACTCTGCCGCGTGCAGGAACGCGTGATCGTTCTCCCCGTCGCCGACCGCGACGACGCTGTGCGGTGACAGGGACAGGCGATCGAGGGCGGCGGCCAGGCCGGTGGCCTTGTTGACGCCGGGCGGCAGCACCATGACCGCGCCCTTGTTGTAGATGACCTGCAGCTCCAGGCCGAGATCGCGGATCGCGGCGTGCACCTGGACGTCGTGGGGCTCGCGCGTGGCGAGCACCACGTGGCCGATCCCCAGCGGGGTGACGCCCTCGTCGCGCAATCGTTCGGCCAGCTCGGTGGGGGGCGGGTCGGCGAGGGTGTCGGTGGTGCGCTGGTGCGGGTCGTGGAGCAGGCCGCCGTTCTCGGCGACGACCAGGTCGAACAGGCCCGGATGCGGGAAGACGGTGAGCAGGTCGTCGAGCTCGCGCCCGGTGACCAGCAGCAGCTTGATCCCGGCGCGGGAGAGCAGCTCCAGCGCCTGGATCGTCGCGTCGGGCACCTGGCCGCCTCTGGCCAGCGTCTCGTCGTAGTCACAGGCCAGGACGTTGTAACGCATGATCTCGTCCCTACCCGGCCCGGGGCTGCGATCCGGCACGGCGGGTGAAAGGGGGGTGAACTTTTCCCTCTTGCTCGATAGTCAGATAGTCGGTATATATCGACATATGACAGCAAGATCGATGCAGGAGCCGACGTTTCTGATCCTTACCGCGTTGGCGGCCAAGCCTCAGCACGGCTACGGCATCATCACCGACGTCCGGCAGATCTCCGACGAGCGGGTGCGGCTGCGGGCCGGCACGCTCTACGCCGCGCTGGACCGGCTGGCGGAGGAGGGGCTGATCGAGACCGACCGGGAGGAGGTCGTGGACGGCCGGGCGCGGCGCTACTACCGGCTGACGCCTTCGGGCGAGGCCAGGCTGTCCGCCGAGGCCGAGCGGCTGCGGCACAACGCGGAGACCGCCGCGGCGCGGCTGCGCGCGCGGACCCGCCCGGCGTTCAGCCCCAATCTGGGCGCGCAGGCGAGCTCGGCACTGGGCGCCCGGCGTGGTGCGCGGGTGGGGTCGGCGTTCGGCGTTCGGCTGCGTGCTGGAGCCGGTGGGGGCGTCGC
>NZ_VCKX01000104.1 GCF_005889725.1 Nonomuraea zeae
GGGTATCGTCGGCAGCGTCAGAGGTGTATAAGAGACAGCACCGGCCCGGCACCCCCGGGCCCCGCCAGGCCGGCGCAGCACGGCGTCACCGGGGCGGGCCCCGCCGGGGTGCCCGCCTACGGGCAGGCCGGTGGGCGGCCGCCGGACGGCGCTCCGCCTCCGTACGGCGGCCCGACGGGTCCGGGGCGGCGCGACGGCGACAGCACGGACACCTCGCGCTCCCGATCGCGGAGCGTGCTCATCGGCGTCGTGGCGAGCCTGCTGGCGCTGGGCGCGGCCGTCGGCACCACCCTCTACCTCAACCGCGACCCGGCCTCGGGAGACGACGCCCGCTCCGTCACGACCGCCACCCGCTCGTCCCCCGCCGGCGCCGAGTCGTCCCCGGCCGGGACCGGCGAGCCTCCCGCAGAGACGACCACGCCGCCCGAGAAGACGACGCCGCCCACGGAGGCGGCCACCTCAGCCTCCGAGAGCGAGCCGCCCACCCCGGAGCCCGGCGGCGGCCTGGAGATCCCCGCGGCCTTCGCGGGCACCTGGTCGGGCCACGTCACCAGCACGAACCCCGCCGACGCCGACGGCTCCGAGAACAAGGTGACGCTGAAGAAGGGCGAGTCCACCGCGGCCTGGTCGGAGCAGGACCCCGACGAGAGCTGCACGGGCACCATCACCCTCACGAAGGTGGAGCGCAGCCGGCTCACCTTCACCCTGGGCCAGAACGACGGCGGCTGCATCCCCGGGACGATCTGGCTGGACCTGAAGGGCGACACGCTCGCCTACACCTGGCGCGACGTCCCCGGCCTCGGCATCGTCACGCAGACCGGCGCGCTGAAGAAGGGCTGAGTGAAAAAATCCCCCACGCCTCTGAGCTGCGCGTGGCGAATTTCTTCGGCAAAACCCTTCGACTTCTGCGGGCTCGAAGTAGATCATTAGTGCTATGTCTGTCATCAAGGAGGTGCCGTTCCCCAGTCCGGACTCGTCAGAGCTGCCGATGAACATCTGGATCGACGACGCCGACTCCGCCATCGACGTCATCGACGCCTTGGCGCTGTCGCCGTTCGCGACGGGCGCGCAGCCCTGGTCTCGCCTGGCCAATCTGGAGCGCGTACGCCCTGATGCCTCGCTGAGCCCCGCCGGGGGACGCGTGCTGCGTACCGCGCGGGTGGAGGACGGCTCCGAGTCGCGGCTCATCTGCGGCGACGGCTGGACCCTGCGCGTCATCCGCCACCGCAACCGCACGGCCACCGTGAGCGTGACGGCCGTCAACGAAGACCTGGCCAGGACCGTGCTCCAGGAGAGCATCGACGGCGCCGAAGAGGCCGTGCCGGACGTCGACCACGTCGAGATGGGCTTCTGGTGGCGCGGCATGCACGGCGGCACCCGTTCGGAGAAGCCGATCACGGCCCAGCCCTGGGACGAGATCAGCCCGAACTACTCGGCCAAGGTGCGCCCGTCCCTCGACCGGCTGATGTCGATCAACCCGGCAGACGTGAACGGCCGCCTCATCCTCCTGCACGGCCAGCCCGGCACCGGCAAGACGACGCTGCTGCGCTCGCTGGCCAAGCAGTGGCGCGACTGGTGCCAGGTGGACTGCGTGCTCGACCCCGAGCGCCTGTTCAACGAGCCCGGCTACCTGATGGAGGTGGCCGTCGGCTACGACACCGACGAGGATGCCCAGCGCTGGCGGCTGCTGGTCCTGGAGGACTGCGACGAGCTGATCAGCGCGGGCGCCAAGGCGCAGGCGGGCCAGGGTCTGTCGCGCCTGCTCAACCTCACCGACGGCCTGCTGGGCCAGGGCCGCGACGTGCTGGTGGCGATCACCACGAACGAGGACCTGACCCGGCTCCACCCCGCCGTCGTCCGTCCGGGCCGCTGCCTGGCGCAGGTGGAGGTCGGGCCGCTGAGCAAGGAGGAGGCCGTCACCTGGCTCGGCACGTCGCAGGGCGTGGGGCCGTCCGGGGCGACCCTCGCCCAGCTGTACGCCCTGCGCGCGGGCCGTGAGATCACCGCGCCCGGCGTGGACGAGTCCACCGGCCTCTACCTCTGACCTTCCGCGCCCCGCCGCCCGAGCCGCACCGGCCGCCGGGCGGCCGGGCGCGCGAAGGCGCTCACGGGCCCGTCACGCCGCCGCCCGCAGGCCCATCCCAAGGTCGTTCGCCGGCCCGTCACGAGGTTGAGCGCCGGCCAGTCAGGAGGTCGTTCGCCGGCCGGTCACGGGGTGGTCGCCTCGACCGGGACGCGGGCGGCGATCCTGGCCGCCAGCACGTGCTTGCAGGGCCCGCGCGAGCCGCGGTGGTCGTACCACCACGGGCACGTGCACTCCCCGCCGCCGAGGCCGACCCGGCGCACCCCGCCGTCGGTCGTCACCTCGGCCGCGTCCCCCGCCAGCAGCCGGACGGCGCCGGCGGCCACCAGCGCGCGGGCCGCCGTGAGCCGGGGGTTGAGCTCGGCCACCTGCTCCTTGTCGTAGGGCAGCTCCCGGTGGAAGTGGGCCGCATCGTGCAGGTCGTAGCCGACCCGCCCGGCCGTGCCGAGCTGGGTGAGGGCGGCGCGAACGCGCTCGACGGGCAGCCCGGAACGCTCGGACAGCAGCCCCAGCTCGACCGTGGGCTCGAAGTTGAGCAGCATGCCCACCACGTCGGCGTCGGCCGCGGCGTCGTCGGTGGCCAGGTCGGACAGCACCGCGCCCTCGCCGGAGAAGCCGCGGTGCGGCTCGGGCGAGACGGCCAGCGTGTAGCGCATGCCGGGCAGCTCCAGCTCCCACGCCCCGGCCGTGGAGGAGCCGTCGGCGGGGCCGTAGACGCGCAGCGCCTTGGCGAACCTGAGCAGCGGCATCAGGGTGGCGATCCGCCCGGTGCCCGACAGGCAGACGCCGCCGCGCCCGGGGCTCGCGGAGACGCGCAGGTCACGGCCCGCGGGGACGGCCCAGACGGTGGATCGGGCGGCGCGGGGCAGCGAGCGCAGGAAGCGTACGGCGTGCGGCCCGCTCAGCTCGGCCCGCAGGTCGAACCCGGCCGCGATCACCTGCACCTCGGCGAACCCGCGCAGCCACCGCGACGGCAGCGGCACCTTCTTCTCCACGACGGCGCCGTCGAGCGTGGTGACGGTCAGCTCGTCGGGCCCGACCCCGAGGTGGAGCGGGTCACGGCCGCCCACCCTGGCCAGCGCCTCGCGCAGCGGGCCGTTGACGTCGACGTTGGTCGTGCCCCGGTCGAGCACGTCGCCGTCGAGCTCCAGCACGTCGAGCCGGGCGTAGACGCCGCCGCAGGCCGAGAACGACTCGAACCGCAGCCGCCCGCCGTCGCAGGTCACCACGGGGTCGCGCGTCCAGCCCGGCCTGGGCTGGTGGTAGCGGGTGAGCGCGACGTCGGCCACGGCCAGCAGCCCGGCCGCGGCGGGCGCCGCCTGGGAGAGCAGGCCGCTGAAGAACCTGGGGTGGGCCTGCGGGCCGGACAGCGCCGTCCCGCCCGACGTCGAGAGGCCGAGTCTGCCGCCGGCCAGCACCGAGGGCCCGGCGTAGGAGTATGCCTGTACCGCGTGAGTCATGCCCGAACCATAGAGATCATCACCGACACAATCGGGCTGGTACGTAAACCATCCGATGTGTGACATGGAGTACGAAAGCACAATGGGGCTGGTGCTCACCGTCGATCTGGCCCGCGTCGCCTACACCCGCCTGCCCGTGCCCGGCGACACCGGAGGCACGGACGACGGCGTGTGGACCGGTGAGGAGTGCCCGATCGGGTTCGCGGCCACGCAGCTCGTGCCCTCGTGGACCGCGCGCACCCCGCCCGGCTCCTGGATCGAGGTCGCGTTGCGGGCGTGGACCGCGGCGGGCACCCGTACCAAGTGGTTCGTCATGGGGCGCTGGTCCGAGCACGGCGATCCGCGCACGTCGGTGGCCGGCCAGGGCGACGATGACGGCGACGTGGCGGTGGACACGTTCGTGGCCAGGCGGCCGGTGGTGGCGTACCAGGTGCGGGTCACCTGGCACGGCACAGGCGCGCGGGTGACCGGCCTCGGTGTGATGGCCTCGGCGCTGCCGCAGCGCCCGATCGTGCCGAGCGCCTGCGCGGCGGCCGTGCCCGTGGAGCTGGCGGTGCCCCGGCACTCGCAGCACACCCACGCCGGGCACCACCCGCAGTGGGACGGCGGGGGCGCGAACTGGTGCAGCCCCGCCTCGATCGCCATGGTGCTCGGCTTCTGGGGGCGCGGCCCGGCCCCGGACGAGCTGGCGTGGGTGGGCGACGGCGATCCCGCGCCGATCGTGGACCACGCGGCCATGGGCACCTATGACGAGAGCTACCAGGGCACCGGGAACTGGCCGTTCAACGTGGCCTATGCCGGGCGGTTCGGGCTGAACGGGTTCGTGACGCGGCTGCGGTCGGCGGTGGATCTGGAGCGGTTCGTCCGGGCCGGGATCCCGGTGATCACGTCGCAGTCGTTCAAGGCGCACGAGCTGCCCGGCTCCTGCTACTCCACCAACGGGCACATCCTGGTCGTCACCGGCTTCACCGCCGGGGGCGACGTCGTCGTGAACGACCCTGCCGCGCCGGACGAGGCCGAGGTGCGCAGGGTCTATCCGCGGGCCGCCTTCGAGAACGTGTGGCTCAGGAGCTCGGGCAGCGGCGGCATCGCGTACATCCTGCATCCGCCCGAGCATCCCCTTCCTCCCTGTACCAACGGCAATTGGTGAAGATTGATGAGTATTCGACCTATCGACGTGGCCCGTACCGACGGCGGCCCCCAGTGGGTGGAGGCGGTGGCCACGCCCTCGGGCGTCGAGGTCTGGTGGGACGAGCCGCGCCCGCACGAGGGCGGCCGGCGCTGCGTGGTGCGCCGCCTGCCCGACGGCTCCCGCACGGACGCGCTGCCCCCCGGCTGGAACGCGCGCAACCGGGTGATCGAGTACGGCGGCCGCTCCTGGCGGCCGTTGCCGGGCGGCGGCCTCGTCTTCACGAACTGGTCCGACCAGCGCCTCTACCGCCTCGGCGGCACGGCGGAGACCCCGGTGCCGATCACCCCAGAGGGCCCGTCCCGGTACGCCGACCTCTACCTCCCGCCGGGCCGCGACGAGGTGTGGGCCGTGCGGGAGACGGACACCGTGCGCGACCTGGTGGCGGTGCCGCTGGACGGCGGACCGGTCAGGGTCATCGTCAAAGCCCACCATTTCCTGATGAATCCCCGCATTTCCCCTGACGGGCGGCATGTCGCCTGGATCGGCTGGGACCACCCGAACATGCCCTGGGACGGCACCGAGCTCTGCGTGGCCCCGCTCGGCGCGGACGGCACGGCGGGCGCGCACCGGGTGGTCGCCGGCGGCCCCGAGGAGTCCGTCGCCCAGGCCGAATGGCGCGACGCCGCCACCCTGTACGCGGCCACCGACCCCACCGGCTGGTGGAACATCCACCTCGTCAGCGTCGACGGCTCCCCCGGCGTCAACCTCACGCCGATGGAGCAGGAGTTCGGCGGCGCGGCCTGGAAGCCCGGCCTGAGCTATTTCGCGATCGCCGACGACGGCCGCCTGGCCGTCGTGTACGGGACCGCCGACCTCCGCCGCCTGGGCGTGCTCGACCCGGCGACCGGCGAGCTGCGCGAGGTCGGGGGCGAGGCCACCCACTGGTCCTCGACCGTCTCCGTCGCGAGCGGCCCCGCGGGTGAGGTGCGGGCCGCGGCCGTGGGCGCGACGCCGTACACGCCGCTGGAGGTGCGCCTGGTCGACCTGGACTCGGGCGCGCACGAGACCGCGTCCGCGCCGAAGCCGCTGCCGCCGCGCGACCTGCTGCCCACCCCGGAGGCCGTGACGATCGAGGACGTGCACGCGCATCTCTACCCGCCGTCCGGGGCCCAGGGACCGGGCCCGTACGTGATCTTCGTGCACGGCGGCCCGACCGGCAACCTGCCGATCATGCTCGACCTGGAGATCGCGTACTTCACGAGCCGGGGCCTGGGCGTGGCGGTGGTGAACTACGGCGGATCGACCGGCTACGGCCGGGCCTACCGGGAGCGGCTGCGCGACCAGTGGGGCGTGGTGGACGTACAGGACTGCGCCAAGGTGGCCAGGGGCCTGGTCGAGCTGGGCCGGGCCGACGCCGCGAAGATCGCCATCCGGGGCGGCAGCGCGGGCGGCTGGACCACGGTGGCGGCGCTGGTGCACAGCGACGTGTTCGCGGGCGGGGTCGCGCACTACGCGATCACCGACCCGGAGAGCTGGGCGGCCGAGACGCACGACTTCGAGTCCCGCTATCTGGACGGACTGGTGGGCCCGCTGCCCGAGACCCGGCAGCGCTATGTCGAGCGCTCCCCGCTGCTGAACGCCGCCAAGTCCTCGGGCCCGTGCCTGATGCTGCACGGCCTGGAGGACGCGATCGTGGACGTGAGCCAGGCCGAGCGCTTCACCGCCGAACTGGACAAACATGGCAAACAGTGGGCCTTGCTGACCTTCCCCGGTGAGCAGCACGGCTGGCGCAGGGAGGAGACTATCGTCGCGGTGCTGGAGGCCGAGCTGGCCTTCTACGGGCTGATCTTCGGCATGGAGACGCCCGGCGTGCCGCCTTTGACACTGAAGGGGAGAGCGTGAAGAGCGTTGCCGAGATCTGCTCGGATCTGATCAGGTTCGACACCACCAATCCGGGCTCGGGCGAGCGCCCGGCGGCCGAGTACGTGGCCACGTTGCTGTCGGACGCGGGCCTGGAGCCGGTGGTGTTCGAGTCGGCGCCGAAGCGGACCACGGTGGTGGCCAGGATCGACGGCGACTCCCCCGACGCGTTGCTCGTGCACGGCCACCTGGACGTGGTGCCGGCCGACCCGGCCGAGTGGCGGATGCACCCGTTCTCCGGCGAGATCACCGACGGCTGCGTGTACGGCCGGGGCGCGGTCGACATGAAGGGCTCGTGCGCGATGACCCTCGCGACCGTGCTCGACCTGGCCGCGCGGGGCGTACGGCCGAAGCGGGATCTGGTGCTGGCGTTCCTGGCGGACGAGGAGGCCACCGGCGACTTCGGCTCCCGGCACGCGGTGAGCGAGCACCGGGAGCTGTTCGACGGCGTGACCGAGGCGATCAGCGAGTCCGGCGGCTTCAGCGTGGCCTCGGGCGAGCACCGCGTCTACCCCATCGCGGTCGGCGAGCGCGGCACCGCCTGGATGCGGCTCACCGCGCACGGCGTGGCCGGGCACGGCTCCAGGCCGCCGGTGGACAACCCGGTCGCCACGCTGGTGCAGGCGCTGTCGCGGGTGGCCGCCTACCAGTGGCCGGTACGCCTGACGCCGTCGGTCGCCGCGCTCGTCCAGGAGCTGTCGGAGATCACCGGGCAGCCGATCGACCTGGACCGGCTGGACGCGGAGGCGGCCCGGCTCGGCCCTCTGGGCAGCCTGTTCAAGAGCCAGATCCGCAACTCGGCGAACCCGACGATGCTGGATGCGGGCTACAAGGTCAACGTGGTGCCCTCGACCGCCGGGGCGCACGTGGACGGGCGCTACCTGCCGGGGCTGCAGGAGGAGTTCCTGACGACGATCGACGAGCTGCTGGGGCCGAAGATCACCCGGGAGTTCGTCAACCTGGAGGAGGCGCCCGACGCGCCGTACCCGTCGGCGTTCTTCGACGAGCTGGCCGGCTCTCTGGTGGCCGAGGACCCGCTGGCCAGGCCGGTCCCGTACGTGATGAGCGGCGGCACCGACGCGAAGTCGTTCGCCCGGATCGGCATCAAGGGGTACGGCTTCGCGCCGCTCATGCTCCGGCCGGACCTGGACTACTTCGGCATGTTCCACGGCAAGGACGAGCGGGTGCCGGTGGAGGGCCTGGAGTTCGGCACCAGGGTGCTGACCCGGCTGCTCACCTGAGGGGCGGGCCGAACCAGGCGGTGAGCGCGCCGCCCAGCCCGTCGCGCCCGCCCGGCCTGTCGTCCCCGCCCGGCGCGGCGTGCCCGCTCGGCGCGGCGTGCCCGCTCGATGTGGCGTGCCCGCTCGTCCAGGCGACGTAGCCGTCGGGGCGTACCAGCAGGAGGCCCGTGCCGCCGGGGACGGCGGCGCGGGCGGTCCCCACCCGGTCGCGATGCCCGGCCACGGCCGCCTCCAGCCCGTCCGTCCCCTCCCCGCCCGACAGATCGACCAGCAGCCCGCGCCCGTCCCCCAGCGACGCGGTGAGCGCCCGCGTGCCCTCGGCCCCCGGCACCCGTACCTCCATCGGCGGCGCGAACCGCCCGACGTGCGGATCGGGCGAGCCGGGCGCGTAACCGATCCCCGTCCCGTCGACCATCTCCGAGAAGTACCGCTTGGCGTCCGGCAGCTCCAGCACCTCGGACAGGACCTCCCGCAGGGCGTCCACCTGCGGCCCCGGCCGCATCAGCGCGACCTGGGCCTTGGTGTTGCGCAGCACCCTGGCCGCCACCGGGTGCCGCTCGGCGGTGTAGCCGTCCAGCAGGGCGCGCGGCGCGAGCCCGCGCGCGACCAGGGCGAGCCGCCACCCGAGGCTGATCGCGTCCTGCAGCCCCAGGTTCAGCCCCTGCCCGCCGATGGGCGAGTGCACGTGCGCCGCGTCCCCCGCCAGCAGCACCCGCCCCTTCACGTACGTCTCCGCGTGCCGCGTGTTGTCGCTGTACCGGATGCCGGTCTCCAGCCGGTTGACGACCACGTCGAGCCCGGTGACGCGGCGCAGGCTGGCCTCCAGCTCGGCGGCCGTCATCGGCGCGTCCCTCTCGTCCGGCCCGCCGCCGAACTCGATGGTGGCGATCTCCCCCGGCACCAGCGACAGGTTGACCAGGCCGCCCGGGGAGCGCAGCGACGAGGACAGCGCCCCCGGATCGGCCAGCTCGGCCACGGCGGTGCGCCCGGTCATGGTCGGCGGCGTGCCCTCGAACGCGAACCCCGTCCGCTTGCGCACCACGCTGCGCCCGCCGTCGCACCCGGCCAGGTAGGAGCCCCGCACGGTCCGCCCGTCCGCGAGCGTGGCGACGACGCACGACTCCTCCTGTACGACGTCCGTCACCTCGCTGCCCGGCAGGATCCGCACGCCCATCGCGGTGGCGCGCTCGGCCAGGATGGCCTCCAGGCTGTCCTGGCCGAGCATCAGGTATTCGGCGCCCCCGCCCGCCTCCAGCAGCGGCAGCCCGCTGAAGTGCCCTCTGACCATGCCCTTCTCCAGCACCTCGACCATGAGGGCGACGACGTCGCCCTCGGCCGACGGCGAGCGGCGCCCGCGCAGCTCGTCGAGCATCGCCCACTGCGCCTCGGCCACCGGCTCCGCCAGGCCGCGCAGGGCCAGCGACTGGACGGTGCGGGCGTTGAGCGAGCGCAGGCCCAGGCTGCGCGTACGTCGCTGGTCGCCCGTTGCCGCCTCCAGGACCAGCGGGTCCACGCCGCCCAGCTTGAGCTCGCACGCCAGCAGCAGCCCCACGGGGCCGCCGCCGACGATGATCACGTCGGTCATCCCGATCTCCTTACTTACAGCGTATGCTTACGTCGTAAGTAGAACACATACACCGTAAGCTTTGTCAACCGGGAACGGACGAGAGGAGCGCGAGGTATGGCACGGCGCGAGCCGCTGAACAGGGACAAGGTGCTGGACGCGGCCCTGGTGCTGGCCGACGAGGAAGGGCTGGAGGGCCTGTCCATGCGGCGGCTGGCGAAGTCGCTCGGCGTCGAGGCGATGTCGCTCTACAACCACGTCTCCAACAAGGCGGACCTCCTCGACGGGATCGCCGAGCGGGTGTTCTGCCAGGTCGAGCGGCCCGATCCGGCACTCCCCTGGCCGGACCGGGTGCGCCAGGTGACGCTGAGCATGTACCGGGTGTTCGGCCGCCATCCGGTGCTGCCGATGATTTTGGCCACCGACCAGGCGAATCCGACCTCCGTACGCGCGCTCCAGCCGCTCGACGACCTGGTCGGCGCGCTGTTCGCGGCGGGGTTCGACGACGTGGGCGCGTGGCGGGCGCTGGGCGCGGTGAATGGGCTGGTGTTCGGGTCGCTGGTCCTGACCACCGGCGGGTTCACCGGCGATCCCGGGGTGCACGCGGGCCAGCACCAGGTCGGGGCGTACATCCGCGAGCTCGACCCGGTGGCGCTGCCGCACTTCAGCAGGCTGCTGCGCGGGACGCGGGCGGGAGTGGACACCATCGCCGACTTCGAGCACGCGCTGAACATGCTGATCGAAGGACTCGTCGCCGAAGCGGGCCGGACGAAGCTCGCTTCAAAGTCGCCAAATTAGTGGAACAAATCATTCCGTTCTGTTAGGGTGGAGACACCACGAAAGGGGACTCACCGATGAGCGAAACCACTGTCAGCGGCTGGAACATCCTGGACGCCGCGCACGAGGCCCTGCGCCAGGCCGTCGCCGGAGTGCCCGCCGACGGCTGGGACCTGCCGACGCCGTGCGCCGGCTGGACCGTCACCCAGGTCCTCCAGCACGCGGCCGGCGACCAGATCGGCTTCGCGTCCGCACTCACCGGGGAGCCCGGGCCGTCGTTCGACCCGTTCGACCCCACGGGCGAGCGGGTCGCGGACCCGGCCGCGTTCGCCGAGGACGCGATCACGCGTTCGGCGACGGCGTGGGCGGGCGTCGACCGGGACGCCGCCGAGGTGCCGACCCCGGTGCCGCCGCACAAGATGTCCCCGTGGTCGGCCTCGACCGCCTGCGCGCTGGACGCGGGCGTGCACGCCTGGGACATCGCCGTCGCGACGGGCCGGCCCTCGCCCCTCACGCCCGAGATGGCCCGGCCGCTGCTCCAGGTGGCCAGGGAGATCGTCGAGCCGCTGCGCGCCTGGGGCGCCTACGCCCCTGCGGTGGAGCCGGTGGCGGGCGACGACGACGTGGCCGCGCTCCTGCGCTACCTGGGCCGCGACCCCCACTGGACCGCCGCCTCCTGAGCCGGCCCTGAGCTCACCGTGCCCCCGCAGCGCGCGGGGGCACGGCGGACCGCTCAGCCGGGACGGGGCTCAGCCTGGGCGCCTGATCGTGCGCCGCACGGCGAAGACGCCCAGGGCCGCCGAGGCGACCACCAGGATCCCCGCCTCCGTCCACTGGAACCGCCAGAACCGGGTCGGCGGATGGTAGTACACCGCGAACCGGTACCCCTTGCCGAACAGGCACTCCTGCCAGGCGTCCGCGTTCTTGCTGCTGCGGCCCGCGTCCACCCGCCGCGCGCAGCCGGTCCCCGCCGGGTCGGCGACCTCCTTCCCCGAGGGCTCGACCCAGGCCACGCTCACGAGCCGGGCGTCGGGGTCGTCCAGCACCACCGAGTCCCGCAGCTCCACCCGGGCCGGTTCGGCGTAGTGGTCGCTCACCGCGAACAGCACGAACATCGCCGCCGCCACCCCGGCCACGACCAGGGCCATCGCGGGCAGCGTACGCCGGAACAGCGTCCCCGCCGCCGTCCCGAGCGCGAACGCGAACAGCCACCACGCGGCCGGCGCCACCCCGACCATGTTGAAGACGCCGACGTTCCCGAACGAGGAGTCGATCCCGTCCCTGAACACGGGCCGCCACAGGCTCACCATCAGCGACAGCAGCAGCCCGCCGGCCACGACCGCGCCGCCCAGCACCGACAGCTTCACCGCCAGCCACCGCCCGACCGGCACCGCCTGGGTCCAGGCCAGCCGGTGGGTGCCGCGCTCGTACTCGCGGCCGAGCAGCGGCGCACCCCAGAACGCGCCGATCAGCGCGGGCAGCACCAGCGGCATCCAGCCGAAGATCGAGTAGATGGCGTCGTAGCGCCGCCCCAGCGCCACTTCTAGGTCCCCGCAGGCCACGGCGGGTCCCGGGCACCCGGGCGGGGCATGGCTCGCGACGTACAGCCCGGCCTCCACCGCCGAGCCCAGCAGCAGCACGCCGAGCAGCGCCAGGAAGGCCCCCGTCATGAGAATCTGCGCCCGGTGCTGGCGCCAGGTCAGCCAGATCACGCGCCCACCCCCGCGAGCCCGGGCAGCGCCGCCGACTCCGGGCTGCGCAGGTAGGCCATGACCAGCTCCTCCAGGCCCGGCCGCCGCGCCCGCCAGCGCGGGTCCAGGACGGGCGCGCCCCTGACGAGCAGGGCGACCTGCCGCGGCGTACGGCTCGCGCTCACGACGGCCGCACCGCCCAGCCCGCCGGCCACCGGCTTCCCGTCAGGTGACCCTCCGCCCGCCAGCTCGACGGGGCCGGTCAGCGCCACGTGCCCGTCGAGCAGCTCCTCGATGCCGCCGCTGACCTGGAGCCGCCCGCCGTTCAGCACGATGAGCCAGTCGCAGGTCTCCTCCAGGTCGGAGACGACGTGCGAGGACAGCAGCACGGTGAGCTCCCGCCGCGCCACCTCGGCCATGATCGTGCGCATCACGTCGTGCCTGGCCAGCGGGTCCAGATTGGCCAGGGGCTCGTCGAGCACGAGCAGATCGGGCCGCCTGGCCAGCGCCAGCGTGAGCGCCACCTGCGCCTGCTGCCCGCCCGACAGCCGGCCCACCTTGCGGTCGAGCGGGATGCCGAGCGTCCCGAGCCGGTCGAGCGCGGCCCGGTCGTCCCATCGGGTGTTCATCCGGCGGCCGAACGCGAGCGTCTCGGCGACCGTGAAGCTCTCGTACAGCGGCTTGTCCTGGGCCACGAACGCCACCTCGCCGCGCACCCGTACGCCGCCTCGCGAGGGGCGCAGCAGGCCGACGGCGGCGAGCATGAGCGTGGTCTTGCCCGCCCCGTTGGGGCCGACGAGCGCGGCGACCCGCCCGGCGGGCACGGCCAGCGAGCAGTCCCGCAGCGCCCACGCGCGGCGGTAGCGCACGCCGAGCCCGGCCGCCTCCAGCACCGGCCTCACGCCACGCCCTCCTTGGCCGCGTCGGCGAGGACCGCGGTGAACAGCACCCGCAGATCCTCCTGGTCCAGCCCGGCCGCGGCGGCCTCGCGCACCCACTGCTCCAGCCCGCGCCGCAGCCGGGTGTGGTCGGCCAGCGTCGCGCCGCCGACCGCCTGCCGCACGAACGTCCCCATCCCCGGCCGGGCCGCCACCAGCCCCTCCCGCTCCAGCTCGCGGTACGCCTTGAGCACGGTGTTGGGGTTGATGGCCAGGCTGTCGACGACCTCGCGAGCGGTGGGCAGCTTGTCACCCGGCCGCAGCGTGCCGAGCCTGAGCGCGTGTTTCACCTGGTGCACGAGCTGGAGGTAGGTCGACACGCCAGAGCCGCGGTCGAGGTGGAACTCGATCACCAAAACACCCTTTCACTAATCGAATAGTGAAAGGGTGTTGGAGATGATCGCCGTTTGTCAACTCACGCGAACTTGGTCTTCGGACGCTCCTGCAGCTCGCCGTCGAGGTAGATGTCGAGCTTCTCGTTGTAGAACGCGATCAGCCCGGCGACCCGCTCGCTCTCCGGGAGCGGCGTCGGGTAGGACCAGGCCAGGTCCTCCTTGCCGTTGACCTTCCAGTATTCCGCGCTGCCCTTGTAGGGGCAGTGGGTCACGGTGCCGGTGTGTTCGAGCAGGTCGAGACGTACGTCCGTCTTCGGCAGGTAGTAGCGGGCCGGCAGGCCGGTCTCGAAGAGGATGCGCGGGCTGCGGGAGTCGGCCACGGTGACGCCGTCCACCTCGACCCGCACGTGCCGCGAGCTGGGCAGGATGTCCACCCGCGTGTACGGGTCGCGCGGGTGGAAGTAGACCTGCTCGTCCTCCTCGAACCAGGCGTCCATCGCGTCCCACTCGAAACGGACGTGCCCTCGGATCTGCTCCAGCGGCGAGTCGGGATAGACGAGCGCCGCGTCGGCGGCCTCCGCGGTGCCGGACGTGACCGTGTGCAGGACGGCCTCGCCCCGGCTCGGGGAGTGCTTCGTGGCCCCCGTGGCCTTGAGCGCGGACTCGTCCACGTCCTCCAGCGGGATGTAGTAGGTGGGATAGTACGGAACTTCCCACACCAGCAGGGCGGAAGTGGTGTCGGCCACCACTCGGCCGCCGAGGTAGGTCCTCACACGCTTGGCCGTGCGCTCGACGCGTACCCGGCCGCGGTTCGTGGCATCCATGCACGCGAAAACCCCCGCGGCGGCGCCCCTATTCCACCTCCCGCGAGGGCGGCCGGCAGGCCCTCAGCCGACGCCGAAGGCGGCCAGGGTCGCCCAGGTGGTCAGGGTGCCGACCACGGCTCCCGCCAGCACCTGGGCCCATGTGTGGTGCGTGAGGCGTACCCTCGCCCAGCACACCAGCCCCACGACGGCCGCGCCGAGGAGGGCGGCGGGCCAGACGGGCAGGACGTGGGTGAGCACCACGACCGTGCCGGCGGAGACGGCGGCGTGGAAGGAGATCTTCCAGCGCAGCGTGATCGGGACGGTCACCGCCAGCGCGACCAGCATCGCGGTCACGGTGGCGACCAGCAGCGTCGGGGCACCCATCACCACCAGCAGCGCCAGCGCCACCAGGACGGCGGCGACCGCGGCGAGCAGCGGGCCGGTGCGGCGGGCGCGGTCCACGATGTGATGCGAGTCGAGGCGGCCCGAGCGCACGCCCAGGGCGATCACCGCCGCGGGGACGCCGCCGCAGAACGCCGAGGCCACCAGCCCCCAGGCCGCCCCGCTCCACCCCTGAGCCAGCAGGCCGACGGCGGGCGGCATGACGATCACCAGCACTTGGGGTGCCAGCAGGTTCGTCACCCGTTTCGCGACAAGGTCGGCCGTCATGTCAGGAAAGATTACGCGATCATGGCACCCAGCCCGGCCCCGCCCTTCCGGAAGCCCAGATCGACGGGGAACGAGCGCCTTTCCGGGAAGCTCAGCGCGCCGGGAGATGGGCCGAGCCCGCCCGGAAAGGCGTGATGTACCGGAGAATGAGGGGAGGGGATCAGCCCTTTCCTGCCGCGTTCACGATGCGGGTGGTCGAGCGGTCCGGGATCGCCTCCAGCTCCCAGCACTCCGCTCCCAGGATCGCCGCCGCGGCGGCGCGGCCGCCCGCGTGCGGGTCGCCGGCCGTGTGCGCGAGCGCCCCCGGCCGCATCGGCGCGAGCAGGTCGATGTACTCCTCGGGCCCGTGCGCCTCGGGCGGCCCCGTCACGATGAACACCCCGGCCACGAAGCGGAGCGCGGCCAGCACCTCGGCCCGCTCCCCCGCCGGGTTGAACGGCCGGGTCGGCCCCTTCCAGGCTCGTACGCGCGGATCGTCCTCGACCCCCACGACGAGCGGCAGCCCGCGTTCGGCCACCGCGCCCAGGTAGCGCACGTGGCCCACGTGCAGGATGTCGAAGACGCCGGTCACCACCGCCGCCCCGGACCTGTCGTACGGCTGCACCCAGACGGCCTCCAGGCTGCTCACGCGACCTCCCCCAACGGCCGGGCGAGTAGGCTGCTGTGCACGCTTCGCTCCCCCACGGGCCTAGACGAATCGTCGATCGCAGCGTACTCGGTCGGCGTCCTGAGTCGTGCAAGCGACCTTGGGAAAGGCCATTCCTACCTTTTCGCGATAATCTCCGACCCCCCTCTCGAGCGTCTCATTACGTCACCGGATTTGGGGGAGGTCGCCGTGGCGCCGCCGGACTTACACCGCGTCGAAAGGGTCGGAGGGGGCGATGAGCCCGAGCCCGGGGACCTCGTGGTCCGGCTGCCGGGCATCCCGTCCCAGGTGTCCAGGGCCAGGGGGGTCGTGACGGCGGCGCTGGGCCGCGACCATCCGCTGTACGACGACGTGGTCCTGCTCACCAGCGAGCTGGCCACGAACGCGATCCTGCACACGCGCTCCGGCGCCGGCGGCTCGTTCACGGTGACCGTGACCTGCTCGGAGGCGGTGGTGCGGGTGTTCGTGTCGGACGGCGGGGCCGACGGGCCGCCGTGCGTGTGCCGTACGAGCGCGCAGTCCACCAGCGGCCGCGGCCTGCCGCTGATCGAGGCGCTCAGCCACCGCTGGGGCTTCACCCGCGCGGCCGGCACGACCACGGTCTGGTTCGAGCTGCTACAGGCCCGCGTCCCGGCGGGCGTGGCCGTCTAGCCGTCTCGGGCGTCCGGTTCGGACGCCCGGCTCGGAGGCGCAACCCGGACCCAGAACCGGACGCCCGGGGCGGGACACCCGGCTCGGAGGCCGGATCAACGGCCCAGATCAGAGTCACAGGCTAGAGATCCAAGTCAGACATCCAGGCGGCACAGACCTTCGGCGAGCGCCTTGGTGGTGAGCCGGGTGCGGCTGTCACAGCCCAGCTTCGCGAAGATGTGCTCCAGGTGGGTCGTGACCGTGCGGACGCTCAGCACGAGCGCCGCGGCGATCTGCGGGTTGGAGTCACCGGCCGCCACGCGGGTGAGCACGTCGAGCTCCCGGCCCGTGAGGTCGTACGGCAGCGGGCAGAGCCGTTCGGCGGCGATGGCGCCCTGCACGGCCCCCTGGTAGCCGACCCCGGCCCGCAGCAGCCGCACCTCGTGCCACCGGCCGTCGCGGCCGAGCCAGCGCCCGTGCCGGCTCAGCTCCCGCGAGTCGATGAACGCCCGCGCGAACCCGGCCATCGCCGGATCATCCCATAGCGCGGCCGACGTCTCGTGCCCGGGAACCTCGCGCCGCGTCCCCAGCCGGTCGAACGCGACCGCCCGGAAGTCCCTGGGCAGCCCCACCGGGTCGATCACGCACCTGGTCAGGTCGGTGACGTGCGCCAGCATCGGGCTGACCGCCGCGACCAGCGCCCCGGTCAGCCGGGGGAAGGCGTCTCTGGAGGCCAGGTGCAGCAGGCCAGTGTAGCGCCCCTCGCTCAGGAACAACGGGGCCGTCAGCCCGGCTCGCCACCCGAAGGGCGCGAGGTGCCGCCGGAAGTATCGCTCGGTGCCCGGCTCGGGCATGCGCACGGGCGCCCTCGTGGCCATGGCCGTCCGGTACGCCGCCAGCCCGGTGTATTCCTCCGCGGCGTCCCGGTCGATGCGCCGATGCCCGTCGGCCACGACGCTGCGGTGCCGCCCCGTGGCGGGGTCGAAGGCGACGAACTCGTAGGCGTCGAGCGGGACCACGCGGCGCAGCGCCGCCATCGCCCCGTGCGCGCCACCACCGCCCGCCACCTGGTAGCCGACTTCGGCGAACGCCTGCAACTGGCAGACGTCCAGGGTGATCTCGGCCACGGTTCTTTATATCATTGCCAAAATTTGCCGGAGGGATGCCCGAATGCTGGCATAACACGAAATATCCGGACACTGCCCGCCCTGGCGTGCGGGCAATCCACGGTCGCGACTCCAGGCCCCGATCACACAGTCCCGCCGTACCCCGCGGTCGATTCACCCTGATCGCCAGGCTGAGCTCCTGAAGGGGCTCGCAGCCCACCTCGGCCTGACGTCACCTGTGGAAAGGCCCCGACGACCCGCCGGTGCGCAATCATCGATGCCATGGAAATCTGGGTCAACCCCGCCTGCTCCAAGTGCCGCTCCGCGCTGTCGATCCTTGACGCCGAGGCCGTCGGCTACACCGTGCGCCGCTACCTCGACGACCCGCCCTCGGAGGCGGAGATCCGGTCCGTACTGGAGCGGCTCGGTCTCGAACCATGGGACATCACCCGCACCGGCGAGAGCACGGCCAAGGAGCTTGGCCTGGCCGACTGGCCCCGGGAGCCGGACCACCGGGACCGCTGGATCGCCGCACTGGCCCAGCACCCGATCCTGATCCAGCGGCCGATCATCACCGCGGACGACGGGACGGCCGTGGTCGGGCGCACCGAGGAGGCCGTCCGATCCATCCTCCCGCCCGCCTAGGGCCCGCTCGTCCAGGTCGTCGCCCCCCACGACTCGTCCCGGTCCCCTTAGGCAATCCGACTCGCCCCGGTCGTCCAACTCGACCCGACTCGCCCCGGTCGTCTTACGCGACCCGACTCGCCCCGGTCGTCTTAGGCGACCGGCTCGTCCTGACCATCACGCGCAACCCGCTCGCCCGGCCCGTCGCCGCAAACCGGCGCGCCCTGCCATCACCCGCAACCAGCGCGCCCTGCCCATCGCACGCAACCGGCGTGCGCTGGCCTTCGCTCGCAAACCGGCTCATCCCGGCCCTACCTCAGTCGAATGCGACCCTCCGGGCGGGTGCCGCGCTCTCCAGGCGAGTCCCACTCCGCCAGTGCCGTGCTGGGCCGCGCGCTCTCCGGACGGGACCGCTCCGCCTCCCCGGCGGCATGCCCGTCCGGGCCCCCGTGCACGGCGACGACCAGGGCAGCGGCGACCGCCGAGCGCCAGCCCGCGGGCACCCGGGCACGCCGCCTTGTCCTTGCCCCTGCCCCTGGTCCGCAGACGCCTCCCGGCGGCACCCCGACCGGGGTCAGGGGGTGCCGGCTCCCTTCAAAATCGTCGATGCATCGGAGGGACCGGGTGTTATGGTCGGTTACATGCAGCGCGCCAACGTCACGACGACGCCGGACACCGTCCCGGCGCGCTGAATCCATGCATCCCGGGCGAATGCCCGGGGATCTGGTCGTTCGCCCTTTCCACGTGAAGGACGATCATGAACGACCATCGCAGGCTCGGCCGCGAGCTGGGCATCTTCGACACCGACCCGCTGATCGGCGCGGGCTTCCCCTATTGGCTGCCCGCGGGCGCGGCCGTGCGCAAGGCCGTCGAGGACTACGTGCACGAGCTCGAACGCCGCAACGGCTACCAGCACGTCAACTCCCCCGTGCTGGGGAAACGGGAGCTGTACGAGCGATCCGGCCACTGGGCGCACTACGCGGAGGACATGTTCCCGCCCATGAACGTGGGCGGCGAGGAGTTCGTCCTGCGCCCCAGCCTGTGCCCGCACCACGCCCTCATCTACCGCTCGCGCCCGCGCAGCCACCGCGACCTGCCGCTGCGCGTCGCCGAGCTCGGCGGCATGTACCGCTCCGAGCTGTCCGGCGTGCTCGGCGGCCTGACCAGGGTGCGGGCCGTCCAGCTCAACGACGGCCACGTGTTCTGCCCGCCTGAGCGGGCCGCGGAAGAGATGTCGGCCGCCCTCGACCTGATCGAGGCCGCGCACGCCCAGCTGGGCATCCAGGCGGTGCGTCACCGACTCTCGGTGCGCGGCGAGGGCGCCAAGTTCGTGGACGATCCGGAGATGTGGGCGCGTTCCGAGGCCTTGCTGCGTGACGTGCTGGAGGGGCGCGGCAGGGCGTACGACGAGGAGCGCGGCGAGGGCGCCTTCTACGGGCCGAAGATCGACATCCAGATCGCCGATCCGGCCGGCCGCGAGGTCACCCTGTCGACCGTGCAGGTGGACTTCTACCAGCCCGAGCGCTTCGACCTGCGTTACGCCGGCGGCGACCGTCCCGTCATGGTGCACCGCAGCGTGGTCGGCAGCCTCGAACGCCTGGTCGCGCAGCTCATCGAGGTGCACGGCGGCGCGTTCCCCGCCTGGATGGCGCCCGTGCAGGCGGTCGTGCTGCCGCTGTCGGACGCCGAGCTGCCCGCGGCCGGGGACCTGCTGCGCCGCTGTCTGGCCGCCGGGCTGCGGGCCGAGCTGGCGCCCGCGGACCGGGGCAGTCTGGGAGCCAGGATCAGGGCGCACCGGCTGGTGCCGTACCAGCTCGTGGTGGGGCCGCGCGAGGTGGCGGGCGGCCATGCGTCGGTGCGGCTGCGCGACGGCCGCCAGGCGGGCGAGGTGCCGGTCGAGCAACTGGCGGCCGAATGCCGGCCGCAATTCTGAATGGTACGTCGCATAAAGGTAACGGACTCTTCCCAATTCCAGTAAAGGACTCGTAAAGTCCCTGCAAAGCCGTGTCGGGGAGGACGTCTTGACCGAGCTGAACGACCGCGAGGCCGAGCTGGTTTCCGCCCACGAGCAGGAACGGCCGGCGCGGCAGCTCGGCGGAGCCCTGCGGCTCGGCGTGTGGATCGTCGGCGGATTGCTCTCCGTTTATTCGCTGGTGGTGGTGTTCCGGCCGATCGAGGCGCTAGAGCACCGGATGACGTTCCTGGCGGTGGCGTTGCCGCTGGTGTTCCTCTGCTACCGCTCGGGGCTGGCGCCGATGCGGCGCCTGCTCCAGCGGCCACCAGCAGAAGGCCGGGCCACGGCGAGCCCACCCGGGGAACGCCTGCCCAGGGAAAGTCTTCCCGGGGAAGGCCCGGTCCAGGAAGGCTCGTCCCAGGAGGGGCTGGTCCCGGTGGGCACGGCCCAGGACGGATCGCCTCAGGAGGGCGTGGCGGCGCGGCGGGTGGAGTGGCCGAGTGTCGCGGACTGGCTGCTGGCCGCCGCCTCCCTGGCCGTCCTGGTCTACCCGCTGCTCGACCTCGACGGCTTCCGCGACCGCGGCTCCGGCGCCGCGCTGTCGGATCTCGACATCGCCGCCGGGCTGCTGCTGACGGCGCTGCTGCTGGAGGCGGTGCGGCGTACGGTCGGATGGGCCCTGGCCATCATTTGCGCCATTTTCCTGCTTTATGCCTATTTCGGGGCATATTTGCCTATTGACTGGACGATCGGCCATCGCGGCTTCGATCTCGGCCAAATCGTGTCGCAGCTCTACACCGGCACCGAGGGCTTCTTCGGCGTGCCGATGCAGGTGGCCGCCAGCTACATCATCCTTTTCACGATTTACGGCGCCGTGCTCGATTATTCGGGCGCGAGCAGGTTCTTCATCGACCTGAGCTTCGCCGCCTTCCGCAAGTCCCGCGCCGCCCCCGGCCGTACCGTCACCCTGGCCGGCTTCCTGCTCGGCACCGTCTCGGGCTCGGGCGTGGCCACCACGGTCAGCCTGGGCAGCGTCGCCTGGCCGGTGCTGCGCCGGGCAGGCTACCCGCGCGAGCCGGCGGGCGGCATCCTGGCCGCCGGCGGCATCGGCGCCATCCTGTCCCCGCCCACGCTGGGCGCGGCGGCGTTCATCATCGCCGAATATCTCAGGGTCGGCTACCTTGAGGTGCTCCTGTACGCGACGATCCCCACCCTCCTGTACTACCTGGGCATCTTCCTGGCCATCGAGATCGACTCGCGCCGCTTCGGCACCCACGCCGTGCAGGTGGACGCGCCCAGGGCGGGCCGGCTGCTGCTGCGCTTCGGCTACCACTTCAGCTCGCTGATCCTGATCATCGTGCTGATGGCAATGGAAAGGTCGGCGTTCCAGGCCGTGGTGATCGCCACCGCGGTCGCGTTCGCGCTGTCGTTCCTCGACCCCGAGCGCCGCATGGGCCCGAGGAGCGTCGGCCAGGCGCTGGCCAAGGGCACGCTGGAGGTGCTGCCGGTCACCGCGGTGTGCGCGGCGGCGGGCATCATCGTCGGCGTCATCACGCAGACGGGCCTCGGGCTCAACCTGAGCGCGATCATCGTGGACGCCGCCGCCGGGAACCTGATCCTGACCACGCTCATGGCCGCCATCGCGGTCATGCTGCTGGGCCTGGCCGTGCCGGTGACCGCGAGCTTCATCATCGCCGCGGTGATCATCGGCCCGGCGCTCACCACGCTGGGGGTCACGCCGGCCGAGG
Organism: Nonomuraea zeae; assembly: GCF_005889725.1. GTDB lineage: Bacteria > Actinomycetota > Actinomycetes > Streptosporangiales > Streptosporangiaceae > Nonomuraea > Nonomuraea zeae. Next base: position 21,325 of record NZ_VCKX01000104.1, read on the forward strand.
CGTACATGTTCGTCTTCTACTACGCCGTGCTGTCGGAGGTGAGCCCGCCCACGGCGCTGTCGGCGGTCGCGGCGGCCGCGATCACCGGCGGCAACACGTACAAGACGATGATGATGACCTGGCGTTACACGTTGCCGGCGTTCCTGGTGCCGTTCGCGTTCGTGCTGACGCCGAACGGGCAGGCGCTGCTCGGCCAGGGGCCGATCGGCACCGTGCTGCTGATGACCGCCGTCTCCGCGCTCGCCGTGGCGGCGCTCGCCATGGCGACGGGCGGGCTGAGCGGCCTGCCCGAGCGGGTGCTGGCGGCGGTGGCCGCGGTGCTGCTGCTGTTCCTCGAACCCGTCCCCATCGGCTCGGGCCTGGCCGTGCTGGCCGTGGCCGCTGCCGTGCACCTCGTCAGAAGAAGGAGAGAGGACCCAGCGTGAAGCGGATCTTTGCGATGATCGCGGCAGCCGCCCTGGTGACGACGGGCTGCGGCAGCGGGGGTGGCGCGGGCGGCGGCGCGGGCAACCGGCTGTCGATCGCCACGGGCGGCACCACGGGCGTCTACTACGTGTACGGCGGCGGCCTGGCCAACCAGCTCTCCGCGAACATCGCCAACACCCGGGCCACCGCGTCGGTCACGTCGGCCTCCGTCGAGAACATCAAGCTGCTCGCCTCCGGCAAGGCCGACATCGGCTTCTCCCAGGCCGACACCGCGGCCGACGCGGTCAACGGCAAGGACACCTTCACCGCCAAGCAGCCGATCAAGGCCATCGCCCGCATCTACGACAACTACGCGCACGTCGTCGTCGCCCCCGGCGTCACCGCGGCCAAGGTCGCCGACCTCAAGGGCAAGCGCGTCTCGCTCGGCCCGGCCAACTCCGGCACCCAGGTCGTGGCCCGGCGCATGCTGGAGGCGGCCGGCCTGAACCCCGACACCGACATCACCAAGCAGCAGCTGTCGATCAACGAGTCGGTGCAGGCCGCCAAGGACGGCACGGTGGACGCGTTCTTCTGGGTCGGCGGGCTGCCCACGGCGGGCATCACCGACCTGGCCACCAGCAAGCCCGACATGAAGCTGCTCGACACCGGCGACGTGCTGGAGAAGATGCGCGCGACGTACGGCGAGCAGTACGTCCCGCTCGACGTGGACCTGTCCACGTACAAGCTGTCCGGCACGATCAAGACCGTCGGCATCGCGAACGTGCTGCTGGTGCCCGACCAGATGAAGGAGCAGCTCGCCTACGACATCACCAAGACGCTGTTCGAGAAGAAGGCGGAGCTGTCGGCCGTGCACCCGGAGGCCAAGAAGCTCGACGTCAAGCTGGGCCAGCAGGTGGCCCCGGTCGAGCTGCACCCCGGCGCCGCCCGCTACTACAAGGAGAAGGGCTGACCAGGCCGCTCCTGGCCCTCGCGGCGGTCCTGGTGCTGACGCTCGGCGCCGGCGGCGCCGGGCGCCTGACCGTGAACGGCCTGCCGGTGCGCGGCTCCTTCGCGATCGGATACGTCCATTCGGTCTACAAGGCGCCGTCCGCGGAGCTGTTCACGGTGGAGGGCCGCCGCTTCACGATGCGGGCGGTCGTCTCCACCAGCCCGGCCGTGCTCGACTACTACGCGATCGAGGGTGATCGCGCGCGTACCCCGGACGGGCTGTGGGTGCTGCGCCTGACCGCGCCCGCCGCCTACGACGAGCTGTCGCTGCTGACCACCTCGATCGGCCGCAGGACGCTGCTGGCGGACGGTCGCTGCCTGGCCCTCTATCCCGGCTCGGGGGCCGCGCAGGTGCGGCTCGCGGTCTCGCTCACGCTCGGCGTGCGTGGTGAGCCCTGCCGCCCGCCCTTCGACCGGCTCGCCGCCTACAGCCAGTCTTTCCGCTTGAACACCGTGTAGAGCGCCACCGACGTCACCGCCACCAGGATCGAGGACAGCCAGAACCCCCACGGCTGGTTCGAGCCCGGATAGGGCACGTTCTGCCCGTAGAAGCCGGTGATCATGGTGGGCACCGCGATGATGGCGGCCCAGCTCGTGACCCGCTTCATGATCTCGTTGAGCCGGAAGCCCTGCTGGGCGAGGCGGGTCTCGCGGACGTTCGCGAGCATGTCGCGGATCGACTCGACCCACTCCGTCACGCGCAGCACGTGGTCGTAGACGTCCTCGTAGTAGGGGGCCATCACGGGGTCGGCCACGAGCTCCTGGTCGCGGCGGAGCAGGGTGCCGATCACCTCGCGCATCGGCATCGTGATCTTGCGGAGCCTGGCGGTGTTCTTGCGCAGCACGTACATGGTGCGCTGCAGCTCCCTGCCGTACACCACCTGGTCCTCGAACAGCGCCTCCTCCAGCGCCTCCGCCTGCGAGTCGAGGTCCTGCACCAGGTCGAACTGGCTGTCCACCACGTAGTCGAGCAGGCCATGGAGCAGGAACGTCACGCCGTGCCCGGCCATGCGGGCGGAGTCGTCCCAGCGCCTGACCACCTCGCCGATGTCGAAGTGGTCGTTCTCGCGCACGGTGACCAGGGCGTTGCCGGTGACGAAGATGTTCACCTCGACGGGATCGAGCCGCCCCTCGTCGAAGTGGACGCCGTAGACGGTGATGAACAGGTGGTTGTCGTAGACGTCCACCTTCGGCCGCTGGTGATCGGAGAGCACGTCCTCGACCGCCAGCTCGTGCAGCCCGAGCTCCTCGCCGATCACTCCGAGGTCGGCGGGCGAGGGCGAGCAGAGGTCGAACCAGACCACGTTGTCGGGATCGCCGACATAGTCGGAGACCTCGTCGACCGGGAAGCCCTCCTTCTCGAGGACGCCGTTGCGGTAAAGACGCGTGTGCACTAGGCGAGTGTGGCAAATCGGGTGGCGTTTCGCACGGCCGCTCCTCCTGGATCGTTGTTGAAGTAGACGTAGGCGTCCGGCCAGCCGGCCTCACCGATCCGGCGGGCCCACGTCCTCAGCGCGGTCTCGCCGTACGCGAAACCGGCTCTTCCCTCGTGCAGGCGCACGTAACCCCAGTCCGCCGTCCGCCAGAGCGGGCCCTGCGGCCTGCCCCGGCGATCCGCCCAGCACAGGGCGGCCGCGTGCGCGCGGAGGATCTCGCGCACCTCGTCGGTCCACCAGGAGACGTGCCGGGGCTCCACGGCCACCCGCACGCCCGCGGGGAAGCAGCTCAGGCACCGGTCGAGCCGGCCGGGGTCGGCCCGCAGGGTGGGCGGGAGCTGCAGCAGGATCGGCCCCAGCTTCTCCTTCAGCGCGGACGCCGCGCCCATCAGCCGCGCCACCGGCTCCTCGGGGTCGGCCAGCCGCTTGATGTGGGTGAGGAACCTGCTGGCCTTGACGGCCATCACGAACCCGGCGGGCGTGCGCTCGCGCCAGGCGGCGAACGTCTCGGGCGGCGGCAGCCGGTAGAAGGCGTTGTTGTTCTCGACGGTGGCGAACGTCCGCGCGTACGTCTCCAGCCAGAGCCGCTGCGGCACGCCCTCCGGATACAGGACCCCCCGCCAGTCCTTGTACTGCCATCCGGAGGTGCCCACCAGCCATGTCATGCCCGTTGGACTACCCGGCGGCGCGGGGTGCAGTACTGTCCTTGTTCGTCAGCCGAGGAGGACCTTTACCCGATGGGCGCCAACCACGCGCACGGCACCGACGCCGTGCCCACTTCGCGGCGCACGGTGCTGGCCGGCCTGGCCGTGCTGGTGCCGCTGGCGATCGTCACGCTGGCGGCCCTGGTGTGGCTGTGGCCCGACGGGCGGCCGGAGGCCGCCGCGCAGCAGCCCCCCGGGGTCGAGCGGCTCAGCGGCACCGTCACCGGCGTCGTGCTCAAGCCGTGCCCGGCCGTCACGGAGGGCGCGCCCCGGCCCGACCCGGCCACCTGCGGGAACGCCACCGTCAGGGTCGAGGACGGCCCCGACGTGGGCAGGGACGTCACGCTCCGCCTGCCGAGCGGCCCCGGGGCCCAGCACTTCGCCGCGGACGACGCGGTCATCCTGCTGCGCGACTCCGACGGGGCCTACCAGATCTCGGACCACGACCGGGCGACGCCGCTGTGGCTGTTCGGGGCGGCGTTCGCGCTGGCGGTGATCGCGTTCGGCCGGTGGCGGGGGGTGACGGCCCTCGTGGGGCTGGCGGTGACGTTCGTGCTGCTGCTGACGTTCGTCATCCCGGGCATCCTGGAGGGCCGCTCGCCCATGCTGGTGGCCATCACCGGGGCGGCGGCGATCATGCTGGCGGTCCTCTACCTGACGCACGGCTTCTCGGTGTCCACGTCCATGGCCGTGCTCGGCACCCTGGCCAGCCTGGCGCTCACGGGGCTGCTGTCCTACGGCGCGCTGGGGTTCGCCCGGCTCAACGGGATCACCGACGACAGCGCGCTGACGCTCGGCATGAGCCTGTCGATCGACACGCAGGGGCTGCTGCTGGCCAGCATCATCATCGGCGCGCTCGGGGTGCTCGACGACGTCACGGTCACGCAGGCGGTGACGGTGGCCGAGCTCGCCCACGCCAACCCCTCCTACGGCTTCGCCCGGCTCTACCGGGCGGCCGGGCGCATCGGGCGCGCGCACATCGCCTCGGTGATCAACACGATCATCCTGGCGTACGCGGGGGCGTCGCTGCCGCTGCTCCTGCTGTTCAGCATCGGGGAGCAGCCGCTGGGGGACGTGCTGACCACGCCGGTCATCGCCCAGGAGATCGTCCGCAGCATCGTCGGCACGCTCGGCCTGATCGCCGCCGTCCCGATCACCACGGCGCTGGCCGCCCTGACCGCCTCCCGCGCGCACCGTCCCGCCGACGCCGCCGGGCCCTCCTCGGGACACGAGTCTCCCGGCTTCTTCAGCCCTCAGGACGAGCCGGCCGGCTTCTTCACGCCGCAGGGGCCCCAGCGCGGCCCGTACGAGCGCGCCGCCGGTCCCGCCCCCTCGGGGCAGGGGCGCTCCGCCCGCCACCGGCGCGGCGCGGCTGGCTAGCGGGACGGTCAGTCGACCTCGGCGCTGCCGTCCACCCGCAGCTTGCGCCGCGCCCGCTCGTAGAACGTCGTGCCGAGCCGCACCACCTTGGCCGCCCCCGGCCAGGCGGCGACCGTGACGCTGTCGCCCGGCCCCAGGTGCCCGACCACGGCCCCGTCCACCTCCACCGCCAGCCGCCCGCTGGTGGGCAGCACCTGGAGCGTCACCTCCTCGTCCGCCGGCAGCACCAGGGCCCGGTTGAAGGAGGAGTGGGCGGCGGCGGCCACGACGAGGATGGCCTCCACGCGGGGCGACACGATCGGCCCGCCGGCGGAGAAGCTGTAGGCCGTGGAGCCGGTGGAGGTGGCCACGATGACGGCGTCGGCGGCGTAGCGGACGAAGGGGCTGCCGGACGGGGTGATGGACACGGCCGCCAGCCCGTCGCCGGGGGTCCGCACGAGCGCGATGTCGTTGAACGCGGTCACGCTCACCCCGGCCACCATGCTGCGGATCGCCATGCGCGGCTCGATCGTGTAGCGGTGGCCGTCGATGGCCGAGAGCGTCTCCGCCAGCCCGTCCACGTCGATCTCCGCCAGGAAGCCGAGCCGTCCGAGATTCACCCCGAGGATCGGTGTGGGCCGCCCGGCGAGCAGCCGCATCGTGCGCAGCATCGTCCCGTCGCCGCCGAGCCCGACCACCAGGTCGGCCCGCTCCACGAGGGTGTCGGCGTCGACCGCGACGGCGGAGCAGTCGATGCGGCCCACCTCGTCGGGCAGGCCGAGCACCGTCGCGCCCTTGTCGGCGGCCCAGCGCAGGATGGTGTCGATCGCCTTCTTGGAGTCGCGCTGGGGGTGCAGCACCAGCCCGACCGTCCCGACCATGCCCATGTGCCCCACATTAGGCGATGGCCGGGACCGGGCACGTCAGCGGACCAGGCAGGGCCGCTTCGGATCGAACGTCCAGTCCTCGATCAGGTACTGCATGGCCACGGCGTCGTCGCGGGCGCCGAGGCCGTGGCTGAGGTAGAGCTCGTGGGCCGCGGCCAGCGCCTCCCGGTCGAGCTCGACGCCGAGCCCCGGCGTGCTGGGCACGTCGATCCCGCCGTCGGTGATCTGGAACGGCCTGGTCGTGAGCGCCTGGCCGTCCTGCCAGATCCAGTGCGTGTCCAGCGCCGTGATGTCGCCCGGGGCCGCCGCCCCGACGTGCGTGAACATCGCCAGCGAGATGTCGAAGTGGTTGTTGGAGTGCGATCCCCAGGTCAGCCCGAAGTCGTGGCAGAGCTGGGCGACGCGGACCGAGCCCGCCATGGTCCAGAAGTGCGGGTCGGCGAGCGGGATGTCGACGGCGCCGGCGCGTACGGCGTGGGCCATCTCCCGCCAGTCCGTGGCGATCATGTTCGTCGCGGTGGGCAGGCCGGTGGCCCGCCTGAACTCGGCCATCGTCTCCCGGCTGGAGAAGCGGCCCTCGGCGCCGCAGGGGTCCTCGGCGTAGGCCAGGACGCCGCGCAGGTCGCGGCCCAGCCGGATCGCGTCGGCGAGCAGCCAGCCGCCGTTGGGGTCGAGAGTGATGCGCGCGTCGGGGAACCTGGCGGCCAGCGCCTTGACCGCGGCGGCCTCCTCATCGCCGGCCAGCACGCCGCCCTTGAGCTTGAAGTCGGCGAACCCGTAGCGCTCCCTGGCCGCCTCGGCCAGGGCGACCACCGCGTCGGGAGTCAGGGCGGGCCGGCGGCGCAGCCGGGACCAGCGGTCCGCGCCCTCGTCGTCGACCAGGTAGGGCAGGTCGGTCTTGCCCGGGTCCCCGACGTAGAAGAGGTAGCCCAGCATGGGCACCCGGTCGCGCTGCCGCCCCTCGCCGAGCAGCTCGGCCACCGGCAGGCCGAGGTACTGCCCGTGCAGGTCGAGCAGCGTGGACTCGATGCCGGTGACCGCGTGCACGGTGGTGCGCAGGTCGAACGTCTGGGCGCCGCGGCCGCCCGCGTCCCGCTCGGCGAACCGGGCCGCCACCGAGCGCAGCAGGCTGCGGTAGCGGGCCACGGGCTGGCCGGCCAGCAGCGCTCCCGCCTCCTCGACGGTGCGGCGGATCGCCTCGCCGCCCGGCACCTCGCCGAGGCCGGTACGCCCGTCGGAGTCGGTGGTGATGACGACGTTGCGGGTGAAGAACGGTCCGTGCGCGCCGCTCAGGTTGAGCAGCATGCTGTCGTACCCGGCGACCGGGACGACCTCGACGCGCTGGATGGTGGGAGACACGGGCTGGCCCTCCGAGCCTAGTTGATCTTGTTGATGAGGGTGGTCAGCTCGGCGAGCTCGCCGTCCGTGAGGTTCTGCAGCGGTGGCCGCACCGGTCCGGCCGGACGCCCGACGGCGGTGAGGCCCGCCTTGACGATCGAGACGGCGTACCCCTTCGTGCGGTCGCGGATGTCCAGGTAGGGCACCACGAACTCGCGGATGCGGCGGTAGACGGCCTCGCGGTCCTGGGCCCGGACGTCGGCGTAGAAGTCGAGCGCGAACTGCGGGACGAAGTTGAAGATCGCCGAGGAGTACGTGCTCATGCCGAGCTGCAGCAGCGGCAGGGCGAAGGTCTCGGCCGTGGGCAGGCCGCCGATGTAGGCCAGGCGGTCGCCGACCGCGGCGTAGATGCGGGTGAGGCTCTCGATGTTGCCCACGCCGTCCTTGAAGCCGATGAGGGTCTCGTTGCGCTCGGCCAGGGTCTGGACGGAGCGGTCGTTGAGCACGGCGTTGGCGCGGCTGTAGACGATGACGCCGAGACCGGTGGCCGCGCAGACGGCGCTGACGTGCTCGACCAGGCCCTCCTGGCCCGCTTCCGTCAGGTAGGGGGGCATGAGCAGCAGGCCGTCCGCGCCCGCCGCCTCGGCCGCCTTGGCCTGCGCGACGGCGGTCGCGGTGCCGCCGGTGGCCGGGGCCACGACCGGCACCCTGCCGTTCACCTCGTCCACCGCCACGCGGACCACGCGGTCGATCTCGGCGGCGGTCAGCGAGAAGCCCTCACCCGTGCCGCCGGCGGCGAACAGACCGGCCACGGGGTAGCCGCTCAGCCAGGACAGGTGATCGCGGTAGCCCGCCTCGTCGAACTCCAGGGCCTGGTCGAAATGGGTGACGGGGAACGACAACAGGCCGCTCTTGAGCTGAGCGGCGAGCTCCTGCGGCGAGTACTTGGCCATGAGGGACGTCCTTTGCTTCACAAGCGCGCGTGGTGTCACCCCGCGCCACCGGTAAGGTCTGACGCCGCCAGGCTAGGAAGGCGGAGTGATTCCTGTCCAAGTGCGATTCTGAATCCGACGATACCTACAAAGCATCGCAAAGCGGGACAGATCATCAGTCCGGGCGTTCGGGGAGCAGATCGAGCACGCGCCAGAGGGCGGGATTGGTCGAGCCGCGGTCCCAGATGACGTGCAGCTCGACCGGCTTTCCCGCGACGCCGTCGCCTTCGTCCAGCGGGTCGCCGCCGCCGCGTACGAGGTCGCAGAAGGCGATGCCCTCGATGCCGAGCGAGCGCGCGCTGGCCGGCGCCAGCGCCACGCCGCGCCCGGCCGCCACGAGGAGCGCGGCGGTGAGGATCTGGTGCACCTGCTGCTCGATCCGGGGATGGGCGTTGGTCAGGAACCGGACGGTGAGCTCGTGGAAGTAGCGGGACTGGACCGGGCTGTAGCTGATCACCGGCAGGCCGTCGAAGTCGTCGGGCACGAGCGGCCGGTCGAGGCCGGCGAGCGGATGGCCGATGGGGACCACGGCGATCAGCGGCTCACGGAAGACGACCCGGGAGTCGAGCGTGGCGATGTCGAAGGGCGGGCGGGCCAGGCCCAGGTCGAGCTCGCCGCGCAGGATGCCGTCCACCTGCCCGGCGGTCACCCGCTCGTGGAGGATGACGTCGATCTCCGGCAGCTGCTCGGCCAGGCGCCGCAGCAGCGCGCCTAGCATGCTGATGGCCGAGACCGCCGTGAAGCCGAGGCGGACCGTGCCCGTGGCGCCGTTGGAGATCCGGCGTGCCCGGTCTCCCGCGGTGTCGACGAGCGAGAGCATCCGCCGCGCGTCCTCCAGGAAGCCGCGGCCGGCGTCGGTGAGCACGACGCGGCGGTTGTCACGTTCCAGCAGCGTGACGCCGATCGCGCGCTCGAGCTTCTGGATGTGGCGGCTCAGCGGGGGCTGCGTCATGCGGAGCCGATCAGCCGCCCGGCCGAAGTGCAGCTCCTCGGCGACTGCCACGAACGCCCTGATCTGATCCAGTGTTAGCATGATGCGGAAAGAGTATCACTTGATACCGAAAAGAGCCTGGACAGGCATCGAAGCTGCTACCTAGTCTCCGGAGACTACGGAGCGGTAACCCAGCCGAAACATCAAGGCGCCTCCGACACCGCTCCCCTTGCAGATGACGCGCGGCTCACCGCCTGCACGAAGGAGAAGTCAATGCCGACATCTCGGATGACCCCCCGCCGCATCCTCGTGGGTGTCCTCGGCGCCACCGCCGCGCTCGCGCTGACCGCGTGTGGTGGTGTCAAGACGACCTCCTCCGGTGGTGGCGACGGTAAATATCCCACCGGCAACATCGAGTTCAGCGTCGGCGCCTCCGCCGGCGGCTCGACCGACCTGATCACCCGGGCGCTGGCCCAGGGCATGGGCAAGGACCTCGGGGTCTCCACGCCGGTGCTCAACAAGCCCGGCGCCAACGGAGCGCTCAACGCCAAGGAGCTCCAGTCCGCGAAGGCCGACGGCTACAAGCTCGCCGTCCAGAACGCCTCGCTCTTCACCATCACGCCGCTCACGGTGTCCCCCGCCGAGGCCACGAAGATCGACTCGTTCGACGTCATCACCGGCGTCTCCCGCGACGACTACGTCATGGCGACCAACCCCAAGTCCGGCTACAAGTCGATCGAGGACATGAAGAAGGGCGGCAAGGCGATCCGCTACGGCACGACGGGCGTCGGCACCGGCGCCCAGCTCGCCTCCGCGCTGACCTTCAAGTCGGCCGGGATCGAGGCGACGGCCGTGCCCTTCGACGGCGGCGCCCCCAACCTGACCGCCCTGCTCGGCAACCAGGTAGACGTCTCGACGATGCAGATCGGCGAGGCCATCGAGAACATCAAGGCGGGCAAGCTCGTCCCGCTCGCAGTCTTCTCCGAGCAGCGCATACCCTTCCTTCCGGACGTGAAGACGGCCAAGGAGCAGGGCTTCGACGTGCTGGTGACGCAGTACCGCTTCCTGACCGCGCCCAAGGGCACGCCCGCCGACGTCAAGACGCGGCTGCTCGACGCGGCCAAGAAGACCTTCGCCACCCCTGAGTACAAGAAGTTCAACGAGGACAACTCGCTCACTCCGATGGAGGTCACGCCCGAGGAGGTCCTCAGCTCCCTGCAGAACGACTCCACCACCTACAAGGCCCAGCTCGACAAGTTCGGGATCAGTCTGGCCGGTTGATCGCGGCAGCGGCGGCCGGCCGGCCGCCGCTCCCCCTGCCCACACCGCCACCGAGGAGTGTGCATGTCCATGTCCGACCCCACCAGGTCGCCCGGCGCCGAGACCCCCGACCCGGTCGGGGACGTGCTCGACGCCGACCGCCTCCAGGCGGAGCTCCTGGAGGAGACGCGACCGCCGCACGCGGGCCCGATCTCGCAGGTCGCGGCGGCTGTGGTGGCGCTCGCCGCCGGCGCGGCCGGAGTGCTCGGGTCCCTCGCGCTCGGGCTCGGGCGGCTCACGCAGCCGGGCCCGGGACTGTGGCCGTTCGCCATCAGCGTCGTCATCGTCGTGCTGTCGGCGACGCTCGTCGTCACCGGCCGCGGCCTGGAGGACACCGAGCGCTTCTCCAAGTCGAGCCTGCTCACCGCGATCGCCGTGGTGACGCTCGTCGCGCTCGCCGCGCTGCTCCCCCTGATCGGCTTCGAGATCCCCTCGCTGCTGCTCGTCTTCGTCTGGCTGCGCTGGCTGGGCCGGGAGTCGTGGCGTTCCTCCATCGTGATCAGCATCGTCACCGTGGCCGCGTTCTACGTGCTGTTCGTGGTGCTGCTGCAGATCCCGCTCCCGCGCCTCATCTGAGAAAGCCACATGGACATCTCCCCCATCCTCAACGGCTTCAGCGTCGTCCTGGAACCCACCAACCTGCTCTACTGCCTCATCGGCGTGATCATCGGCATGCTCATCGGCGTGCTCCCCGGGCTCGGCCCGGGCGCGACGATCGCCATCCTGCTGCCGATCACGTACGGCATCGGGCCGGTCTCGGCGATCATCATGCTGGCGGGCATCTTCTACGGCGCCCAGTACGGCGGGACCATCACCTCGGTCCTGCTCCGCCTGCCCGGCGAGGCGTCCTCGGTCGTGACCGTCTTCGACGGCTTCGCGCTGGCCAGACAGGGCAAGGCGGGCACCGCGCTCGGCATCGCCGCCATCGGCTCCTTCATCGGCGGCACCGTCTCGATCCTCGGCCTGACGCTCCTCGCCCCGATCGTCGCCGGCTTCGCGCTCGACTTCGGGCCCCCCGAGTACGCCGCCCTCGGCGTCCTCGGCGTCCTGCTGATCTCCTCGGTCGGCAACGGCAACAAGCTCAAAGCGATCATCGCGGCCGGGGTCGGCCTGCTCATCGCGACCGTGGGCCGCGACACCTTCACCGGCGCCGAGCGCTTCACCTTCGAGAGCCTGAACCTCGCCGAGGGCATCGACTTCATCCCGGTCGCCATGGGCCTGTTCGGGCTCAGCGAGATCCTCTACAACATCGAGGAGCGGCACAACAAGGTCCACTCGCCCGCCAAGGTCGGCAACGTGTGGCCCTCCCGCAAGGATCTCGGCCAGGCCAAGGGCGCGATCGGGCGCGGCTCGCTGATCGGCTTCATCCTCGGCGTGCTGCCCGGCGGCGGCGCGACGCTGTCGTCGCTGGCCGCGTACGCGCTGGAGAAGCGGCGGGCCAAGCAGCCCGAGCGCTTCGGCAGGGGCGCCGTCGAGGGCGTGGCCGCCCCGGAGACCGCCAACAACGCCGCCGCGACCTCGTCGTTCATCCCGCTGCTGACCCTCGGCATCCCGGCGAACGCGACGATGGCCCTGATGTTCGGGGCGCTGCTCATCCAGGGCATCCAGCCGGGGCCGCAGCTCGTCACCGAGCACCCCGACGTGTTCTGGGGCGTCATCAACTCGATGTACATCGGCAACATCCTGCTGCTCATCATGAGCATCCCGATGGTCGGCGTGTTCGTGAAGATCCTGCGCGTCCGGCCCGGGGTCCTGGCCCCGATCACCGTGCTCATCACCCTGCTCGGCGCGTACACCGTGAGCAACCAGGTGTACGACGTCTTCCTGGTCATCGGGTTCGGCCTGCTCGGCTACCTGATGAAGAAGTTCGGCTTCGAGCCCGGGCCGCTGGTGCTCGCGTTCGTGCTCGGCCCGATGATCGAGAACTCGGCGCGGCAGTCGCTGCTCATCTTCGGCGGGAACCCGTCCGGCTTCTTCACCCGCCCGATCTCCGGGACGGTGCTCGCGCTGGTCGTGCTCGTCGCGATCCTGCCGCTGATCCGTAAGGCCGTGCGCCGCAAGAGCGCAGATCCTGTTGAGGAGAAGACCTCATGACCATCCTGGTCGGTTACCTGCCCACGCCGGAGGGCTCGGCCGCGGTGGACGCGGGCCTGCGCGAGGGCGTCCTGCGCGGAGAGCGCGTGATCATCGTGAACTCCCCGCGCCGGGGCGCGCCCGTCGACGAGCACAAGATCGACGACGCCGCGGGCGCCGAGCTCCTGCGCCGCGCCCGCGAGGCCGGCGTCGACGCCGAGATCCGCCAGCCGCTGCACGACGACGACCTGCCGGAGACCTTCGAGCAGCTCGTACGGGAGACCGGCGCCGGCCTCATCGTCATCGGGCTGCGGCATCGCTCGCTGGTGGGCAAGTTCATCCTCGGCAGCGAGGCCCAGCGCATCCTCATGGAGGCCAGCGTGCCGGTGCTCACGGTCAAGGCCGAGCTGTGAGCGGCCGGATCAGCCGGGTCACCGTCACGCCCGTCGCCTTCCGCGACCCGCCGCTGCTCAACGTGGTCGGCGTGCACCAGCCGTTCGTGCTGCGTGCGATCGTCCAGGTGCACACCGACTCGGGGCTGGTGGGGCTGGGCGAGACGTACGCCGACCAGGCCCACCTCGACCGGCTTGCCGCCGTCGCCGCCGCGCTGCCCGGCCTGGACGCGTTCGACCTGCACGGGCTGCGCCGCGTCGTCGTGGAGCGGCTCGGCGCGGCCACCGGCGGCGCGGGGGCCAGCTTCGGCGGCATGCTGGAGGTCTCCAGCGCCGTGGACACCGTGGCCGCGCCCTTCGAGGTGGCGCTGCTCGACCTGCAGGGCAAGGTGCTCGGCCGGCCGGTGAGCGACCTGCTCGGCGGCGCGGTACGCGATCGGGTGCCGTTCTCGGCGTACCTGTTCTACAAGTGGGCCGGTCACCCCGGCCACGACGAGGACTCCTGGGGCGAGGGCGCCACACCCGAGCAGATGGTCGCCCAGGCCCGGCGGATGGTCGACGACTACGGCTTCACCGCGATCAAGCTCAAGGGCGGCGTCTTCGAGCCCGGCCACGAGATCGACACGATCGAGGCGCTGGCCGCGGCCTTCCCCGAGCACGCCCTGCGCATCGACCCCAACGGCGCGTGGACCGTCGAGACCTCGATCAAGGTGGCGCACCGGCTGGCCGGCGTCCTGGAGTATCTGGAGGACCCGACGCCCGGCATCGACGGCATGGCCGCGGTCGCCCGGCACACGGACCTGCCCCTCGCCACGAACATGTGCGTCATCTCCTTCGACCATCTCAAGCCCGCCGTCGCCGCCGACGCCGTGCAGGTCGTGCTCTCCGACCACCACCTGTGGGGCGGGCTGCGGCGCTCGGCGCTGCTCGGCGGCATCTGCGAGACCTTCGGCATGGGCCTGTCGATGCACTCCAACTCCCACCTCGGCGTGAGTCTCGCCGCCATGACGCACCTGGCCGCGGCCACCCCGAACCTCACCTACGCCTGCGACACGCACTACCCGTGGAAGAGCGAGGAGGTCGTCAAGCCGGGGGCGCTGGAGTTCCGCGACGGGAGCGTGGCCGTGCCCACCGGTCCCGGGCTCGGCGTCGAGCTCGACGAGGACGCCCTGGGCACGCTGCACGAGCAGTACCTCAGGTGCGGGCAGCGCGGCCGCGAGGACACCGCCTACATGCGTGGCATCGTGCCGGACTTCACCCCGAACACGGCTCGCTGGTAGTCAGGGGGTCTGCAGGCGGGCGCGCGAGTTGGACAGGTGCAGCCGCATCGCGGCGCGCGCGGCCGCCGCGTCCTGGTCGGCGATGGCGCGGTAGACGTTCTCGTGCTCCAGCGTCACCCGCGTGAGGTGGGTGGCGTCGGAGACCGTGTACGTGTGCGCCAGCCGCGTGCGCGGCAACATGATCATCATCGGCCCGAGCGAGGCGAGCAGGTCGGAGTAGAACCGGTTGCCCGAGGCCAGCGCGATCTTGAGGTGGAACCGGAAGTCGGCCTCGACCGCGGTGCCCGGGTGCTCGCCGGAGCGCGTCAGATCGACGAGCGCCCGCTCGATGGCCTTCAGCTGCAGCTCGGTGCGGCGCTGCGCGGCCAGCCCGGCCGCCTCCGACTCGACGCCGATCCGGAAGTCGATCATGTCGAGGACGTCGCGGTGGGTGCGGATCTGCTCCGCCTCCACGGAGAAGGCCGTGGAGGCGGGCAGGGCCAGCACGAACGAGCCGCGGCCCTGGAAGGTCTCGACGAGCCCGGCCGCCTGGAGCCGCGAGATGGCCTCGCGGACCACCGTGCGGCTCACGCCGAACTCCTCGACGAGCGAGGACTCCGTCGGCAGCTTCTGGCCGGGCTCGATCTCGCCGGCGAGAATGCGCGCCTTCAGCCGCTCGACGAGCTCGTACGCGAGCCCGCGCCCGGTGTCACGATCGAGCCTGCGGTCTGATGGCACGGGTCACAACCTACCGGTGAACTCGGCCGCGTCGAGCCGCCAGCCGGCGGCCTGACCGGCCAGGCTCAGCCCGAGCCCGGGGCGGTCGGGCACGAGCATGCGGCCGTCCTCGATCACCGGCCGCTCGTCGAACAGCGGCGAGAGCCACTCGATGTGCTCGACCCAGGAGTCGCGCGGGTAGGCGGCGGCCAGGTGGAGGTGGATCTCCATCACGAAGTGCGGCGCGACCTGGAGGTTCGCGTGGTCGGCGAGCGCCGCGACCTTGAGGTAGGGCGTGATGCCGCCCACGCGCGGCACGTCCGGCTGGAGGAAGTCGGCGCCGCGCAGGTCGATGAGGCGGACGAGCTCGGGCACGGAGGTGAGCATCTCGCCGGTGGCGATGGGGGTGTCCAGCGCGGCGGCGAGCTGCGCGTGCCCCTCGGCGTCGTAGGCGTCCAGCGGCTCCTCGATCCACACCAGGCCGAGCTCCTCCACCGCCCGCCCGAACCGCAGCGCCGCCGCCCGGTCCCACTGCTGGTTCGCATCCACCATCAACGGAACATCGTCCCCCAGATGCTCCCGCACCGCCGCCAGCCGCCGCAGGTCCTCCTTCATGTCCGGCTGACCGACCTTGATCTTGATCCCGCCGATCCCGTCCGCCAGCGACCGGCTCGCCCGTTCCGCGACCTCCTCGGCCGGGGCCTGGAGGTAGCCGCCGGAGGTGTTGTAGACGCGCACCGAGTCGCGGTAGGACCCCAGGAGCTTGGCCAGCGGCAGCCCCGCCCGCCTGGCCTTGAGGTCCCAGAGCGCGACGTCGATCGCGGCCAGGGCCTGGGTGGCGACCCCCGACCTGCCGACGGAGGCGCCCGCCCACAGGAGCTTGTCGTAGATCGCGCCGATGGCGGAGGGGTCCTCGCCCAGCAGGTTCGCCGCGATCTCCTTGGCGTGGGCGAACTGGGCGCGGCAGCCGGCCCGGGTCGTGTAGGAGAAACCCAGGCCCGCGAGCCCGTCGGCCGTCGTGATCTCGCAGGTCAGCACGTCGATCTGGGACAGCGGCCGCTGGCGGCCCGTGGCCACCTTGGCGTCGCTCACCGCGAACGCCAGCGGCACGGCGTAGTGGCCGAACCGTACGGACTCGATGCGATCGGCCGAGGTGGCGAGGCCGTCCGCCATGTCAGGCCCGCCCGAACTCGACGCTGTCCACGGTCCACTTGCGGCACTGGTCGCTGAGCGTGAAGCCGAGCCCGGGCCGGTCGGGGACGATCATGCGGCCGTCGCGGGTCTCCAGCCGCTCGTTGAACAGCGGGTTGAGCCATTCGAAGTGCTCGACCCAGGGCTCGCGCGGGTAGGCGGCGGCCAGGTGGAGGTGGATCTCCATGGCGAAGTGCGGCGCGAGCTGGAGCCCGGCGTGGTCGGCGAGCGTGGCCAGGCGCAGGAACGGCGTGATGCCGCCGACGCGCGGCGCGTCCGGCTGGATGATGTCGGCGGCGCGGGCCTCGATCAGGCGTACGTGCTCGGCGACGCTGGAGAGCATCTCGCCGGTGGCGATGGGGGTGTCGAGCGCGGCGGCGAGCTGCGCGTGACCCTCGGCGTCGTAGGCGTCCAGCGGCTCCTCGATCCACACCAGGCCGAGCTCCTCCACCGCCCGCCCGAACCGCAGCGCCGCCGCCCGGTCCCACTGCTGGTTCGCATCCACCATCAACGGAACATCGTCCCCCAGATGCTCCCGCACCGCCGCCAGCCGCCGCAGGTCCTCCTTCATGTCCGGCTGACCGACCTTGATCTTGATCCCGCCGATCCCGTCCGCCAGCGACCGGCTCGC
>NZ_VCKX01000105.1 GCF_005889725.1 Nonomuraea zeae
GGGGGAGCGGCGCCCGTGTTCGCGGCCAAGGGGGTGCCGATCGCGGCGTCGTACGAGGGGCCCGCGGTGGTGGCGGGGTACACGGTGGCGCACGGCCGGGACGGCGCGACGGAGCGGGCGGTGCTGGTGGTGGACGTGCCCGGCGGCTCGCGGGCCCACGCGGTGACGGAGGAGCCGGAGTTGCTGGCGGACGCGGAGTCACGGGAGCTGGTGGGGCAGCCGGTACGGCTCGCAACTGACGGGAAGGTCAACGTGGCTTCCTGGTAAGGCCAAACGGCGGAGGCAGACTCGCTCGACCGGCAATCTCGAGCCCGACGCCTACCTCGCCGCACTCGCCATCGAGCACGGTTGTGAATTCGTGACCTGCGACCGCGATTTCGCCAGGTTCGAGGGCTTGCGCCGGCGGTCACCGCTCAACTGAACTGGGAGCAAGGGCGCAAGCCGCCATCACTCGGGCTAGGAACGTCGTGGCTGACCAGTTCGACGTCATCGAGTCAGGCGAGCGCGGCCGTCGCCGGTGGATCGGGCTGGCGGTGGTTCTCGCGCTCCTGCTGATCCCCGTCGTCGGCGTGCTCAGCAGCCGTGACCCCGAGCCGCGGCCCGTCGTGCCGGCTCCCGATCCCATCAGGTCCCTGACCAGGGTCCAGAGCGCGCCCAACGTCCTGAACGTCCCTGCCAAGGCCAAGGGGCGCGACGAGGTCTTCGAGGCGGTGTTCCCCGACGGGCGGCGGGCGGAGGTGCGTTACCCGGCCGAGCTCGACCTCGACTCGATGGGGCTGCGGCCCTTCGTGGGCGTGTGGGTGGACGGGAAATACCGCCAGCTCCTGGCCCCGTACAACGGCGAGATCGAGATCACCCGGGGCGGCCAGCCGATCAGGAGCTACGCCGACAACGTCACGCTCTGGCCGCGCCAGGCAGGCAGCGGCTCCTACGGGCAGGTGCTGCTGTTCGAGTTCGGGCCGTGGCGGCTGGCCGTGTACGACCGCGGGCAGGGGCTGACCTTCGACCAGCGGCTGGCCCTGGCGCGCGGGCTCAAGGGCCGGGTGACGAAGAAGGGCTACCTCGTCCTGTCGGCAGGCGGTCCGGTGCGGCTCGCGGAGCCGGGGGAGACCGCGGAGGGCTACCCGGTCGGGCCGCAGCTCTGGTTCGGCGGCGGGGCCGGGCCGATGATCGCGCTCGTGCCGGCCCCCGGCTGCCAGGGTACGACCGCGGTGCCGGTCGTGATCGACGGGCGGGGGCGGCGGGCAGAGTCCGTGTGCCGCCACGGGGTGCGGATCGCCGTCACCGGGCCGCGCTCGTTCCGCGAGAGGGCGCTCGAAGAGATTCAGATCACGCTGAAGTAGGGTGCGGCCATGTTCGCCGTAACCGCCACACAGACTGACCCCGACAACCCACTCGCCGGGCTGACGCTCGGCGAGCATCCGGAGCCGAAGGCGCCGGACGGATGGACGACCGTCTCCGTGCGGGCGGCCGCGCTCAATCACCACGACCTGTGGACGCTCAAGGGCGTCGGCATCCGGCAGGACCGGCTGCCCATCGTGCTCGGCTGCGACGCCGCCGGGGTGGATGAGGACGGCAACGAGGTCATCGTGCACTCGGTGATCGGCACGGGTCCCGACGAGACCCTCGATCCCAAGCGCACGCTGCTGTCGGAGACCTACGACGGCACGTTCGCGGAACGGGTGGCCGTGCCGCGCCGCAACCTCGTGCCCAAACCGGCCTCGCTCAGCTTCGAGCACGCCGCCTGCCTGCCGACGGCCTGGCTGACCGCGTACCGGATGCTCTTCGACAAGGCCGGGCTCGAGCCCGGCTCGACCGTGCTGGTGCAGGGCGCGGGCGGTGGCGTCGCCACCGCGCTGATCGCGCTCGGCCGGGCCGGCGGCTACCGGGTCTGGGCGACCAGCCGCTCGGAGGAGAAGCGCGAGCGCGCCCGCGAGCTCGGCGCCGACCAGGTCTTCGAGCCGGGGGCGCGGCTGCCCGAGCGGGTGGACGCGGTCCTGGAGACCGTGGGGCAGGCGACCTGGGATCACTCGCTCAAGTCGCTCAAGCCCGGCGGGCGCATCGTGGTCTGCGGCGCCACCAGCGGCGCCGTCCCGCCCGCCGACCTCAACCGGGTCTTCTTCCTGCAGCTGTCCGTGGTCGGCTCCACGATGGGGACGCGTGATCAGCTCCAGCGGCTCGCGGTGTTCCTGGAGCAGACCGGGCTGCGGCCGGTCGTCGACCGGACGCTGCCGCTGAGCGAGGCGCGGGAGGGGTTCGCTGCGATGGCCGAAGGGGAGATATTCGGAAAAATCGTCTTTACTGGCTGAATAAGTGAAGGGTTACTTATGTGCTTCCGGGGTGATACAAGGGAAGTGAGGTTGTATCACCCGGGAGGCCGCCATCATGGACGTTGAGCCCTTCGGCCCAGGTTCGATGCACTGGGACACCGCGGGCGAATACCGCAACCTGCTCGTGGCCGGCAGCGCGCTGGTCATCCAGACGATGCACCCGGCGGTCGGCGCGGCCGTCGCGGAGCACTCCACGTACAAGGCCGACCCGTGGGGGCGGCTCACCCGCACGCTCGTCTCCGTCCAGAAATGGGTGTACGCGGGAGCCGGCGGCCCGGCGGAGGGCGAGCGGCTGCGCGAGCTGCACAAGCCGATCAGCGGGGTGGACGAGCGCGGCCGGCACTACCACGCGCTCAACGGTGAGGCGTGGGCGTGGGTGCACCTGTCACTGTTCGAGCGCTTCATCGCGCTCAACCGCTATTTCGGCACGCCGTTCACCGTCGAGCAGCAGCGGCGCTTCTACGCCGAGTCGCGCCACCTCGGTGCGATCCTGCGGGTGCCCGAGCGGGAGATGCCGGACGACCTCGACGGGTTCTGGCGCTATTTCGACGAGATGGTGGCCGACCGGCTGGAGGCGCATCCGACCGCGCTCGACGTGCTGGCGGTCATGCGCGGCACGCCGGCGCCGCCGGGACTGCCCAGGCCGTTGCGGCGGCTGTGGACGCCCGTCGGTGTGGGGTCGGGGGAGTTCAACTACTTCGTGACCGTCGGCACGCTACCGCCCGCGGTGCGGGCGAAGCTGGGGTTGCGGTGGACGGCCAGGGAGGAGCGGCGGCTGCGGCATCTCGGGCACGCGGTGGCGATGCTGACGCCGCGCCTGCCCGAGCGTCTTCGGTACATGCCGCTGGCCTACCACGCCCGCAAGGCGGCGCGCAGCTCGCGCCGGCTCCAGCGCCAGCTCCGCTCCGCCTGACGGCCGGCCCCGGAGTTCTCAACGGTGGGCCAGGGGGCTCAGAGGTCCATGGCCCGGACCCGGGGTCAGGATTCGAGGATGTCGCGCACGCGGCGGGCGGCGTCGTCGAGCGCCGTACGCAGCTCGGCCAGCTTCTCCGGGGTCAGCCGCGAGTCCGAGGCGCCCTCACGGGCCTGGGCCACGAAGTCGGCCAGCAGCTCGCCCAGCTCGGCGTCGAGCTCGGCGCGGTTGGGCGGCGCGCCCCCGAGCGTGGCCCAGACCTCCGACCAGATCCGGCGCCACTCCGTGCTGAGCCGCTCGCCCTCCCCCTGCCACTGATAGGCGTGCTCCATCCACTGCCGCTTCTGCTGCTCCTTGAGCCGCTTGAAGTCCTCTTTCTGCTGCTCCTTGAAGCGCCTGGCGTCCTCGCGCGGCCCCGTGCGCACGTCCTTGGCCATCCTCGTCAGCTCGTCGCGCAGCGACTTGACCGTGTCGCGGACGTCCTCCTTGACCTCGCGGGCGATGTCGCGCACCGAGGCGGAGATCTCCTGCTCCAGGTCGTCGAGCTCGTCGAGCCGGTTGTTCAGCTCGTCGCGACCCTTGTCGGTGATCGAGAAGACCTTCTTGCCCTCGACCACCTCGTGCGTCACCAGGCCCTCCTCCTCCAGGCGGGCCAGACGCGGGTAGATCGTGCCGGGAGAGGGCGAGTAGACGCCGAGGAAGCGGTCCTGGAGCAGCCGGATGACCTCATAGCCGTGACGCGGGCTCTCTTCCAGCAGCTTGAGCAGGTACAGCCGGAGCCGGCCGTGACCGAAGACAGGGCTCATTCCTTCTCTCCCTTGAGCAGCGTGACCTCGCCGGAGACGGTGATCGCCGACAGTGAGGCCATGCCACCACCCAGCCGCCCCGACAGCGACTTGGAGCCGGGGCCACTCGTGTTGGACAATTTCTCGAACGTGCTGACCAGCCTGCCCGAGGTGGATCTGACGCTGACGTCCGTCTCTACGTTCTCAGGCAGTCTGACCAGGATGGCGCCGGACACGCTGTTGAGAGTGACGTGACCCGTCGGTCTCAGCGCCAGGTCGGCGGTGATCCGGCCGGAGACGGTGTTCGCCCTCAGCCGGCGCGGGGTGCCGTCGGCCACGGTCAGGTCGCCGGAGACGCTCCTGAACGACAGGTCGCCGTCCATCGCCCGGCTCTCGACGGCGCCCGACACGGTGTTGGCCACCACGTCGCCGCTCACGGCGTCGAGCACGATCTCGCCCGACACGCTCTTGACGTGCGTCACCTTCTCGAAGCCGGCCACCACGGCAGGCGCGGACACCACGCCCGCGTTGACCCGGCAGGATTTGGGGACCGTGATCGCGAGCACGGTCCTGCGCCGGTCGCGGCGCAGCCAGCCGAGCAGGCCGTCCCAGGTGAGATCCTTGTAGGCGATGATCAGCGACCGGGCGTCCTCGTCATAGGTCACGATGAGGGGCGAGACCGACTCGATCTCGGAGACCTCCAGCGTGGGTGGCCCCTCGCTGGCGAGCACGTCCAGCCGGCCGGCGACGATGCGCACGTCGAGCGTCCTCACGTCGCCGAACGTCAGCTGTTCGGGCTCCTCGATCGTCCACTGCTGCATGACCCCGTCCCTCCTGGTGACCCCGTCTCCCTACACAAAACACGATATGTCGCGTATGGCGAAAACTCAAGATGTATCGCGTGTGACCTTCCGGGGTCCGGCCGGGGTCAGGGGGACACGCCCTTCAGCGCGGCGGCGCTCACCGGCGGACCGCAGGGGGAGCGCAGGAGGAGCGCGGACCGTCAGTCGTCCTCGTCGTCCTCCAGGCGCGCCAGCCAGGTGGCCAGCCGCTCGACCGGGGTCTCGAACTCGGGGTTGAGGTCCACGAACTCGCGCAGCCGCTCACCCAGCCACAGCAGGCTCACCTCTTCCTCGCCCCGCCGCTCGACCAGCTCCTCGATCCCCCGATCGGTGAAGTACATCGCTCTCCGTCCATCCGTTGTACCAGCGTCCGCGGCGCGGTCGCCGCCGACGAAAATGGCAGGCGCCGTAGGTCGGCACCTGCCATTTCAGCACTCGGTCCCGGCCGGAGCCGGGACCGGAGTGTCAGCCGAACAGCTCGTGCTGAATCTGCTCGAGCTCGGTGTCGTGCGAGTTGTGCGAACCGGTGGCCGGCGAGCTGTTGGGCGTGCGCGAGACACGCCGCAGCTGCCGCCCGCTCAGCGTGCCGGGGTCCTCGGCCAGCTTGAGCGTCAGGTAGGGCCACGGCCCCATGTTGACCGGCTCGTCCTGCGCCCAGACCAGCTCTGCCTGCGCGCCGTAGCGGGCCAGCTCGGCGCCCAGCTCCTCGGACGGGAACGGGTAGAGGCGCTCGAGCCGGACGATCGCGACGTCGTCGCGGCCCGACTTGTCACGCGCGGCGGCCAGCTCGTAGTAGATCTTGCCGGAGCACATGACCACCTTGGTGACCTTGGCCGGATCGACCGTCTTGTCGCCCAGGACCGGCTGGAAGGTGCCGGTCGTGAAGTCGGCCGCCTTGGAGGTGGCCGCCTTGTGCCGCAGCAGCCACTTCGGCGTGAAGACGACCAGCGGCTTGTGCCGCTCCGACTCCACCTGCCAGCGCAGCAGGTGGAAGTAGTTGGCCGGCGTCGTGGGCTGCGCGATCGTCATGTTGTCGAGTGCGCAGACCTGCAGGAACCGCTCGATCCGGGCCGAGGAGTGGTCGGGGCCCTGACCCTCGAAACCGTGCGGCAGCAGCAGCACGACCGAGGACTTCTGGCCCCACTTCTGCTCGCCCGACGAGATGAACTCGTCGATGATCGTCTGGGCGCCGTTGACGAAGTCGCCGAACTGCGCCTCCCAGGCGACCAGGGCGTCCGGGCGGACGACGCTGTAGCCGTACTCGAAGCCGAGCGCCGCGAACTCGCTGAGCAGCGAGTCGTAGACGTAGAACTTCGTGGTGCCCTGGTTGAAGCTCTTGAGCGGCGTGTGGTCCGCGCCGGTCATCCGGTCCACCAGGACGGCGTGGCGCTGGGTGAACGTGCCGCGCCGGGAGTCCTGGCCGACCAGGCGCACCGGGTGGCCGTCCATGAGCAGCGAGCCGAAGGCCAGCGTCTCGCCCATCGCCCAGTCGATCGCGTCCTGCTCGACCATCTGACCGCGACGCTGCAGCACCGGCGCCAGGCGCGGGTGCGGCGTGAAGCCCTCGGGCAGGTTGAGCTGGGTGTCGACGATGCGCTTGAGCGTCTCGTCGGTGATCGCGGTCGGCGTGTCGTCGTGCGACCACTTGACGACCTCCGCCGGGGGCACCCGCATGGCGGCCGCCTCCTGCGGCTTCTTGGCCGCCTCACGGGTCTCGGTGAACGCCTGCTCCAGCTTGGCCTGGTAGTCGCGCAGCGCCTGCTCGGCCTCTTCGACCGTGATGTCGCCCCGGCCGATCAGCGCCTCGGTGTAGAGCTTGCGGGTCGAGCGCTTGGCGTCGATCAGGTCGTACATCAGCGGCTGGGTGAAGGCGGGGTTGTCGCCCTCGTTGTGGCCGCGGCGGCGGTAGCAGATGAGGTCGATGACGACGTCCTTGCGGAACGCCTGGCGGTATTCGTAGGCCAGCTCGCCCACGCGCACCACGGCCTCGGGGTCGTCGCCGTTGACGTGGAAGATCGGCGCCTGGATCATCCGCGCCACGTCGGTCGCGTAGACCGAGGAGCGGGACGAGGCGGGCGAGGTGGTGAAGCCCACCTGGTTGTTGACCACCACGTGCACGGTGCCGCCGGTGCGGTAGCCGCGCAGCTGCGACAGGTTGAGCGTCTCGGCCACGACGCCCTGGCCGGCGAAGGCCGCGTCACCGTGGACGAGGACCGGCAGGACCGTGAAGCCCTCCTCGCCGCGCTCCAGGAGGTCCTGCTTGGCGCGTACGACGCCTTCGAGGACCGGGTCGACCGCCTCCAGGTGGGAGGGGTTGGCCACCACGGACGCCGTGATCGTCTTGCCGCTGGGCGCGGTGAACACGCCGGACGCGCCGAGGTGGTATTTCACGTCACCGGACCCGTGCGCGGTGCGCGGGTCGATGTTGCCCTCGAACTCGCCGAAGATCTGCGCGTAGGACTTGCCCACGATGTTGGCCAGCACGTTGAGCCGGCCGCGGTGCGCCATGCCGATGACGACCTCGTCGAGGTCCTCGTCGGCGGCGTCGCTGATCACCGAGTCGAGCAGCGGGATCAGGGACTCGCCGCCCTCCAGCGAGAACCGCTTCTGGCCGACGAACTTCGTCTGCAGGAACGTCTCGAACGCCTCGGCGGTGTTGAGCCGCGACAGGATGTTGAGCTGCTCGTCGCGGGCCGGGGAAGCGTGCGGCTTCTCCACCCGCGCCTGGATCCAGGCCCGCTCCTCGGGGTTCTGGATGTGCATGTACTCGATGCCGACCGTGCGGCAGTAGGAGTCGCGCAGCACGCCCAGGATCTCGCGCAGCTTCATCAGCGGACGGCCGCCGAACCCGCCGGTGGCGAACTCGCGCTCCAGATCCCACAGCGTCAGCCCGTGCGACTGGATGTCGAGGTCGGGGTGCTTGCGCTGCTTGTACTCGAGCGGGTCGGTCTCGGCCATCAGGTGGCCACGCACGCGGTAGGCGTGGATCAGCTCGATCACGCGCGCGGACTTGGCCACGTCGTCGTCGTGGGAGGCCGAGATGTCCTGGACCCAGCGCACCGGCTCGTACGGGATCCGCAGCGCCTCGAAGATCTCGTCGTAGAAGCCGTCCTCGCCGAGCAGCAACCGGTGGATCGTGCGCAGGAAGTCGCCCGACTGGGCGCCCTGGATGATCCGGTGGTCGTAGGTGCTGGTCAGCGTCATGACCTTGGAGACGGCCAGGCGCGAGAGCGTGTCGGGGGACGCGCCCTGGTATTCGGCCGGGTATTCCATCGCGCCGACGCCGATGATCGTGCCCTGACCGGGCATCAGGCGCGGAACGGAGTGGACGGTGCCGATCGTGCCGGGGTTGGTCAGCGAGATCGTGGTGCTGGAGAAGTCGTCGACGCCCAGCTTGCCGGCGCGCGCCTTGCGCACGACCTCTTCGTAGGCGATCCAGAACTGCCGGAAGTCCATCTCCTCGGCGCCCTTGATGGAGGGCACGAGGAGCTGGCGCTCGCCATTGCTCTTCTGTACGTCGATCGCCAGGCCGAAGCCCACGTGCTCGGGCTTGACCAGAGTCGGCTTGCCGTCGACCTCGGTGTAGGAGTAGTTCATCTCCGGCATGGCCTTCAGCGCCTTGACGATCGCGAAACCGATCAGGTGCGTGAAGGAGATCTTGCCGCCACGACCCCGCTTGAGGTGATTGTTGATCACGATGCGGTTGTCGATGAGCAGCTTGGCCGGGATGGCCCGTACGCTCGTCGCGGTCGGGACCGTCAGCGACAGGTCCATGTTGGCCGCGGTGCGAGCCGCCGCGCCGCGCAGCTTGACCTCTTCGGCGCCCTTGGGCACCGGAGTGGCGGGCTGCTTCGGCTTCTCGGCTGCCGGAGGCGCCTTGGGCGGCGCCTGTGGAGGAGCGGGGGCGGTCACAGTGCCGTTCGCCGCCTCCCTTGCCGGGGCTCTGCCCGGTCCATAATCAGGGTTGTAGTCAGCGAAGAAGTTCCACCAGGCCTTGTCGACAGACTCAGGATCCTGGAGGTACTTCTGGTACAGCTCGTCGACAAGCCATTCGTTCTGACCAAAGCTTGCCAGCGGGTTTGTCCGCGACGACTCAGACGACACGGCGGAAATCGCCCTCTTCCGCAGATCGGCGTTGATGTTAGAGAACCTGTCCAAGGCTACTCGCCCGGACCGGCAGCACGCGCCGCAGAGCGCGTGCCGCCTCGAACGATCCTCTCAGGACCGTGCAAAGAGGTCACGCCTGCCTAGTCAATCCGGGTGGTGCAGCAATTATTACTCTTTGGTATCAACGTCGCGCCCGGAGGTTTATTTCCCGCTGGATACCAACCTGCTGGAGATCCGCACCTGAGGGGACAACTCGGACAGCAGGTTCGCCAGCTCCTCGCCGGCCTCCTTGAGCTCCTCCAGTGACAGCGGCTCCAGCCGCTCCAGCAGGAAGATCGCGTTGGTCGTCTCCTCGGTGAGCCGCGTGCGGACCACCTGCCGCCAGTTCCACCTGCGGCAGGTGACGCCGGTGTCGTCGCGCCAGATCACCTCGCCGGCCTCGGGCTGCCCGAGCGCCTCCTCCGACGCCTCGTCCCCGGTGGCCCTGACCAGCCGCGCGGTGCCGTGGTAGTGGTCGAGGTCCTCGCCGCCGATCGGCAGCGCGTGCTTCACGCTGATCGAGTTGTACGCGTCCACGACCTGGTTGATCTCCGGCAACGGCATCCTGCGGGTGAGCGCGTCGACCGAGGGGCGCGTCCGCTGCGGCTTGGCCCCGAACGCCCGGTAGGCGTCCTTCCACGCGTCGATCTTGTCCGCCTGGACCTCCAGCTCGGAGGCCGCCGCCAGCCACGCGCGGGAGCGGTCGTCGGTGGGCCCGTTGCGCAGGCCGTGCGCGGTCACGATCAGCACCGCGAAGTCGGGGCGCAGCGCGAAGACGGAGTCGTCCACCCAGATGTCGTCAAGCATCCGACCAGTGTACGAGCCGGAAAACCGCAAAATTATATTTGCAAAATCTTTTTTGCAGTCTATGGTGATGAGGTGGAGTACAGCTACCAGATCAGTGACCCGCGGGTGCTCAAGGTCGTCGCCCACCCGCTGCGCGCCCGGCTGCTCGGCCTGCTGCGCAGCGACGGCCCGGCCACCGCCAGCGAGCTCGGCCGCAAAGTGGGCGAGAGCTCCGGCTCGACCAGCTATCACCTGCGCGAGCTGTTCAAGCACGGCTTCATCGAGGACGACGACGACCAGCACGACGGCCGCGAGCGCCGCTGGCGGGCCCGCCACCGCTACACCTCGTGGAACAGCCGGGAGCTGACCGGCACGCCCGAGGGGCGCGAGGCGGTCGAGGTCATGCGGATGTGGCAGGCCGAGGCCCTCAGCCGGGCCGCCCAGGGGTTCGACGAGAGCGCCTGGTCCCCCGAGTGGGTGGAGGTGGCGGGCCTGAGCGACCACTTCTTCGTGCTGCCACCGGCCGCGCTGGGGGAGTTCATGGCGCGTACCGAGGAGATCCTGCGCGAGCTCGCCGAGCGCCACGCGGGCGACTCCGACACGGCGCCGGTCCACATCTGGGTGGGGGGCTTCCCCCGCGAGCGGAAGGAAGAGTCGTGACCGCACGTTCGGCGTTACGCCGCTACATGCTGGTGAATTTCCTGACCTGGCTGCCCGTGGGGCTCATGATGGCCGCGATGGTGCTGCTGATGACCGAGCGGGGGCTCAGCCTGGCGCAGGTCGGGTTGTCGGTGACGGTGTTCTCGATCGTGACGGTGAGCCTGGAGCTGCCCACGGGCGGGCTGGCCGACGTCGTGGGGCGGCGCGTGGTGCTGGCCGCGTCGGCCGCGTTCACGGTGGCGGGGCTGGCGCTGATGAGCGTGTCCACCACGTTCTGGATGTTCCTGCTGAGCGGGGCGCTGAAGGGCGTGGCCAGGGCGCTGTCCAGCGGTCCCGCCACCTCCTGGTACGTCGACACGCTGCACGGGATCGAAGGCCACGAGGCGGATCTCAAGCCGGGGCTGGCCAGGGGCGGCGCGATGGAGTCCGTGGCCCTGTGCATCGGCGTGCTGGCGGGCGGCGGCGTGCCGCTCCTGGTGCCGCCCTCGCTGGTGGTCCCGCTGGCCGCGCCGCCCATGCTGGGCGCGCTGGCGGCGGCCGTGCTGCTGGTCGTGGTGGTGTTCGCGCTGCCGGAGCCGGCGCACGAGCGCCGCTTGCTGGCGAGCGTGCTGCGCGAGGTGCCCGCCACGGTGGCCGCCGGCGTGCGGCTGGCCGCGGGCGGCGCGATGCTGCGCAGGCTCATGCTCGCCGCCGCCGCGTCCGGCGTGGTGCTGATGACCATCGAGCTCCTCACGCCGGGCCGGCTCGCCGAGCTGGCGGGCACGGCCGAGCGCGGCAGCCTGGCCTACGCGGTGGTCGCGGCGCTCGGGTTCGCGGGCAGCGCGATCGGCAGCGCGCTCGCGCCCCGCGCGGCCCGGATCGCGGGCGGCTCGGCCAGGGGCGCGATCGCGGGCACCGCGCTGGCCGCGCTCTCAGTCGGGGCGCTGGCCGCGACGGCCGGTCTGGGCGGCCTGCCCGGGCTGGCGAGCGCCGGGCTGGCCTACGTCGTGCTCTTCGTCGGCATCGCGGTGACGAGCGTGCTGTGCCTGGAGATGACCCACAACGCGGTCACCGCCGCCGAGCGCACCACCGTCACCTCGACGAGCTCGCTGTCCCAGCAGTCCGGCGGGATCGTGGCGAACCTGACGATCGCCTCGCTGGCCGCCCAGGCGGGCCTTGCCGCCGCCTGGGGCGTCACGGCCGTGGTGCTGCTGTCGTCGGCCCTGCTGTTCCTGCGGATGCCCGCGCCTACAGGCTCCAGTCCAGCTCGGGCCCGACCGGTACGAGCCGGCTCGGGTTGATGTTGGTCTGGGTGATGTAGTAATGACGCTTGATCTGGTCGAAGTCGGTGGTCTCGCGGAAGGCCGGGATGGCGTACAACCTGCGCGCGTACGCCCACAGCGCCGGATAGTCGATCAGCCGCCTGATCGAGCACTTGAAGTGCGCGTAGTAGACGGCGTCGAACCTGGCCAGGGTGGTGTAGAGGCGCACGTCGCTGTCGGTGAGCGTGTCGAAGAGGAAGCCCGACTCGGCCAGCCGCACCTCCAGGAAGTCGAGCGTGGAGAAGACCCGCGCCACCGCCTCCTCGTACGCCTGCTGGTCGCGGGCGAAGCCCGCCTCGTATACCGCGTTGTTGAGGCCGTGGTAGAGGCGGTCGTTCATGATGTCGATGTCGGGGCGCAGCCGCTCGGGATAGAGGTTGGGCGAGGTGCCCCATGACGTCTCGAGGTCGAGGGTGATCTGGGGGAAGTCGTTGGTGACGATCCGTTTGTCCACGGTGTCCCAGACGCACGGGACGGTGTAGCGGCCCGCGTATCCGGGCTCGGTCGCGTGGTAGAGGTCCGACAGGTACTCCGGCTCGCCGCCGGGGATCCGCCAGCCCTTCTCGTCGCGGATGGGATCGACGATCGTGACGTCCAGCAGGTCCTCCAGGCCGAGCAGCGCGCGGACGATCAGCACGCGATGGGCCCAGGGGCAGGCATAGGAGGCGTAGAGCCGGTAGCGACCGGGCTCGGGAGACCAGAGCCGGTCCGTGAAACGGTTGGGCTGCCGGACGAAGCGGCCATCGTCGGAGATCTCGCGGCTCAGCTTCATGCCCCTAGTAGAACATGATTCGGATCAGAATTTCATTCTGGCACAATCTGTGACATGGCAAAGTTCGTGGTGACCCCGGCAAACGAGACTCAGCGGGAGGCGTGGATCAGCAAAGCGATCCCCGAAGTCGAGCGGGTGCGCCCGGGTCTGTGGTCCATCCCGGTCCCGATCCCGATCAATCCCCTCCGGTACGTGCTGGTCTACGCGCTGGAGCTCCCCGACGGCGTCGCGATCATCGATGCCGGCTGGAACACCGACGAGGCCTATGACGCGCTCGTCGCCGGGCTCGGCCTGGCCGGCTACGCGATCACCGACGTCAAGGGCGTGCTGGTCACCCACATCCACCCCGACCACTACGGCCTGGCCGGGCGCATCAGGGAGTCCTCCGGCGCCTGGATCGCGCTGCACCCGGCCGACGCGAGGCTGGTCCGCGAGCGCTACGACGACGACGCCATCGACTCCCTGGTCGAACGCGAGCGCGCGCTGCTCGTCCGCTGCGGAGTGCCCGCGCTGACGCTCGACGAGCTGGCCGGCGCGTCGATGATGATCCGGCACATGGTCTCGATGGCCAAGCCGGACCGGCTGGTCGAGGACGGCGACGACCTCGGGCTGCCCGGCTGGGACCTGCGGGCGCTCTGGACCCCCGGCCACTCGCCCGGCCACCTCTGCTTCGTCTCGCCCGGCCGCCGCCTGCTGTTCTCCGGCGACCACGTGCTGGCGAAGATCACGCCCATCGTGGCCGTGCATCCCCAGTCGGGGCCGAACCCTCTGGCCGACTACCTCGACTCGCTGGCCGCCGTGCGCAAGCTGGAGGTCGACGAGGTGCTGCCCGCGCACGAGTACCGGTTCCTGGAGCTGGCCGAGCGGGTGGACTATGTGCTGGCCCACCACGATGAGCGCCTGGCCGAGATCGAGCAGGTCGTCGGCACGTCCGGCGGCGTGGCCTGCTGGGACGTCGCGACCCGGCTGACCTGGTCGCGGCCGTGGGAGACGATCCCGCCGTTCATGCGGCGCTCGGCCAACAACGAGACGCTGGCGCATCTGGCGTGGCTGGAGGCCAAGGGGCGGGTACGCCGCGTGGTGGGGGAGCCGGACCTCTGGTTCCCCGCGGGCGACTGACCTCATCGGAAGGCCGGCCGGCGTGCGGCTCTGGCGGTGCGGGCGGGGCGGGTTATCGTACTCGTACTAGAATGTTGTTCTCCTGCGTGGGAGGTTCGATGCTTCGGTTCGATGACAGGGTCGCGATCATCACGGGGGCCGGGCACGGCCTCGGCAGATCGCACGCGCTCCTGCTGGCGGAGCGGGGGGCCAAGGTCGTCGTCAACGACCTCGGCGGCGCGCTCGACGGCACCGGCGCCTCCACGGGGCCCGCCGCCGAGGTGGCCGACCTCATCGTGAAGAACGGCGGCCAGGCCGTCGCCAGCACCGACAACGTCGCCACGCCCGAGGGCGCCAGGGCCATCGTGCAGGCGGCCGCCGACGCCTTCGGCCGGGTCGACATCGTCGTCAACAACGCCGGCATCCTGCGCGACAAGTCGCTGGGGAAGATGACGGTCGAGGACTTCGACGGGGTGCTGGCCGTGCACGTGCGCGGCTCGTACCTGGTCAGCCAGGCCGCCTACCCGCTGATGAAGGAGGCGGGCTACGGCCGCATCGTCAACACCTCCAGCCCGGCCGGCCTGTTCGGCAACTTCGGCCAGGCGAACTACTCCACCGCCAAGATGGGCCTGGTCGGGCTGACCAAGACGCTCGCCATCGAGGGCGCGCGGTCCGGCATCAGGGCCAACGCCATCGCGCCCATCGCCTGGACCCGGATGACGGAGGCGCTGCTGCCGGCCGAGTTCGAGGCCAAGTTCACGCCGGAGCGGGTCAGCGCGCTGGTGGCCTACCTCGTGCACGAGTCGTGCGAGGCGACCGGCGAGGTCTTCAGCGTCGGCGGCGGGCGGGTGGCGCGCGTGTTCGTGGCCGAGGGGCCGGGGTGGAAGGACGACGACCTCTCGCCGGAGTCCATCGCCGGCAACTGGGAGTCGATCATGGCCGAGCAGCCGTACGTCCTCACCGCCGCCGACTCGATGAAGGCGATGCTCTAGCGGCCTCATGTCCTGAGCCTGGTGATCCGGGCCGGTCCTCGCCTGTTCGGCGGGGGCCGGCCCTTTTCGTATTTCCCGGGCACCCCAAATGCCGAAATGTCGGGTTTGGGGGCACGAAGGCGGGCTTTGTTCGATCTTCGGCGGAAGTTGGGCGAGTTTGGTCGATTCTCACTCTTGATTTGCCGCATCGGTGATCTTATTGTCTCGGCATGACCCCCCAGTCGGGCTCCGCCGGCGATGTGCTGACGTTGATCAGTGCAGGCTCGGCGACGACCCGTTCCGATCTCGCGAGGCTCACCGGCCTGGCCAGGTCCACGATCTCCCAGCGGGTCGACGCGCTGATCGAGCGCGGCCTCGTGGAGGAGACCGAGAGCGGCGAGTCCACCGGCGGGCGGCCACCGCGCCAGCTGCGCCTGCACACCGAGGACCACGCCTTCGCGGGCGTCGACCTCGGCGCCACGCACTGCCGCGTCGCGCTGATGGACATCTCGGGCAACGTGCTGGCCGAGTGCGAAGACTCGCTGCTCATCGGCGAGGGGCCGGAAAAGGTCCTCGCCCATGTGGACCAGCGGCTCGACCTGCTGCTCGACCGGGCTGGCCGGCCCCGCGCGGCGCTGCGCGCGATGGGGATCGGGGTCCCGGGGCCGGTCGAGTTCGCCACCGGCCGGCCGAACAACCCGCCGATCATGCCGGGCTGGAACGACTATCCGATCCCCGAATACTTCGGGGGCGTGGCGGTGCTCGTCGACAACGACGTCAACGTGATGGCGCTCGGCGAGCACCGCAACTCCTTCCCCGCCACCAGCCACCTGCTGTTCGTCAAGGTCGGCACGGGCATCGGCTGCGGGATCATGGCCGAGGGCAAGCTGCACAGAGGCGCGCAGGGCTCGGCGGGCGACATCGGGCACATCCGGGTCAGCGGCCACGAGGACGCCGGCTGCCGGTGCGGCAACAGCGCCTGCCTGGAGGCCGTGGCCGGCGGGGCCGCGATCGCGCGCCGGCTGACCGAGCTGGGCCTCGCCGCCGAGTCGGGTGCCGACGTCGTGGCGCTCGTACAGGCGGGCAACACGCAGGCGCTGCGGCTGGTCAGAGAGGCGGGCCGGCTGATCGGCGAGGTGCTGGCCAGCCTGGTCAACTTCTTCAACCCCGAGGTCATCGTCATCGGCGGCGCCCTGTCGCGGGTGCACGAGCACCTGCTCGCCGGGATCAGGGAGACCGTCTACCGCAGGTCGCTCCCGCTGGCCACGCACCACCTGTCGATCACCCCGAGCCGTACGGGGATCAACGCCGCCGCGCTCGGCTCGGGGATCCTCGCCATCGAGCACTACCTGTCACCGGACAACATCAACCGCATCGTCAACGCCTGAACGAACGCTGGAAGGAACGTCCCGATGCTGGTCATGAAGGGGATCGTCAAGCAGTTCCCCGGCGTGCGCGCGCTGGACGGAGTGGATCTGGACGTACGGGCCGGCGAGGTGCACTGCCTGCTCGGCCAGAACGGCGCGGGCAAATCCACCCTGATCAAGGTGCTGGCCGGAGTCCACCAGCCGGACGAGGGCACGATCGCGTTCAACGACGCGGAAGTGCGCCCCGGCAGCCCGATCGACGCCATCAGGCTCGGCTTCGCCACCATCTACCAGGAGCTGGACCTGGTCGACGGGCTCAGCGTGGCCGAGAACATCTTCCTCGGCCACGAGCACGCCCGCTTCGGCTTCGTCAGCCGGGTGGCCACCAGGCGCGCCGCCGGCGAGGTGCTCACCAGGCTCGGCCATCCGGAGATCCGCCCGTCCGCCGAGGTCGGGCGGCTGTCGCCGGCGGCCAAGCAGGTGGTCTCGATGGCGCGGGCGCTCTCGCACGACGCCCGCCTGATCATCATGGACGAGCCGTCCGCCGCGCTCGCCCACGACGAGGTCGCGAACCTCTTCCGCATCATCCGCGAGCTCACCGCCCAGGGCGTGGCCGTCGTCTACATCTCCCACCGCCTGGAGGAGATCCGCGAGATCGGCGACCGGGTCACCGTGCTGAAGGACGGCCGTACGGTCGCCGTCGGCCTGTCCGCGCGCGACACGCCCACCACCCAGATCGTCTCGCTCATGACCGGCAGGAACGTCGAGTACGTCTTCCCGCCCAAGGCCGACCGCGCGCCGGGCGAGACGGTGCTGGAGGTCGAGGGCCTGAGCTCGCCGGGCGTCTTCGCCGACGTGTCGTTCTCCGTGCGGGCGGGCGAGATCGTCGGCCTGGCCGGGCTCGTCGGATCGGGGCGTTCGGAGATCCTGGAGGCGGTGTACGGCGCGCGCCCCTCCTCGGGCCGCGTCCTGCTCGCCGGCCGGCCCGTCCGCAGAGGCGTCGTCGGCACGGTCAGGCACGGCATGGGCCTGGCCCCGGAGGAGCGCAAGGCCCAGGCCCTGCTCCTCGACCAGAGCGTCACGTCGAACATCACGCTGGGCAGCCTGCCGGAGTTCGCCAAGTTCGGCTGGATCGACCGCAAGCGGGAGCGGAGCGAGGCCAGACGGCTGTCGGAGCTGCTGGACATCCGGCCGCCCGACCCCGAACGCCCGATCCGCACCCTGTCGGGCGGCAACCAGCAGAAGGCCGTGCTCGCCCGCTGGCTGCTCGGCGGGCGCAAGCTGCTCCTGCTCGACGAGCCCACCAGAGGGGTGGACGTCGGCGCCAGGGCCGAGCTGTACGCGGTGATCCGCGACCTGGCCGAGCGGGGCATCGGGGTGCTGCTCGTCTCCAGCGAGGTGCCGGAGGTGCTCGGCCTGGCCGACCGGGTGCTGGTGCTGCGCGAGGGGAGCGTCATCCACCAGGGCGACGCGGCGGAGCTGGACGAGCACGGCGTGCTCGACATGATCATGAATGGGAGGGCGGCGTAATGACCGAGCCCACAAGACACGCGGATCCGCCCGCGGAGGCGGCCGCCACGGGGTCGGCGTCGATACGCAACCTCGGCTCCGGCTTCGGCGAGATGCGGCACCTCGGGCTGCTGGGAGCGCTCGCGCTGCTGATCGTCGTCGGCCTGGTCACCA
Organism: Nonomuraea zeae; assembly: GCF_005889725.1. Classification (GTDB taxonomy): domain Bacteria; phylum Actinomycetota; class Actinomycetes; order Streptosporangiales; family Streptosporangiaceae; genus Nonomuraea; species Nonomuraea zeae. The sequence continues at coordinate 17,655 of NZ_VCKX01000105.1, forward strand.
GGCCGGAGAACTTCGCGACCACCTCCAACCTGGTCAGCATCCTGTCCCTGGCCGCCACGATCGGCGTGATCACGGTCGGGGCCACGTTCGTCATCATCGGCGGCGGCATCGACCTGTCGGTCGGCGCGGTCATGGCGCTGGCCTCGGTCTGGGCGACGACGCTGGCCACCCAGTCGTACGGGCCGGTGGTGATGGCGATCTGCGCGGTCCTCGTCGGCACGGGGGCCGGGCTGGTCAACGGGCTGCTGATCGCCTACGGGCGGCTGGTGCCGTTCATCGCCACCCTGGCCATGCTCGTCGCCGCCCGCGGGCTGGCGCAGCGCATGTCCGACCGCAAGACGCAGCTCATCCAGGCCGAGAACGCCTCGCTCGTGGAGCTGTCGACCACGCGCGTGCTCGGCATTCCGCTGCTGGTCTACATCTTCGCCCTGGTCGTGGTGCTGGGGTGGGTCGTGCTCAACCGCACGACGTTCGGACGGCGGACGTACGCGGTCGGGGGCAACCCCGAGGCGGCCAGGCTCGCCGGGATAGACGTGCGCAGGCACACGATGCTGCTCTACGCGCTCTCGGGGCTCTGCTGCGGCATCGCCGCCATCCTCATCATGGCCCGTACCACGACAGGCTCGTCCACCCACGGCGACCTGTACGAGCTCGACGCCATCGCCGCCGTGATCATCGGCGGCACGCTGCTCACCGGGGGCCGGGGCACGATCGTGGGCTCGATCCTGGGTCTGCTGATCTTCACGCTCATCACGAATCTGTTCATTCTCAACGGGCTCAACACCAGCGACCAGCTGATCGCCAAGGGCCTGATCATCGTCGTCGCCGTCCTTCTCCAGCGGCGGAATTTGAAGGAGAGAGCACCATGAGTGAGAACGTCGCGCGCAGGGGATTCCTTGTCGGCGGTTTGGGTGGAGCGGCGCTCTTAGCGGCGGGCTGCACCAGCAACGAGCCCGCCGCGGCGCCGAGCAGTGCCGCCCCCGCCCCCGCTCCGGCGGCCAGCGGCAACGACCAGCCGGGCACGAAGGTCGTGATCGGCTTCTCGGCGCCGGCCGCCGACCACGGATGGATCGCGGCCATCGCCAAGAACGCGGAGGCCGCCGCGAAGCAGTACTCCGACGTCGAGTTCAAGCCCGTCGAGCCCACCAATGACATCAACCAGCAGATCTCCGCGGTGGAGTCGCTCATCGCGGCCAAGGTGAACGCGCTGGTGATCCTGCCGAACGACGGCCAGCAGCTCAACCAGGTCGCGCTGCAGGCCACCGCGGCGGGCATCCCGGTCATCAACCTCGACCGCGTTTTCCCCGACAAGCTGGCCTACCGGACCTGGATCGGCGGCGACAACTACGGCATGGGCGTCGCGGCCGGGCACTTCATCGGCAAGCAGCTGAAGGACAAGGGCGTCTCCAACCCCGTGATCGTCGAGATCCAGGGCATCGCCACGCTGCCGCTGACCCAGGACCGCAGCAAGGGCTTCGCGGACGCGCTCAAGAGCTACGGCTTCAGCGTCACGGCCAAGCAGGACGCCAAGTTCACCGTCGAGACCGGCAACCAGGTGGCCACGTCGCTGCTCCAGGCGCACAAGAAGATCGACGCGCTCTGGAACCACGACGACGACCAGGGCGTCGGCGTCCTGGCCGCGATCAAGGAAGCCAACCGCAACGAGTTCGTCATGGTCGGCGGCGCGGGCTCGCTCAACGCGATGAAGGAGATCCAGACCGGCACCTCGGTGCTGAAGGCCACGGTTACCTACAGCCCCACGATGGCATCCTCGGCGATCAAGCTCGCGCGTCTGATAGCACAGGGGAAGGGCATGAGTGATCTGGTGGAGAACCAGGTTCCCCAGTCGATCACGCTCGCGTCCGAGACCATTACCAAGGAGAACGTCGAGAAGTACCTGGCGCTCGGCTTCGAATCCTGATCGGGGGTTGCATGTCAGACAGAACGAGCATCGGCGTGGGCATGATCGGCTACGCCTTCATGGGCCGGGTTCACTCCCAGGCCTGGCGCAGCGTGGGGGCCTTCTTCGACCTCCCTCTGGCACCGCGCATGGCGGTGCTGGCGGGCAGGTCGAAGGAGCGCACTGAGACGGCTGCCGCGCAGCTCGGCTGGGCCGGCATCGAGACGGACTGGAGAGAGCTGGTCAAGCGCGACGACGTGCAGATCGTGGACATCTGCACGCCCGGCGACTCCCATGCCGAGATCGCCATCGCCGCGCTCGAGGCCGGCAAGCACGTGCTCTGCGAGAAACCGCTGGCCAACACCGTCGCCGAGGCCGAGGCGATGGTGGCGGCCGCGGCCGCGGCGCCCGGCAAGAGCATGGTGGCCTTCAACTACCGGCGGGTGCCCGCGGTCGCGCTGGCCCGCCGCTTCGTCGAGGAGGGCCGGCTCGGCGAGATCAGGCACGTGCGGGCCCAATACCTGCAGGACTGGATCGTCGACCCCGACTTCCCGCTGGTGTGGCGGCTGCAGAAGGACAAGGCGGGCGCGGGCGCGCTGGGCGACATCGGCTCGCACATCGTGGACGCGGCCCAGTTCATCACCGGGCAGCAGGTGGTGGGCGTCTCCGCGCTGACGGAGACGTTCATCAAGGAACGCCCGCTCGCGGCCGAGTCGGCCGGGCTGGGCGCGACCGGCACGGCCGAGAAGGGGACGGTCACGGTGGATGACGCCGCGCTGTTCATCGGCCGGCTGTCGGGCGGCGCGGTGGCCTCGTTCGAGGCGACCCGGTTCGCCAGCGGGCGCAAGAACGCGATGCGCATCGAGATCAACGGCTCGCTCGGCAGCCTGTCGTTCGACTTCGAGTCCATGAACGAGCTGTGGCTCAGCCAGGGCGGCGGCGGATTCGAGCGCATCCTGGTCACCGAGCCGGATCATCCGTACGTGGGCGCCTGGTGGCCGCCGGGACACGGGCTCGGCTACGAGCACACCTTCACCCACGAGGTGAAGGACTTCCTGGAGGCGATCGCCACCGGAGCGGACCCGACGCCGTCGTTCGCGGACGGGCTGCGGGTGCAGAAGGTGCTGGCGGCGGTCGAGCGGAGCGCGGCTGACGGCAGCCGCTACACGAACGTGGAGGACTGACTCATGCGACCAGTCACGCTGTTCACGGGACAGTGGGCCGACCTGCCGTTCGAGGAGGTGTGCAGGCTGGCGGCCGAGTGGGGCTACGACGGCCTCGAGATCGCGTGCTCGGGCGACCACTTCGACGTGGCCCAGGCCGTCTCGGACCCGTCGTACGTGGAGCAGAAGCGCGCCCAGCTCGACAAGCACGGCCTGAAGGTCTGGACGATCTCCAACCACCTCGTGGGCCAGGCCGTCTGCGACCACCCGATCGACGAGCGCCACAAGGCGATCCTGCCCGCCCGCATCTGGGGCAACGGCGACCCCGAGTCGGTGCGCCAGGCCGCCGCCGAAGATCTGAAGAACACCGCGAGGGCGGCCGCGCTGCTGGGCGTGGACACGGTCGTGGGCTTCACCGGGTCGTCGATCTGGCACACGGTGGCCATGTTCCCGCCCGTGCCCGCCGCCATGGTGGAGGCCGGCTACCAGGACTTCGCCGACCGCTGGAACCCCATCCTCGACGTCTTCGACGAGGTCGGGGTCCGCTTCGCGCACGAGATCCACCCGAGCGAGATCGCCTACGACTACTACACGACGCAGCGGACGCTGGAGGCCATCGGCCACCGCGCGGCGTTCGGCCTGAACTGGGACCCCTCCCACATGGTCTGGCAGGACCTCGACCCGGTGGCGTTCATCCTGGACTTCAAGGACCGGATCTACCACGTCGACTGTAAAGACACCCGCATGCGCGTGGGCGACGGCCGCAGGGGCCGGATGTCCTCCCACCTGCCGTGGGCGGACATGCGCAGGGGCTGGGACTTCGTCTCGACCGGCCGCGGCGACGTGCCCTGGGAAGACTGCTTCAGGGCCCTGAACTCGATCGGCTACGACGGCCCCATCTCCATCGAGTGGGAGGACGCCGGCATGGACCGGCTGGACGGGGCGAGGGAGGCGCTGGCCTACATCCGCACGCTCAACTCCATCACGCCGCCGTCGACGGCCTTCGACGCCGCCTTCTCCACGACGTAGGACGCCGTCACGAGGCAGTGCCCTCGGGCTCCAGCGAGCGGGTCAGCCGGACCCCCTCCTCGTGATAGCCCAGAGCGGCGTAGAACTGCCGGGCGGTGGTGTTGGCCGCGCCCGTCTCCAGGGTCAGATGGCGCAGACCCTGACGGCGGGCCCAGTCCTCGGCCGCGGCCATCAGCATCCGGCCGACGCCACCGCGGACGGCGCGCGGATCGACGGCCAGCTCGCCGACGTAGGCGTCGGTCACGCCGGTGAAGTGCTGCTGGCGGTTGACGGAGACGACGCCGACCACGCCGCCTGCGGGCGGGCCGCCGTCGGCGACGAACACCGCCCCCCGCCGGTCCTGCGCCGCGGTGATGGAGTCGGTGAGCCAGCGCCGCGCCGCGTCGGTGGCCGCCCCGGGGTCACGCCAGGCCGCCACGCCTTCGGCAAGGCGCGGGGCCAGCGCCAGGACGGCCTGGCGGTCCTCGTCGCGTACGGGCCGGATCCGCACGGGCGTCTGATGCTCTTCGATGTCCATGGGCAGCAGCATGCCAAACCGGACCCCTCGGAAAAAACCCCTGTTCGGGACGGGTCTGGGTCAGGCGCGGGCGGCGCGGGCCAGCGGGGTGTCGCCGGCCGGGTCGAACGGGCGGGCCAGGAACAGCGGCATCTGGGCCATGAAGCGCGGCTCGGTGCCCCGGTGCTCCTGTGCGGCGTGCACCAGGAAGGGGTGCGCGATGTAGACGTCCCCCGGCCTGCCGGTCACCAGCGCCTCCGGGCGGTCGGCGCCGACCTGCTCGAACCGCAGGCCGATGGCCATCGGGTCGAGCACCTGCGCGTCCGGGCCCTCGCCGGCCGGAGCCTCGCCGGTCAGCGACTGCGGGTCGGCCAGGGCGGCGGCCATGTCGCGCTGGGAGCCGGCCCTGACCCGGGTCGGGGCGTCGTCGGGCCCGACGTCCGACAGCAACACCAGCAGCAGCAGCGCGTGCGGCCGGGAGCTGACCCCCCACGTGCCGTCCGAGCGCGGCGTGGAGGCGTCGATGTGCCAGCCCCGGTCGTCGGCCGGAGGGACGCGCGGGAAGCGTACCGGGATGTTGCCCAGGGCGCGGCGCGGCTGCCAGCCGCCGGGACCGGTCACGAGGTCGAGCGCCGCGTGCAGCCGCTCCGCGGCCATGATCTGCCCGAACGGGCCCTCACCGGTCATGTCGGCCGTCCACACCACCGGCTGCGTCCACGCCGACGGGTCCTGCGGGGACAGCCCGATGCGCTGCCACAGCAGCGCCCTGGCCGCGTCGCCCACCTCGCGCGGCACCACGGCCTCGACCTTGGCGAATCCGTCGGCGATGAAGCGGTCGATGTCGATAACGTGCATGTCTGGGACGCTAACAGCGCTGTCCAGCGATTTTCCGGCCCTCCAGCCGGCCCTCCAGCCGGCCCGGATCCCTACAGGCCGGGGAACATGTAGTCCTGCTCGATCCGGCCGTCGTCGCCGAGGATGAGCAGATCGAGGCCGCCGCCCTGGACCTCCTCGCCGGCCACGGTCACCACCTCCCAGACCAGCTTGACGACGTTGTTCAGGCGGATGGCCGCGCCCGCGCGGGCCCTGAAGGTGATCGTGCCCGCCGCGACGAAGTCCTCGTACGACCGCGTCACCCGCGACTCGATCGCGTCGTGTCCTCGTGCCTCCAGGGTGCTGGAGGCGAAGCCCAGGCCGGCCGCGACCTCGCGGATCTCCTGGGGCGGGTGCAGGACGTGGGTGGCCTGCTCCGCCCACAGGTCCTCGATGGCCTTGCGGCGCAGCCCGGGGTCCGGCTCGTTCCACATGGCGACGAAGCGGGTGGCGAGGTCCTGGGCGTCGATGTTCGGCATGTGCCCTCCAAAGTCGGCTGAGGGTACGACTCTGGCTGCAGCCGACGAAACGGACAATTCCCCGCAAGGAATGAGCGGGCCGCCCAACGCCGAAGCGATCCTCCCCCTTGGCTCGGGAGGAGGATCGCCGCGCGCCTGACCGGTCAGTCCATGAGGACGATCTGGCGGAGGACCTCGCCGCCGCGCAGGGCCTCCACCGCGTCGTTCAGGTCGCCGAGGCGGATGCGGGAGCTGATCATCGATTCGAGGTCCAGCTTGCCGGCCTTGTGGAGCTTGGCGAAGTAGGGGAAGTCGTGGCGCACGTCGGCTTCGCCGTACAGGCTGGAGAGCAGGTTCTTGCCCTCGAACAGCAGGCTGAACGCCGAGATCGACACCATGTCGTCCATCGCGCCCGCGCCGACCACGATGACGTCGCCGCCGGCCCTGGTGACCTGCCAGGCGCTCTGGATCGTGGCCGACTTGCCGACCACCTCGAAGCCGTAGTCGAAGCCGGCGCCGCCGGTGAGCTCGTTCAGCGCCTCCGGGACCTGCTCGGGCGTGACCGCATGGGTCGCGCCGACCTTCTTGGCCAGCTCGTGCTTGGACTCCAGCGGGTCGATCGCGAGGATCGTCCGCGCGCCCGAGACGCGGGCGCCCTGGATGACCGACAGGCCGACGCCGCCGCAGCCGATCACCGCGACCGTCGAGCCCGGGCGCACCTTCGCGGTGTTGATCGCGGCGCCGACGCCGGTCGTGATGCCGCAGCCGATCAGGGCCGCCGCCTCCCACGACACGTCATCGTCGATCTTGATCGCGCCCTGCCACGGAACGATGATCTCCTCGGCCCAGGTGCCGCAGCCCGCCATCCCGTAGGCCGTCGCCCCGTCGCCGCCGAACCGGAAGTTGCCCTTGCTGAAGGACTCGATCACGTACTTCATGCACAGGAACGGCTGTCCGCTGACGCACAGGTCGCAGGTCTGGCAGGCCGGGCGCCAGCTGATCACCACGTGGTCGCCCGGTTTGACGGACGTGACGTGTTCGCCCACCTCGACCACCTCGCCCGCCCCCTCGTGGCCGAGGATGAGCGGCGCGGGTTGCGGCAGCACGCCGGACATGGCCGACAGGTCCGAGTGGCAGACGCCCGTCGCTCTGATCCGTACGCGTACGTCCGTTTCCCCTACGGGGGTCAGCGTGACGTCGTCGCGGATGTCGAGCTTGTCGTTGCCTATGGCGTGCAAGATGGCGGCGCGCATGTGGGGTTCCTCCTCCAGCTGGTGCCTTGGGGCTATTCCTCGAAGGAAAGTGCGGCTTTGGGGCAGGATCTGATCGCGTGGCGGACGCGGTCCTGCATCTCGGGGGGTGGTTCGGGAAGAAGAATGTGGAGCTGGTCGTCGTCGTCCACCTCGAACACCTCGGGGGCGAGCCCCATGCACACGGCGTTGGCCTCGCAGACCAGCTCGTCCACCTTGACCTTCATGTGAGCCTCCTGTGATCCCATGAGACCACTTTGGTGCGCTCGACGACGTACGCAATGCGTTTGAGCCCGGTTTTCTCGACGTAGGGGCGCAGCAGCTCGTCCGGCACGCCAGGGGTCATCCTGCGGGCGACCGTCATGCCGATGGCCATGACCTGCTCCCGGTCGTCCACCCGCCGGGCCTTGCCGTAGAGCAGGACGCCCCGCAGCTCCCCGTAGTCCTCGCCGGCCTCGACCAGACAGCTCACCCTCGGGTCGCGGGCCAGGTTGAGCGCCTTCTGCGCCTTGGCGTAGGTCCAGAACGCGATCCGTCCCTCGTCCAGGCCGTAGAACATCGTCACCAGGTGCGGGGTGCCGTCCGGGTTGATCGTGGCCAGCTGCAGCTTGCGTGCGGCCTCCAGAAACGCCGTGACGTCCTCGTCCGACATCGCGATGCGAGCGCGCTGATTCACGCTGCCAAGTAGAACAGGTTACAGAAGACGCCTGCAAGGGCTCGCTGGAATGTTATTCGGTTCGGCTAGGGTGCATCCCTATGTCGATGCCGCCAGAGCTACGCTACGCAGCGAAGCACGCCAAGGGATTCATGCCCGCCGAGGAGGGTCTCGCCCTGTTCGAGGTCGCCTGCCAGTACGGCAAGCTCGGGCCCGTCTGCGAGATCGGCACCTACTGCGGCAAGTCCGCCATCTACCTCGGGGCGGCGGCCAGGCAGGCCGGGTCCGTGGTGGTCACGGTGGATCACCATCGGGGGTCCGAGGAGATCCAGCCGGGGTGGGCGCACCACGATCCGACGCTGGTGGACCCCCGGTTCGGGAAGATGGACTCGCTGCCGACGTTCAGGACCACGATCGCGGCGGCGGGCCTGGAGGACGAGGTGATCGCGATCGTCGGCCGGTCCGAGCGGGTCGCCCGGCTCTGGAGCACGCCGCTGGGGATGCTGTTCATCGACGGCGGTCACTCCGACGAGCCGGTGACCCGCGACTACGAGGGCTGGGCGCCGCACGTCATGGACGGCGGGGCGCTGGTCTTCCACGACATCTACCCCGACCCCGCCGACGGCGGGCAGGCGCCGTACCGGGTCTATCTGCGGGCGCTGGAGTCGGGAGCGTTCAAGGAGGTGTCCGTGCACGGCTCGCTCCGCGTGCTGGAGCGGACCGGACCCGGCATCTAGCGAACGCCCCCTGGGTCCTCGTACGGGGCCTCAGCCCGCCTGGGGCGGGTCCTCGCCCACCAGGCCGTCGATCGCCTCGCGGAACAGGTCGGTGTGGCCGACGTGCCGGGCGTACTCGTCGTGCACGTCGACCAGGATCCGGCGCACGTTGGGCGCGCGGCCGTCCTCGGTGACGGTGAACCCGGCGGGCCGGTCGAGTCCGCCGTCGGCGAGCACCCTGGCCACGGCGGCCCGGGTCCGGGCGACGGCCTCGCGCCAGCGGGCGTAGAGCTCGCCGGGCGTGTCTGCGGCGGCGGCCGCCCATTCCCAGCCGTGTTCCGCGGTGTCCCAGGGCGGCGTGGGCCGCTCCCCGAACAGGCGCCAGGCCGAGGTCTCCTCCTCGACCCTGGTCAGGTGCTTGATCAGCCCGGCCAGGGTCATCGCGCTCGGCGGGTGCGGCCGGTTCAGCGCGGCGGCGTCCAGGCCGCCGGTCTTCCAGGCGAACTGGGCACGGGAACGGTCGAGGGCGAACAGCAGCATCTCGACCTCGCCGGCGGTCAGGGACGGCTCGTTGATGACGGTGTCGTCGGTCATGGTCGGCATGCTAGGGCTGGTTCCGGACGCTCGCCTTCCGGAATGCGCCTCGCAGTCCTGAACCAGGAGGTGTACGGCGCTAGTGGCGCTCGCGGCGGGTCCAGGAGCGGCGGGTCTGCGACTGCCAGCTCTGGAAGTCCTCGTGGGTGTGCGCCTCGTGCCCGAGCGCGATGAGCGCCCGGTCCGTCCACGAGGCCGCCTCGTCCGGCTCGGCCCCGGCCAGGATCGGCACGGCCTGCGCCGCGTGCTCGGGCAGCGCCCCCGAGCGCAGCCGGGCGGCCACGGCGAACGCGCATCCCTGCGCCAGGTGGGCGCGGAACCCGTCGGCCGCCGCGAACTCGGTGAGCCACCACAGCTCCTCGATCTCGGCTCCGCCCGTGTAGGTCGCGGCGAACCCGACCCCGCTCCACAGGTCGGCCCGCCGCGCCGCCGGATATCCGGTGATCCGGGCGGAGACGTCGTCGGGCGAGGCGCAGTCGTGGTACCAGAGCAGCCGGCCCAGCCCCTGGTCGAACACCGCGCAGTGGGCCCGCGTGAGCAGGTCGGGCATGGTGCGCTCGCCCACCATGCGGTCGGTCCTGGTCAGGCTCCACTGGAACCCGAACCCGTCCACCGCCAGCCAGCGCAGCAGCGGGTGGGCCCGCCGCGCGCCCCATACCGGGCGCAGCCGCAGCAGCGCGTACCCGCGACCGGCGCCGAGGTAGGCGGCGTGCCGGTGATGCTGGGCGGGGCCGGCAAGTAGCTCGTGAAGGCGCCGGCCCCGTGTCAGCGTGAGCAGGTCGAGTACGGTGCAGGCAGCCGCCGCGCCCTCGTAGCCGAAGGGGCGCTGCTCTTGCGAAATCTCCTCGACCTTCTCTACTTCTCTCGACATCACCGCGTTGAAGCCGAAGACATACGACTTTTCAGCATTGGTGAAAACTGTCGGAGAAGCTCCGTCCCTGAGCCGGAACCTTCGCCGGCTCAGATCGGACTCCAGCGGATCCTTGGCCAGGAACCTCCGCAGCCCCCTGGCTGGGGACAGTGTCGGCTCGGTCCTGACCTGATCCAAGAACGATGTTGTGCCCGTGTCGCCCACGCTTCCCCCGAAGACGCCTCGTACGGCCACTCACGAAGCTAGTAACCCCAATGCGCCTTTCACCGGCGGCGCACCGGATTTCCCCGGCAAAGAACCCGCAAAAGCCCTTGTGCGCCCCCAAGTCGGGTCAGAGGCCCTCGGGGAGCCGCGATCCCGTACCGGCTGCGCATCCGCAGACCTCCGGATCGAACACGGACGTACCCGCGATGTCGCGGAACAGCCCGGAGCCGGGCGACAGCTGCAGCAGCGCGTCGGCGGCCAGGATCACGGCGGCGGCGGTGTAGCCGGAGCGCTCGTGGGGGAAGTGCTTGCGGTTGGCGAACTGCCAGCCGGTCCAGTAAGAGCCGTCCTCGTGCCGCAGGTGCTGCATGTCGGAGAAGAGCTTGAGCGCCCGGTCCCGGTCGCCCAGCGCGTCGAGCGCCAGCACCAGCTCGCAGGTCTCCGCCCCCGTCACCCACGGCTGGTCGGAGACGCACCTGATGCCCAGCCCGGGCACCACGAACGTCGACCACTCGCGTTCGAGCAGCTCGAACGCCTGCCGCCCGCGTACGGCGCCGCCGAGCACGGGGTAGTACCAGTCCATGGAGTAGCGGCTCTTGTCCGCGAACGCCTCGGGATGCGCCGACAGCACGTGCGCCAGCCGGTCGGCGGCCAGCTCCCAGTGCGGCTGCGGGTCGCCGAGATGGTCGGCGAGCAGAACGCCGCAGCGCAGCCCCTGGTGGATGGAGGAGCAGCCGGTGAGCAGCGCGTACGCCGAGGCCCTGCCCTGCGCGTCGCGTTCCCAGACGATCTCGCCGCGCTCGGTCTGGAGCCCCACCACGTAGTCGAGCGCGGCCTTGACCATGGGCCAGCTCTCCTCGGTGCGGGCCCGGTCGCCGGTGACGAGGTGGTGGTGCCAGACGCCGGCCGCGATGTAGGCGGCGTGGTTCGTCTCGCCGCCCGGCTCGACCGGCACGCCGTCCACCAGCTTCATCGGCCAGGAGCCGTCGGCGCGCTGGTTGCGGGCCAGCCATTCGTAGCCGCGCCGTACGGGCTCGGCCAGCCCGGCGACGGACATGGCCATCAGGCACTCGATGTGGTTCCAGGCGTCGACGTGTCCCTCCGGCCAGGGCACCCCGCCGTCGTCCTGCTGCATCGCCGCGATGCTCCCGGCCGTCCGGACGACCTCCTCGCGGGAGATCATGGCTTCCTGACGTAGAGGACCACGCTCTTGCCGATGATCGGGTTGAGCAGGGCTTCGGCGATCCTGGTCGCGGCGGGACGCTTCATGATGTCCCAGACCAGCAGCTCGTGGTACGCCTTCGCGAGCGGGTGATCGTCGTTGTTGACGCCGACCGCGCACTTGATCCACCAGTACGGCGCATGCAGGCCGTGGGCGTGGTGGTGCGGGCCGATCTCGAAACCGATGGACTTCAGCTTGGCCGACAGCTCGGCCAGCGTGTAGATCCGCACGTGCCCGCCGGGAGCCGTGTGATAGTCCTCGTCCAGCGCCCAGCAGACCCGCTCGGGCAGGAAGCTCGGCACGGTGATCGCGGCCCTGCCGCCCGGCTTGAGCACGCGGAAGAGCTCGCCCATGGCCGCCATGTCGTCGGGGATGTGCTCGAGCACCTCGGCGGCGATCACCCGGTCGAAGCTGCCGTCCTCGAACGGCATGTCCAGCGCGGTGCCCTGGACGGTCTCGCCGGTGGCGCCCTGGGGCACCTCGCCCGCTTTGTCCATCGCCACGAACATGGCCGCCACGCTGTCCAGCTCCGTCTGGTCCATGTCGAAGGCGATCACGTCCGCCCCACGGCGCAGCGCCTCGAAGGCGTGCCTGCCGCCTCCGCAGCCCAGGTCGAGCACGCGCACGCCAGGGCCGACGGGCAGCCGGGCGAAGTCCACGGTGAGCACTCGGTTCTCCTCCGTTAAGGTCAGCTGGTTCGGTGGGCCGCGATGGCCTCGTGGTAGGCCTCGACGGTTTTCTTGGCCACGACGTGCCAGGTGTAGCGCTCCATGACCCGGTCGTAGCCGGCCCGGCCCACCCGCTCGCGCTCCTCGGGCGAGTCGTGCAGGCGGCGCAGCACCGCGGCCAGTTCCTCGGCGTCGCCGGGCGGCACCTGGATGGCCGCGTCGCCGACGACCTCGGGCAACGCGCCCGTACGGCTGGCCACCAGGGGCGTGCCGCAGGCCATGTGCTCGACGGCGGGCAGCGAGAAGCCCTCATAGAGCGAGGGCACGACGGAGGTCTCCGAGGTGGCGATCAGCTCGCCCAGCTCGTCGTCGGAGATGCCGTGCACGAAGCGGACCCGGTCCTGGAGTGACAGCTCCTGGACGAGCTGCTCGGTCGGGCCGCCGGGCGTGGGCTTGCTGACCACGGTGAGGTGCACGTCGCGCTCGGTGGCCAGCTTGGCCACGGCGCGCAGCAGCGTCGCCACGCCCTTCATGGGGGAGTCGGCGCTGGCGACCGCGACGATCGAGCCCTTGCGCTTGGGCTTGTCCGGGCGCGGGTGGAAGTAGCGGGTGTCGACCCCGAGCGGGATCAGCCGCATGTTCGCCTGCGGGACGTTGAAGTCGCGGTGGATGTCGGCCAGCGACGACTCGCTGACGGTCAGGATGGGGCTCAGGCGGGGTGCGACGCGGGACTGCATCTTCACGAAGCCGTACCACCTGCGCATGCTCAGCCGCTTCGCGCCCTTGGCGGCCTCCAGCTCGATGCGCCGGTCCACGCTGATCGGGTGGTGGATCGTGCCCACCACGGGGAACAGCTTCTGGATGCCGAGCAGGCCGTAGCCCAGGGTCTGGTTGTCCTGGACGACGTCGAAGTCGCCGATCCGCTTCTTCAGCTCGCGGTGGGCGCGCAGCGTGAACGTCAGTGGCTCGGGGAACCCGGCGGTCCACATCGTGGCGACTTCGAGCCAGTCGATCCAGTCGCGGTACTCGTGCAGCTTGGGCGTTCTGAACGGGTCTTCGTCGCGGTAGAGGTCGAGACTGGGCACCTCGCGCAGGATGACGCCCTCGTCCAGCTCTGGGTAGGGCTGCCCGGAGAACACCTCGACGTGGTGGCCGAGCTCCACCAGCTCGCGGCTCAGATGGCGAAGATAGACGCCCTGGCCGCCGCAGGTGGGTTTGCTGCGGTAGGACAGCAGCGCGATCCGCAGCATTCGCTCCCGCACGGACACCCCTTTCTCCGCCGGTAAGGCCCGGAGACGGGCGTGTACCGTGAAAGATGACCTTAGTCCGAGAAGGCTACCATTCGGTAGGTCACCGAGAATTGTTCACAATGGCCGTCTTAGGCCGTGCGAACTGCGACGTTGCTGTAACCGAGCGTGGTTCGGTGGAACGTGTTCTAGGTGACCTGATGCTCTATCCAGGCGCATAGCTGTACATTCCCGTCCCAAAGGGATGCGGCACGGTGGGCCGCGTCCGGCGGGCCACCGCAGGTAGCGATAGTTGGAGGACCCCTTGGCCAGGCGCGCTCTGATCACCGGCATCACGGGCCAGGACGGTTCCTATCTGGCGGAGCACCTGCTGGAGCAGGGGTACGAGGTGTGGGGCCTGGCCAGGGGCCAGGCGAACCCGCGCGTGTCGCGGATGCGCAAGCTGCTCTCCGACGTCCAGGTGGTGCGGGGTGACCTGCTGGATCAGGGCTCGCTGATCTCGGCGGTGGAGCGGGTCCAGCCGGACGAGGTGTACAACCTGGGCGCGATCTCGTTCGTGCCCATGTCGTGGGAGCAGGCGGAGCTCACGGCCGAGGTGACCGGGATGGGCGTGCTGCGGATGCTCGAAGCCATCCGGGTGTGCTCGGGCGTGTCGCGAGGGGGCGGAGGAGCGGCCTCACCCGGACAGATCCGCTTTTATCAGGCTTCGTCGTCCGAAATGTTCGGGCAGGTCAGCGAGACCCCCCAGAACGAGCGCACCGCCTTCCACCCGCGCTCGCCGTACGGGGTGGCGAAGGCGTACGGGCACTTCCTGACGCAGAACTACCGGGAGTCGTACGGGATGTTCGCCGTGTCGGGGATCCTGTTCAACCACGAGTCGCCGCGGCGGGGCGCCGAGTTCGTCACCAGGAAGGTGTCGCTCGGGGTGGCGCGGATCAAGCTCGGGCTGGCCTCGGAGCTGCGGCTGGGCAACCTGGAGGCCAGGCGGGACTGGGGCTTCGCGGGGGACTACGTCAAGGCGATGCACCTGATGCTGCAGGCCGCCAAGCCCGAGGACTACGTGGTCGGGACCGGGCGGATGAAGTCGGTCAGGGAGCTGGCGCAGGCGGCGTTCGCGGCGGCGGGGCTGGACTGGGAGCAGTACGTGGTGACGGACCAGACGCTGCACCGGCCGGCCGAGGTGGATCTGCTGTGCGCGGACCCGAAGAAGGCGCGGGTGCAGCTGGGGTGGGAGCCCAAGGTGCCGTTCGACGAGCTGGTGGCCCTCATGGTCGAGTCCGACCTCCGGCTGCTGTCGGCCGGCGGGGACACCGACCAGGACAGCTCCTGGCCGTGAGCCGGCTCGGCGCCGGTGGCCCGGTCACCGGGACGCCTGGCGGAAGGCTCCGGGCGTCATGCCGAAACAGCGGGTGAACCATCTGGTCAGGTGGCTCTGGTCCGCGAAGCCCGTCGAGGCCGCGGCCTCGCCCAGCGGCGTGCCGGCGGCTATCAGGGTGCGGGCGGTGCGCAGGCGTAGCTGGCGCTGATAGTCGCTCGGCGACAGGCCGTACTCGGACTTGAAGGCGCGATAGACGGCGAAGCGGCTGGCGGCCGTGGCCCGCGCCAGGTCGTCGATGGTGAGGTCGTCGCGCAGCCGGTCGTGCAGCACCTGCCTGGCCTGCCCGGCGATCCTGGCCGCCCGGCTCGGCCCGCCGGCCGGGGCGACCGGGGTCGTGGCCGCGCGGCGTACGATGCCCGCGATCGTGGCGGTGAGCAGCTCGTCGCGGCGCAGGGCCGTCGCGTCGCCGAGGAGCGCGGCGTGCAGGGCGCGCAGCGCGCCCGCCAGGGCGGCGTCGTCGACCACCGGGGCGGCGAAGACCGGCAGGCCGGCCTTGCGGCCCGTCGCGTCCGCAAGGGCGCCGGAGACGAGCTCCGGGCCGATGTGGACGATCCGGTACGTGAAGCCGAGCGCGTCCGTGGCGTGGCCGTCGTGCGGGTCCTCCGGATTGAACGCCATGACCATGCCGGTCGCGCTCGTGTGCGCCCCGCCCCGGCAGCTGAACGACTGCGCGCCGGTCTCCGTCACCCCGAATGAGTAGGTCTCGTGGCTGTGGCGGTGGTAGACGTGCTGCTCGAAGTGGGCGTGCATGGCCTCCAGCGGCCGGTCGGGCGACCGCCAGTATCGGGACCAGTCATGCGGCACCACTCCATTGTCGCCGCTGTATTGACAAAGAGGATTTTTATGTAAAGGATTGTTTTTGCGATGAGAGACGTCCTGTACCTGGAAGAGATCGAGCAGGCCGAGGCACTGCTCAAGCCGCAGCGCGTGGAGGTGCTGCGGCAGCTGGCCGAGCCGCGCACGTGCTCGGAGGTCGCCGAGCGGCTCGGGCAGACGCCGCAGCGGGTCTACTACCACGTCAAACGGCTCGTGGAGGCCGGGCTGGTGGACCTGGTGTCGGAGCGGAAGGTGCGCGGCATCCACGAGGGCATCTACCAGGCCGGCGCGCGGTCGTACTGGCTGTCGCCCCGGCTGGTGGGCCGGATCGGCCTGCGCAAGGCCCGTGACGAGCTGAGCCTGGGCTACCTGCTCGACCTCATGGAGGAGGTCCAGGCCGACATCGCGGCGCTCGACAGGAACGCGCCCGAGCTGCCGTCCATCGGCCTGTCAGGGGAGATCCACGTGCGTCCCGAGGACCGCCAGGAGTTCCTGGGCGAGTTGCAAGGCATGTTGCAGGACCTGTTCACCCGGTATGGCGGCGCGGAAGGCGATGCGTTCAAGCTCGCCGTCGCCTGCTACCCCAAGGCCGCCGCCGAACCCGGCGGCGATCCTGCGGCGCCCGCCGTCGCACCGCCGGTCGCCGAGCCGGCGGACGATCTCAGAGGAGTAGAGCGTGACTGAGCCCATGATCATTCGAGTTCGTGTCCAGGCGCCGCTCAAGGAGGTGCGCCATGCGCTGACCGATCCCGCCCTGCTGCGGATCTGGCTCGCCGAGCACGCGGAGGTGGAGCTGCCCGGCAGGTTCGGGTTCTGGGGGCGTACCACGCCCGAGGGCGACGCGCCGCACCAGCGGCTGCTGCACGCGGACGAGCGCACGCTGCGGTTCTCGTGGCTGCTCGACGGCGAGGAGACGACCACCGAGTTCACGCTGGAGGAGGACGGCGACGCGACCGTCCTGACCCTGTCGCAGACGCACTTCGACTTCCAGGACGTGATCACCGGCAAGAGCATCCGGGGGGTGCTCCAGACGTACTGGTATCTGGCGCTGGCCAACCTGATCGAGCACTTCGAGGGGCGGGAGCTCACGCCGAAGGTCGACTTCACCTCCACGGAGATGCGGGTGCAGGTGACGGTCCCGGCGTCGCCGGCCCAGGTGTTCGAGTCGCTGATCGACTCCGAGGCGGTGACCAGGTGGTTCGGGTACAAGATCGAGATCGAGCCGCGCGTGGGCGGGCGCTTCGCGATGGGCGGGTTCGACAACGACCCGGACCCGGCCAAGGTGCTGGAGCTGGAGCCCGAGCGCAAGCTCTCCGTCGACTGGGGCGCGCCGGGGGTGGGCACGTGGGAGCTTGACGGGTCGGGCGGTAAGACGCGGCTGACGCTGGTGCAGAGCGGGTTCGACACGGCCAGGCCGCCGTACGCGGCGTGGGGCGGGTTCCTGTCGGGGGTGGCCGAGCTGCGGCGCTACCACGAGATCCCGGACTGGCAGTCGGCCTTCGTGGCCGGCTAGGAGCCTGCTCTGCTGCGGGTGCGGGTGCCGTCTGCTGCGTGTGCCGCTTCCGCCTGCTGCGTGCGTCGCTTCTCTGGAGCGGCGCACGTCGCTTTTCTGAACGGCGCACGAGCGTACAAGATGCGGCGGGGGCGGGGCGTGGAGACTGCGGCCATGCGTTTCGATACCAAGATCGGCATTGTGGTTCGCGCGGATCTGGCCGCCTGGCAGCGGCTCAACGTCACCGCCTTCCTCGCCTCGGCGGTGGCGGGCGGGGTGCCGGAGACCGTCGGGGAGCCGTACGAGGACGGGTCGGGGAATGCGTACCTGCCGATGTTCCGGCAGCCCGTGCTGGTTTATACGGGGGATCTGGCGGAGCTGAGGGGCGTACGGGAGAAGGCGGCGGGACGGGGGATGGAGGTGGCCGTCTACATCGAGGAGATGTTCAAGACGGGGCACGACGCCGACAACCGGGCGGCTGTGCGGGCCGTGACGGCCGATGAGCTGGCGCTGGTGGGAGTGGCGATCCACGGCCCGAGGAACGGGGTGGACAAGGTGCTGAAGGGCCTGTCGCTGCATCCCTGAGGTCAGGCGTCCTCGTCTTCGTCATCGGCGGTCAGGTGGGCCAGCACCGTCTCGGCGACCGTGCCGAGCACCTCGATCTGCTCCGCCGACAGCAGGTCGATGAAGTGGCGGCGGACGGACGCGACGTGATCGGGCGCCGCCTCCTGGATGGCCCGCAGCCCACCCTCCGTCAGCACGATCACGGCACCACGGCCGTCACCCTCGAACCCCTCCCGGGTGACCAGCCCGCGCTGCTCCATCCTGCTGATGTGCCGCGAGAGCCGGCTCTTCGACCAGAGCATGCGGTCGGCCAGCGCGGTCAGCCGCCACCGGTGATCCTCGGTGGAGGTCAGCGCCGAAAGGACGTCGTAGTCGGGGGCCGACAGGCCGGAGTCGTGCTGGAGGTCCCGGCTGACCTGCGCGTCCAGGAGCAGTCGCATTCTTCGATAGCCGATCCAGGCCCTGAACTCGGCGTCATCCAGCCAGCGTGGTTCCATGCCGCCCAAGCTTAGTTGACGTGTAACCGACCTTTAGGTTACATGTAAACCAAGCACTGGGAGGCTTTACATGTTCGGATTGGGCATCTCGACCTCGGCCGCGCCTGGCGCCGATCCCGTGGGGGACGCCAGGGCGGCCGAGGATCTCGGGTATGACTTCGTGTCGGCGTCGGACCATCCGTCGGGGAGCGAGCCGACGTACGAGGTCTGGACCATGCTGACCTGGGTCGCCGCCGCGACCTCGCGGATCAGGGTCGCTACGAGGGTGCTCGGGGTGCCGTACCGGCCGCCCGCGATGGTGGCCAAGATGGCCGAGACGCTGCACCGGCTCTCGGGCGGCCGGCTGATACTCGGGCTCGGGGGCGGCTACTCGGACGAGGAGTTCCGGGCGTTCGGGCTGGGAGTGCCGACGCCGAGGGAGAAGGTGGACGGGATGGTGGAGGCGATCCACGTCATCCGGGGGCTCTGGACCGATCCGGAGCTGACCTTCGAGGGCGCCCGCTACCACACGTACCAGGCCGCCATGGAGCCCAAGCCGATCAGCCCGATCCCGATCTGGCTGGGGACGTACGGGAAGCGCGCCCTGGAGGCGACCGGCCGCCTGGCGGACGGCTGGATCCCTTCGTACGGCTTCGCCCGGCCTGAGCAGGCGGCCGCCATGCGGGAGCAGGTCTTGGCGGCCGGGCGGGATGTGGCCTGCGTGTACAACGTGCCTTTCCGCATCGGCGGGATCGCGGGGGACGGAGGGGCGGTGGTGGCGGGGTCGGCGCAGGAGGTGACCGACGTGCTCGCGGGGTTCGCGGAACTGGGCTTCACGTCGATGAACTTCATGCCGGCCGGGCCGAATCCACGCGAGCAGGCGGAGCTGCTGGCCGCAGAGGTCCTCCCGGCCCTGCGCACGCTCACGCCCTCCTAGGGCCTTGGCTCCTGGCCGGGACCGCCTCGATGCGGGCGGGGGAGGAGTCTGGAGCTCCTCGACGTCTGTCCATCCGCCGCCCTCGCGTTTAGTCGCTGACCTGGCGTGCAGAGTTCAGGTCGGTGGGGGCGGGGATGATCACGAGGAGGGTGGTCGGTGTGGGCGGTGTGGGCGGTGTGGTCGGTTCGGTCGGCGGGGAAAGCGTGCCCGAGCTGCGTCAGGTGGTGCTCGACTGCACGGATGCCAGGTCTCTGGCGGAGTTCTACCGAGCTCTGCTGGGCCTGGTCTACCGGCCTGGGGATGAGCCGCCGGAGGCGGGGCGAGTGGATGACTGTGGTCGCGACTGGCTCGTACTCAGGGCTCCGGACGGTGCTTCCCGGATGGCCTTCCAGCAGGTCGACGAGCTGCCGGAAGTGACCTGGCCGGAGGGTGGGGTGCCGCAGCAACTGCACTTGGACTTGACCGTGGAGTCGGTGGAGAGCTTGCAGGTTCAGCATGAGCGCGTACTCCGGCTTGGTGGCCGGCTGCTGTTGGACCGCAGCGATGACCCCGAGGAGCCCCTTCGCGTGTACGCCGACCCGGCCGGGCATCCGTTCTGCATCTTCGTCGCCTAGCACGGGGCGAGGCGGGAGCTTGGTGCGGGCGCTTGGTGCGGGGGCTTGATGGGGTCGCTTCGCGTGGTCACTTCGTGTGGTCGGCTCGGTGTGGTCGGCTCGGTGTGGCCGCTTGGTGCGGGCGTAAGCACGGGCGCCGGTGGTGGCGAAGGGGCGCCGGGAGCGGACGGGCGGCTGCGGCCGTGGTGGGGCGGCGGCGGACGAACGGCTGCGGTCGTGATGGGGCGGCGGTAGCGGACGGGTGGCTGCGGCCGTGATGGGGCGCCACAGTAGTTTTTGATACACGCCGGAGTGGCGAAGGGGGGTTGAAGGCGCAGCGGTGAGACACAGCCAGAAGCGGTGAGACGCACGCCCGAGACGGCCGTCCATCTACGCGCATGCGCAAGGACCGTGACAGGCATCCAGCGGAGCATCAGAGCCGTCCAACAGAGCGTCAGAGCGAGCGAACAAACCCTGCCCTGTGGATAGCCAGAACTTATCCACAGAATCCAGTTCAGCCCCCATAAGCACCGCCCCACCGGGGCACCCTTGGCGGCATGGATCAGCCTCTGCTCGCCGCGCCGCCCCCCACGTGCC
>NZ_VCKX01000106.1 GCF_005889725.1 Nonomuraea zeae
GCCGCCGCAGCAGCAGGTACGCCAGCGGGTACGCCCCCGCCGCCACCACCGAGCCCACCACGAACACCAGCCGGTACGCCAGCACCGGGTCCGAGGTGAGCCAGAAGATCGGGACCAGCGGCAACGCGTACCCGGCCTGGTAGAAGGTCGAGCCCGTCAGATCGGCGCCGGGCCCGCCGGCCAGCCATCGGGCGGCCAGGAGGTAGCCGGTCTCGTCCGGGTTCGCCACGGGTGCCGTGTGATACCGGTACAACCACAGCCGCAGCACCACCTGGACCGCCCACCCCGCCGCCAGCACCCAGCGCAGCCGCGCCTTGTGCGGATGGGCCGCCGCCCGTACGGGCACGCGCAGCGCGAACGTCGTCGCCATGAGATCCCCCCAGAGGTCAGGAGGGAGTCCAGCAGGCACCCCATAACCCGCATGTCACTGAATCTGGTTATGCGGGCGTTATGGCACCTAGATCGCCGCCCGGATCCACGCCCGGATCCGCCCCCAAAGGCACGCCCGGAACGACGCCAGGAGCCGTGCCCGGGACGCGAAAAGGCCCGGCGCCCTGAGATCGCTCAGAGCACCGGGCCGCAGGACGTGGGAGAACGCGCTCAGGCGCGCCGGAACTTGCCCCGGACGTGCACCGGCACGCCCTTGCCGAGCATCCCGGGAAGGACCTGGGCCACGTTCATCGGCATCCGCACGCACCCGTGCGAAGCCGGGTAGAGCGGCACCGACAGCGCCCCGTGGAAGGCGATGCCGCCGTTGAAGAAGACGGGGTTGTACAGCTCCCCGAGGTACGACTTGTGCCACCCGCTGGCGCGCCACGTCGTCTTGTAGTTGCCGGTCGGCGTGCTGGCCGAGCCGCAGAAGCGCTGCTCCTTGCCCTGCCACGTGGCGGTCTCGCAGTAGGGGATGCCGCTGCCCGAGGACACGTGGGTGATCAGCTTCACCTGGCCGCCGACGTACAGGACCATGATCTGCTTGGTCAGGTTGACCTCGGCGCGGGTCGGCTTGCCGTTCCTGACCAGGATCTTGGGCGGCTTCGGGGCCTCCAGGGCGTCCCACGTGCGCTTGGCGACGGTGCTGGTCGGCTTGATGTCGTTGACCTTCTGGAACGCCCACACCGCGGCCAGCGTCGTGCCGCCGTAGCGGCCGTCGGCCTTGCCCGGCTGGTAGCCGAGCTCGGTCAGCCGCCGCTGCAGCCAGGTGACGGACTTGCCCTTGGCGCCGAGCTTGAGCGTCTTGCGCGGCGCGGTGGTGGTGCGCCCCGAGGCCGGGCCGGAGCCGGCGCCGGCCGCGGGCGTGTCAGGGGCGGTGACCGATGTCGTGACCGGCGCGGCCGGTGAATGCCGCGGCCCCGCCTGCGTGCCGCAGCCCGTGAGCACGCCCGTGAGTACGACGGCCCCAGCCGTCGCGAGAGCAGCCATTCCGGGCAAGCGTCGAGCCCCCACCCGTACCACCTCTCATACCATTAACGACCGGATCAGTGGACCCTACACCAATCACCATGCACCGGTAATGAACCGGTCAACCTGTTTAGAGTGTGCTCATGTCTGAGAAGTTGCCGGCGAATGCCGTTGTGGTGGAATCCGCGTTGCGCGAGCTGGGCGCGACCGGTGAGATCGTCGTCCTGCCGGAGAAGGCCCCCACGGCCGCGACTGCCGCCGCCCAGCTCGGGTGCGAGGTCGGGGCCATCGCCAACAGCCTGATCTTCGACGCGGACGGCGCGCCGCTGCTGGTGCTGACGAGCGGGGCGCACCGCGTGGACGTGGAGCTGATCGCCCGCACGGCGGGGGTGGCGAAGGTACGCCGGGCGACGCCGGAGTTCGTCAGGACCGCCACCGGCCAGCCCATCGGCGGCGTGGCCCCGGTCGGCCACCCGGCACCCGTGCGGACGCTGGTGGACAACTGGCTGAGCAAGCACGAGGTGGTGTGGGCCGCGGGAGGCCACCCGCTGACGGTGTTCCCGACGACGTTCGACGAGCTGGTGCGCATCACCGGGGGTACGCCCGTGGACGTCGAGTAATGTGCGACGGGTGATCGAGTTTCGCGGGGCGGGTCCGGCCGAGTTCGTTGAGCAGCTGGAGACGGTGATCGACATTTACACGGCGGCCATGAACCCGCCGGAGGAGCAGATCACCGGCCGCAAGACCATCATGCGAAATCACGGGACATATCCCCATTTCCAGTGTTATTTCGCAGAATTGCACGATTCGTCCCGCGCCATTCACGACCCCGGAATCACGACCGTCGGCTTCGCCTACGGCTTCCGCGGCGCACCCGGCCAGTGGTGGCACGACGTGGTGCTGCGGGCGCTGGCCGCGCAGTCGGGCGACGAGGTGGCCCATGCCTGGCTCGGGCACGCCTTCGAGCTGGCCGAGGTCCACGTCCACCCCGACTATCAGGGCAAGGGCATCGGCCGCGCGATGATCCAGACCCTGTGCGCGGGACGCGGCGAGCGCTCGGCGCTCCTGTCCACCCACGATCGCCCCACGGCCGCCCGCCACCTCTACGCCAGCCTGGGGTTCACGGACCTGCTGAGCCGGTTCGTCTTCCCCGGCGGCTACGAGGAGTACGCGATCGTCGGGCGCCCCCTGCCCTTGACCTGAGCGTTACACCTGATGAGATTGTGACTCTCGGGTTTGCTCCGCATGACCAGGGGCATCTTCTATTACAGAAAGTAACTGACCCTTTACTCGTCGGCTACTGTCCCCTGGTCCGTCACCCGCCCGGTCCCCCTGCGGGCGGGTGGCGGGCCCACTCTCGAAGGCGCGTTGACAGCACCAGGCCGCCGGGCCCGGACGGCTCCGCCGTACCGGAAATAAGGGAAGAGCGGCGTCAGGCGGACAGCTGCGCCGGCTCCAGACGCTGGAAGACCTCGCGCGAGGCGCTGGAGCGGTTGAACGTGATGAAGTGGATCCCCGGCGCGCCCTCGTCCAGCAGCCGCTGGCACAGCTCGGCCCCGTGGTCGATGCCCAGCCGCCGCACCGCCGCCGGGTCGTCGGCCACCGCCTCGAAGCGGGCCGCCACGTCCGGCGGGAACGGCGCCCCCGACAGCTGCTCGGAGCGCGCGATCGTGCTCATCTGCGTCACCGGCATGATGCACGGGATGATCGGCGTCTCGCAGCCCTGCGCGGCCACCCGGTCGCGCAGGCGCAGGTAGTCGTCCGCCTGGAAGAACATCTGCGTGATCGCGTAGTCGGCGCCCGCCCGGCACTTGCGCACGAAGTATTCGGTGTCGGACTCGATGGACGGCGAGCGCGGGTGCTTGTAGGGGAAGGCGGCCACGCCGACGCAGAAGTCACCCGCCTGCCTGATCAGCCGCACCAGGTCCTCCGCGTAGAGGACACCCTCCGGGTGCTGCACCCAGTCGGCGCCCGGGTCGCCGGGAGGGTCGCCGCGAACGGCCAGGATGTTGCGCACCCCGGCGTCGGCGAAGCGCCCCACCAGGTGGCGCAGCTCGCGGATCGAGTGGTTGACGGCCGTGAAATGCGCCACAGGCGTGAGGGTCGTGTCGTGGGCGATCCGCTCCACGATGTCGACCGTGCGGTCACGCGTGGAGCCGCCCGCGCCGTAGGTCACCGACACGAACGTCGGCCGCAGCGACTCGAGCTCCCTGATCGCCCGCCACAGCTGGCGCTCGCCCTCGTCGGTCTTCGGGGGGAAGAACTCGAAGGAGAACGACCGGCCCCCGCCGGCGAGCAACTCGCGGACGGTGGGAACACGATCGGGCCGGATGGAGGGTCGACCAAGCGCCATGGGCTCAAGGTTACAGCCACATCGCCGGAACCAGCCGCCATACAGGTGCCTGGAGATCCGACCGCCTCCGCTCTCCTACTAGTCTCAAGGCATGACCATTGACGCCGCCGGCATGGATGCCCTGCGCACGCAGGTCGAGCGCGCCATCGGAGCCTTCGTCGAACGGCAGTTGCCCGCGCCGGGCGACCCCGTGCTCGCGCCGCTGCGCACGGCCGCCGACGAGCTCCTGTCCGGCGGCAAGCGGCTGCGCCCCGCCTTCTGCTACTGGGGCTGGCGAGGGGCGGGCGGCACCGACGTGCCCGAGATCTTCACCGCCGCGGCCTCGCTGGAGCTGCTGCAGGCCAGCGCGCTCGTGCACGACGACGTGATGGACAAGAGCGATCTGCGCAGGGGCATGCCGTCCGCGCACCGCCGTTTCCAGGCGATGCACGAGAAGTCCGGCTGGCACGGCTCCGCGGCGCAGTTCGGCGAGGGCGCCGCGATCCTGCTGGGCAACCTGCTGCTCATCTGGTCGGGCGAGATGTGGCGCACCAGCGGGCTGCCACGCGAGGCGCTGGAGGCGGCCCAGCCGATTCACGACCACATGCGCACCGAGCTGATGTGCGGGCAGTA
This sequence comes from Nonomuraea zeae, assembly GCF_005889725.1. Lineage (GTDB taxonomy): Bacteria > Actinomycetota > Actinomycetes > Streptosporangiales > Streptosporangiaceae > Nonomuraea > Nonomuraea zeae. The sequence continues at coordinate 4,364 of NZ_VCKX01000106.1, forward strand.
TCTCGACCTGCTCGAACAGGCGAACGGGGAGAACACGTTCGAGTCGGCGTTGCGGGTGGCGCTGTTCAAGAGCGGCAAATACTCGGTCGAGCAGCCGCTCCGGCTGGGGCTGGTGCTCGCGTCCGGCGGGCTGGCGCCGTGGATGGACGAGCTGTGCACCGGCTACGGCCGCCGGGTCGGGATCGCGTTCCAGCTGCGCGACGACATCCTTGGGGTGTTCGGCGACCCGGCGCAGACGGGCAAGCCCGCGGGCGACGACCTGCGGGAGGGCAAGCGGACCATGCTGGTGGCCCGCACGCTGGCCGCGGCCTCCCCCGGCGACGCGGAGTCCGTGCGGCGCCTGCTGGGTGATCCCGGGCTCGACGAGGCCGGGGTGGAGACGCTGCGGCAGATCATCGACGACACCGGGGCGTTGCAGGAGTGCGAGGATCTGATCAGCGACTATCTGGGCGAGGCGCTGGCCGCGCTCGACGAGGCCCCCGTCACGACGGAGTCCCGCGCCGCGCTGATGGAGCTGGCCATCGCCGCCACCTCCCGCAAAACCTGACCGCCTCGTACCCCACGTCCACGCGCGACCACCGCGTCCACGCGCGACCTGACCGCCGTGCTCCGGCCGCCGGCGCGCGGCGCGTGCGGGCATGCTGAAGAGCGCGGTCGTGGGAGGCGCCCGGGTGCCTGCGGGCGCCTCCAGGGTCAGCAGGCCGACAGCCTCTTGGCGAATTCCGCCGCGGCCGCCCCGGGATCCTCCGCGTCGGTGATCGCCCGGACCACCACCGCCCGGCGCACGCCGTACGACATCACCTCGTCGAGGTTGCCGAGGTCGATGCCGCCGATCCCGAACCAGGGCCGCGTGCCGCCCAGCGACGCCGCGTGCCGGAGCAGCGGCGGGCCGGGAGCGTGGCGCCCTGGCTTGGTGGGCGTGGGCCAGATCGGCCCGCAGCAGAAGTAGTCGACGCCCTCCTCCACGGCCGCGGCGGAAGCCTCGGCGATGGAGTGGGTGGACCGCCCGATGACGATGTCGTCGCCGAGTATCTCTCGCGCGACCGTCACAGGGAGGTCGTCCTGCCCCAGGTGGAGCACGTCGGGCCGGGCGGCGTAAGCGATGTCCGCCCGGTCGTTGACGGCCAGCAGTTTGCCGTGCCGGTCACAGGCGTCGCGGAAGACTTCGAGGAGTGCGAGTTCTTCGCGTGCCTCCAGGCCCTTCTCCCGCAGCTGGATGATGTCCACGCCGCCGGCCAGCACCGAATCGAGGAACTCTGCCAGGTCGCCGCGGTCGCGGCGGCCGTCTGTGCAGAGATAGAGGCGGGCCTCAGAAACCGAGGGCTTGGGCACGCCGCTTGACCTCTGTGTGACGGCCGGCCTTGATCGCCTGAATGGGCGACCCGGGCAGGGACTCGTCTGGGGTGAAGAGCCAACGGAGCGACTCGACATCGTCGTAACCGGCGTCTTGCAACACCGTCAGCGTGCCGGGCAGGCCCTTCATCACGTCCTTTCCATCCAGGAACACCGCGGGCACCTGTGGCCCGCCGCTCCCTCGGCGCACGCCGAGCAGCTTGTGATCCTTAAGGAGTTGCTTGGCCCGCCCTAGCGATAGGTCCAGGCGCGAGGCCACTTCGGGGAGAGTGAGCCACTCGTCTACGAGCTGGTCGGTCTCCCGGTCGATCTGTGCAACAGAAAGCGTCACGAAACCACAACTACCACATGCCGTGCTTGCTCAAACAACACAATCCCGTAGGGGGACATCTGGATCTACCAGGCGTTCGGCGTCGAGACGGTGCCCCGCGTCGATGATCCGGCGTCCCTGTACGAGGTCGCGCGGCCGGTCCACGGACAGCACGGCGGCGAGAGTGTCGTCGCCGGTGAGCCAGACGGCCGACCATTTGCCCGCGGGATCGCCCCGGTAGACGAGGCGCTCGCCCGCCGGGTGGTGCCCCGCGTACTGGACCATGTGACCGAACTGCTCCGACCAGAAGTACGGCACCGGATCGTAGGCGACCTCCTCCCCCAGCAGGCTCGCCGCGGCGACCTCGGGGGCGTTGAGCGCGGTGTCCCAGTGCTCGATCCGGAGCCGGCTGCGCCAGCGGCGCGACCACCAGGCCGCGCAGTCGCCGACGGCGACGGTGTCCGGCAGCGAGGCGCGCAGGTATTCGTCGGTGACGACGCCGTTGTGCAGGTCGATGTCGGCGTCGGCCAGCCAGCCGATCGCCGGGCGGACGCCGATGCCGGTGACGACCACGTGGGCCTCGACGAACTCGCCGCCCACCAGCCGCACGCCGCCCTCGTCCACCGAGTCGACCATGGTCTCCAGCCGCAGGTCGATGCCCTCGTACCAGGGCAGGGTGCGGGCGCCGATCTCGGCGCCCACGGCGGTGGCCAGCGGGGCGGAGCCCGCCTCGATGACCGTCACGGCGCAGCCCGCGCGGCGGGCGGCGGTGGCCACCTCGGCGCCGATCCACCCCGCGCCGATGATCGCGACGCGGGCGCCTGGAACGAGCATGGCCCTGAGCTCGTGGGCGTCGTCGAGCGTGCGCAGCACGTGTTGCGGACCGTCGCCGGGCAGCCTGATCGGCTCGGCTCCGGTGGCGATCACCAGGCCGTCGTAGCCCAGCTCGCCCTCGGTGGTCTCCACGACGCCCCTGCGCAGGGACTTGGCGCTGACGCCCGGCCAGAAGTCGACGTCCATCGCGGCCAGGTCGGTCTCGACGAAGCTGGTGTCGGCGTCGCCGAACAGCACGGCCTTGGACAGCGGCGGGCGGTCGTAGGGCCGGTGCCGCTCCTCGCCGATCAGGGTGATCCTGCCGTTGAATCCCCGTCCGCGCAGCGCCTCCACCGTGCGCACTCCGGCCAGGCCCGCTCCTACCACCACGACATGGTTCACGTTCATGACCATAACGGGGGCGGTGCCTGGACGTCGCACCGAGGCCGTAGGCTGTGAACGAAAGACGCGCGGGAGTCCGGCCGAGACCGGGCTGAGAGGAAGGCTTCACGGGCCTTCGACCGCAAGACACCTGATCCGGATCATGCCGGCGAAGGGAGCGCATGTGGATGTGATCGTGGGTGGCGGGGTCGTCGGGCTCTCCATCGCCTGGCGGCTGGCCCGCGCGGGGCGGCCCGTCACCGTGGTGGACCCGGCTCCGGCCTCCGGGGCCTCGCACGCGGCGGCGGGGATGCTGGCCCCGGTCAGCGAGGTCGCCTACACCGAGGCGCCGTTGCTGCGGCTCGGGGTGGCGTCGTTGCGCCGCTGGCCCGGGTTCGCCGCCGAGCTGGCCGCGGACGCCGGGCTAGACGGGCCGCGGACGGGGCTGGACCTGCGCTCGGACGGGACGCTCGACGTGGCCTTCGGGTCCGACGACCTCGTGGCGCTGGACGAGCTCGCGGCGTACATGGACAAGCTCGGGCTGCCGGTCGAGCGGCTGACGGGGCGCGAGTGCCGCCGCCTGGAGCCCATGCTGGCGCCTTCCGTGCGCGGCGGGCTGCTGGCTCCCGGCGACGCCTGGGTGGACCCGCGCCGCGTGACGGCCGCGCTGCTCGCGGCCCTGGAGCGGCTGGAGGTGCCCCTGGTACGCGCCCGCGTCACCGGGCTGCTGACCGAGGGCGACGGCGGCCGGGTCGTGGGGGTGCGTCTTCACGAGGCGGCGGAGGTGCCGGAGATCCGGGCGGACCAGGTGACACTCGCGGCCGGGGCGTGGAGTGCCGAGCTGGCCGACGTGCCCGTGCGGCCGGTCAAGGGGCAGATCATGCGGTTGCGTTCCCCGCAGCCGCTGCTCAGCCGATGCGTGCGCGGCACCGTGCACGGCGCGTCCGTCTACCTCGTCCCCAGGGGCGACGGCGAGCTGGTGGTCGGGGCCACTCAGGAGGAGATGGGGTTCGACACCAGGGTGACGGCGGGCGGCCTCTACGAGCTGCTGCGCGACGCCAGGGAGCTGGTGCCGGGGGTCACCGAGCTGGAGGTCGCCGACGTGGTGGCCGGGCTGCGGCCGGGCACGCCGGACAATTTGCCGGTCATCGGCCCGAGCGGGAGGCCCGGGCTCACGCTGGCCACGGGGCACCATCGGGGCGGCGTGCTGCTGGCGCCGCTCACCACGGCCATCTTGCTGGGCGAGGAGGGTGAGCTGGCGGCTCTGTGCTCACCGGAAAGATTTCGGGATATTTCATGAACGTAACGATCAACGGGGCCGCGCACGAGGTGGCCGACGGCACCACCGTGGCGCAGGCCGTACGCACATTGACCACGGCCACCACCGGAGTGGCCGTGGCCGTGAACGACGAGGTGGTCACGCGGAGCACCTGGGAGACGACGGTGCTCGGCGACAGTGACCGCGTGGAGGTTCTGACGGCGGTGCAAGGTGGATGAACTGATCATCGCCGGGGAGAAGTTCGGCTCCCGGCTCATCATGGGCACCGGTGGCGCTCCCTCGCTCGAGGTGCTCGACCAGGCGCTGGCCGCGTCGGGGACCGAGCTGACCACGGTGGCCATGCGGCGCCTCGACCCCGGCGCCCGCGGCTCGGTCCTGGACGTGCTGCGGGAGCGGGACATCAAGGTGCTCCCGAACACGGCGGGCTGCTTCACCGCCGGCGAGGCCGTGCTGACGGCGCGGCTGGCCAGGGAGGCGCTCGGCACGAACTGGGTCAAGCTGGAGGTCATCTCCGACGAGCGGACGCTGCTGCCCGACCCGATCGAGACGTTCGACGCGGCCGAGCGGCTGGTGGCGGACGGGTTCGTGGTGCTGCCGTACATCGGCGACGACCCGGCGCTGGCCCGGCGGCTGGAGCAGGCGGGCTGCGCGGCGGTGATGCCGCTGGGCGCGCCGATCGGCTCGGGGCTGGGCATCCGCAACCCGCACAACATCGAGCTGATCGTGGAGGCCGCCTCGGTGCCGGTCATCCTCGACGCGGGCATCGGCACCGCCAGCGACGCCGCGCTGGCGATGGAGCTCGGCTGTGCCGCCGTGCTGCTGGCCACGGCCGTGACCAGGGCGCAGCGGCCCGATCTCATGGCGGCGGCGATGAAGGCGGCCGTGGTGGCGGGGCGGCTTGCGCGCCAGGCGGGCCGCATCCCGCGCAGGCGCTACGCCGAGGCCTCCTCCCCGATGACGCCGTGACGCCGTGACGACTGTCTCGACGCAGCCCGGGGGCGTAGCGACACGCCGCGACGAGCACGGCTCCGCATCGGTTTCGGGCGGTCGGGCCCTCCCAGTGGCAAAACGCCCGTAAACTCAGCGGGGTGGATACGACGACTGCGGACCCCCTGGTCGGGCGGCTCCTCGATGGGCGCTACCGCATCGAGAGCCGGATCGCCCGGGGCGGTATGGCGACCGTCTACCTGGCGCTGGACATCCGGCTCGACCGGACGGTGGCGCTGAAGGTCATGCATCGCTCGCTCGCCGAGGACCCGGCCTTCGTCCGGAGGTTCATCGGCGAGGCGAAGTCGGTGGCCAGTCTCTCTCATCCCAACGTGGTGCACGTCTTCGACCAGGGCACTGACAACGATGTCGTCTACCTGTCGATGGAATACGTGCCCGGCAGGACGTTGCGCGACATCCTGCGCGAGCGCGGCAGGCTGCCTGCCCGAGAGGCGCTCGAGATCATGATCCCGGTGCTCGCCGCCCTCGGCGCGGCCCACCAGGCCGGGATGGTCCATCGCGACGTGAAGCCGGAAAACGTCCTGATGACCGACGACGGCCGGGTCAAGGTCGTCGACTTCGGTCTGGCCAGGGCCATCGAGGCGACGAACCAGACGCGCACGGGCGTGATGATCGGCACGATCGGCTACATGTCGCCCGAGCAGGTGACCACGGGCGGCGCCGACGTGCGCAGCGACGTCTACGCCGCCGGCATCATGCTGTTCGAGCTGGTGACGGGCCAGCAGCCCTACGACGGCGAGACGCCGATGTCGGTGGCCTACCGGCACGTCCACGACACGGTGCCGCTGCCGTCCTCGTTCGTGCCGGAGGTGCCGCCGCTGGTCGACACGCTGGTGGCGCACGCGACGGCCCGCGACCCGCAGGACCGGCCGGCCGACGCGACCGCGATGCTGGTGGCGGCCGTGGACGCGCACCGGATGCTGCCGCGGATGACCAATCCGGCGATGACCCAGTCCCAGCCGCACACCGGCACGCCCTCCGCCGCGGCCTCGATGCCGCAGGCCGCGCCCATGCACACGCTGATCCAGCCACGGGCCGAGACGCCGCCGCAGCAGCAGAAGCGCGGGTTCCGGCCGAACTGGTTCCTGGTGGCGCTCGCCGCCGTGATGGTGGTCGCGATCGGCCTGACCGGGTGGTTCTTCTCGCAGACCGAGTACATCGCCGTCCCCAGCCTGGTCGGCAAGAACCTCGCGGTGGCCGAGAAGAACGCCACCGCGCTCGGCTTCACCGTGAAGAAGGCCGACGGACAGTACAGCGAGAAGGTGGGCGAGGGCCTGGTCCTCCGCTCCGACCCGGCGGCGCAGACCGAGGTGGAGAAGGGCAGCACGATCACGCTGGTGCCCTCGCTCGGCCCCAAGCGCGTGATCGTGCCCGACGTGGCCGGCATGACGGGCAACGCCGCCCGCGTGGCGATCTCCGCCGACGGGCTGACCGTGGGCTCGGTCAAGCGCCTGGCCAACCTGGAGGTCGAGCGGGACAAGGTCATCCGCACCTCGCCGCAGGCGGGCGAGAAGGTGAAGGAAGGCGCGAAGGTCGACATCCTGGTCAGCGCCGGGATGGTCATGCCCGACGTCACCGGCATGCCGAAGGACGAGGCCGCCGGATACCTGGGCGGGCAGGGCTTCCAGGTGCAGGTCAACGAGGTCGACGACGACGCCGAGCCGTGCACGGTCATCGCCCAGGCGCCGAAGGCCAAGTCCGAGGTGGACAAGGGCACGCCGGCCCAGATCACCGTGGCGCGCTGCCAGACGGACTTCTGGGACTGGTTCCGCGGCGACAACCAGGCCCGTGACGACCAGCAGTTCGGCCTGGTGCCCGCGGTGATCGGCAAGGACGTCAAGGACGCCAAGGCGGAGCTGGAGGCGCTCGGGTTCACCGTGCGCGTGCAGCGGCTGGGCAACCGGGGCGTCGTGCAGTACCAGCGGCCGCTGCCCAACAGCGAGCGGCCGCAGGGCTCCACCGTCTATCTCTGGCAGTGAGCCGGGCGGCCCCGTCCGCCCCACAGTCAGGGCAGGTCAGGTCAGGTCAGGTCAGGTGGCCGTGGAGCCGGACTCTGGCCAGGCCGCCGTCCGGGTAGATGTCCACCCGCACGTGGGTGACGGGGCTCGGGCGGTCGAGCCGGAAGCGGTGCGGGGTGTCGGGCTGCAGCCGGGTCCTGGGCAGCAGCTCCACCTCCGACTCGCCGTCGAGGCCCGTCAGCGAGACCGAGCCTGGGGCGTTGAAGAGCAGGTTCGTGGTGTCGATCTCGGCCAGCCTGATCACGCCGCGCCCGGCCAGCCGGATGAGCAGCCAGTCGTTGCCCTCCCCCCTGCGGCGGGCCGTCTCCCAGCCCTCCGCCTGGTGCCGGGCCAGCCCTGGGGCGATGGCGTTGTCGGGCGCCGAGTAGAAGTCGTTCGAGCAGGCCGTGACGCGGGCGCCGTTCGCCAGGGCGGCCAGGTCGAGGCCGAGCCCCTCGTAGAGGGACAGGTCCGGCCGCACCTCGCCGTGCACGCGCAGGCGGGCGACGCCGCCGTCGGGGTGGATGTTCAGGCGTACGTGGGTGTAGCGGCGCTCGTCGCCGACCTCGAAGTGGTGCTCGGCGTCCCCCTTGAGCTCCACGACCGGTACGATCTCCACCCACTCGGCCGCCAGCAGCTCGGCCGGCGACGGATATCCCTCGACCGAGGCGGCCTCGACGGAGGCGCTGGGCGGGTAGTTGCCCTTGAACCAGGCCGTGTCGATCACCACGCCGCGGATCACGCCGGGGAGCCCGAGGCGCACCAGGGCCCAGTCGTGGCCGGGAGAGCCGGCCGGATCGCGGCGGCGGCGGGTCTCCCAGCCGTCGTACACCTGCCCCTTGCTGCCGAACGTGTCGGCCATGAAGCCGGGACGCCCCGGCCTGATCAGGCTCTCCTTCTCGGCGAACGACTCGTCGCTGGCCGCCACGACGGAGCCGCCGAGGCTGCGGAGGGCGAGATCGGGCAGGGTGGTGAAACAGGACATCTACTGCTCTCCCAACAGGAATCTTCCGTGCGGTACGCCGTCCACCGGCCGGCCGCGCAGCCAGGTGGTCAGGACGGCGCCCTTGAGCGTGCTGCCGTGGTAGGGGGTGACCGCGTTCTTGTGGTGCAGGAGGGAGGCGTCGATCAGGTTGTCGGCGTGGGGGTCGAAGGCGACTAGATCGGCATCATTGCCCACCTTTATGGCACCTTTTCCAGAAATTTCAGCCATCGCTGCTGGATTGGCGGACATCCAGCGGACCACGTCCGCCAGCCCGTACCCCCGCCGCGCGGCCTCGGTCCAGATCGCGGGCAGGCCGAGCTGCAGCGAGGCGATGCCGCCCCAGGCCGCGGCGAAGTCGGGCACCTTGAGCTCGGCGGTCGACGGCGAGTGGTCGGACACAACGCAGCTCAGCACGCCCCTGGCCAGCCCGTCCCACAGCAGGTCGCGGTTGGCCTCCGAGCGGATCGGCGGGCAGCACTTGTACGCGGTCGCCCCCTCGGGCACGCGCTCGGCCGCCAGCGTCAGGTAGTGCGGGCAGGTCTCGGCCGTCACGCGCACGCCGTCCGCCTGCGCCGCCTCCAGGACGTCCAGGCACTCGGCGCTGGAGACGTGCAGGATGTGCGCCCTGACGCCGGTCTCGGCGGCCAGCCGGACCACCTGCTCCACGGCGCTGCGCTCCGACGCCCCCGGCCGCGAGTCCAGGAACTCCCGGTAGGTCGGCCCCGACGGCTCGGCCAGCAGCGCCGGGTCCTCGGCGTGCACCACCAGCACGCCGCCGAACGCGGCGATCTCCGCCATCGCCTGCCGCACCTCGCCGGGCGTGAGCGGCGGGAACTCCTCCACGCCCGACGGCGACAGGAAGCACTTGAACCCGTAGACGCCGCGCTCGCGCAGGGGCGCGAGGTCCTTGGCGTTCCCCGGCACCGCGCCGCCCCAGAACCCCACGTCCACGTGGCACTGCCCGCGGGCCGCCCGCAGCTTGACCTCGAACGCCGCCACGTCCACGGTGGGCGGCAGCGAGTTGAGCGGCATGTCGATGATCGTGGTCACGCCGCCCGCGGCCGCCGCCCTGGTCGCCGAGTCGAAGCCCTCCCAGTGGGTCCGCCCCGGCTCGTTGACGTGGACGTGCGTGTCGACCAGGCCGGGCAGCAGGGCCAGGTCCCGCAGGTCGATGTCCTCGGCGGCGTCCAGCGGCGCGGCGTAGTCGTACAGGCCGGTGATCTTCTCACCCTGTACGGCCACCGCCGCCGGGCGCTCGCCCTCGGGCGTGACGGTCCTGCGGGAGCGGACCACGAGGTCGGGCCGGGTCATCTAGGCCCCTCCGAGGTGGGCGGCGGCGAGCCGGGCGGCGAGGCGTTCGAGCAGCGGCCCGGCCTCCGCCATGCAGCGGTCGAGGTCGGGTTCGAGGTCCGTCAGGGCGTAGGCGGCCTCGATGCCCGCCTCCTTCAGCTCGGCGTCGGAGAGCGTGCGGCGGCCGCAGACGGCCACCACGGGCACGCCCGCCTCGGCCGCGGCCTGGGCCACGCCGATCGGCGCCTTGCCGCGCAGCGACTGCTCGTCCAGCGACCCCTCACCGGTGATCACCAGCCGCGCGTCCGCGACCAGCGCGCCGAACCCGAGCAGGCCGAGCAGGTAGCCGATACCCGGCTGGAGCTCGGCGTGCAGGAACGCCAGCGCCGCGAACCCGACGCCGCCCGCGGCCCCCGCCCCTGGCGCGCCCGCGACGCCCATGGCTCGCGGGGTGTCGTCGTGCTCCACGGCTCCCATCAGCCCGTGCGTGGCCGTGGCCACGGCGGCCAGGCGGGACAGGCCGGCCTCCAGGGTCCTGACGTCGTCAGGGGTGGCGCCCTTCTGGGGCCCGTAGACGGCGGCGGCGCCGTGCGGGCCGAGCAGGGGGTTGTCCACGTCGCTCGCGACCACGAACTCGACGCCGGAGATGTCGATGAAACCCGACATGTCGATGCGGGCGAGGCTCTTCAGCGCCGCGCCGCCGTACGGGAGGTCCTGGCCGTCGCCGTCGAGCAGGCGGGCGCCGAGCGCCTGGGCCAGGCCCGCGCCGCCGTCGGTGCACGCGCTGCCGCCCAGGCCCAGGACCACGCGGCGGGCGCCGCGGCGTACGGCGTCGGCGACCAGCTCTCCCGTGCCGTAGCTGGTGGCGGTCAGGGGCTCGTGCCCGCCGGGCAGGCGGCGCAGCCCGGACGCCTCGGCCAGCTCGACCACGGCCGTGGCCACCCCGTCACCTGGCCCTTCACCGGTCCCTTCACCTGCTTCGTCACCGGCCCCGTCATTGGTGGCCTGCCAGGCGTAGGAGGCGGGGATCCGCTCGCCCGTGGGCCCGGTGACCTCGATCGTGATCCGGCTGAACCCGGCGGCCACGGCGGCGTCGACGGTGCCGTCGCCCCCGTCGGCGACCGGCAGCTCCACCGACGGCACCCCGAGCCCGGCCGACACCCGGGCCGCGACCTCGGCCGCCGTCAGCGACCCCTTGAACTTGTCGGGGGCGACCAGAACGTGCTGAACCACTACGAACTCCCACACGGTGATGAACAATGTCCTGACACGCCTTCCTGCCCGGTGCGAGCGGGCAGGAAGGCGTGACTCATCATCACATCCCGCGCTCGGTCACCGCGGGCCCGCCCGTCCGCAGGTGGTTGAAGACGAGGTTGAGCACGATCACCAGCAGGCTGCCGGTGCTGATGCCGCTGTTCAGGATCGTCTGCGCCCAGTCGGGGAACTTGTCGTAGAAGTCCGGAGCGCCGACCGGGATGGCGGCCACGCCGATGGAGACGGCCACGATGACCAGGTTGTGGTTGCCCTCGAAGCTCACCTTGGTCAGCGTGCGGATGCCGGAGGCGGCCACGGTGCCGAACATGGCGATCCCCGCGCCGCCGAGGACGGGCTGGGGGATGGCCGCGATCACCGCGCCGAGCATGGGGATCAGGCCCAGGAGCACCAGGATGCCGCCCGCCGTGGCCACCACCCAGCGACTGCGTACGCCGGTCAGCCCGACGAGGCCGACGTTCTGGGCGAAGGCGGTGTAGGGGAAGGTGTTGAAGACGCCGCCGAGCGCGGTCGAGAACCCGTCGGCGCGCAGCCCGTCCGCCAGCCGCCGGGGCGTCAGGTCCGAGCCGGTCATCTCGGCCACGGCCACGAAGTCGCCGGTCGTCTCGGTCATGGACACGAGCATGACCACGCACATCGAGATGATCGCGGTGACCTGGAAGGTGGGCAGCCCGAACGCGAACGGCGTGCTGATCCCGAACAGCGCGGCCGAGCCCACGCCCGAGAAGTCGGTGAACCCGAGCGGGATCGCGGCCAGCGTGCCGGCGGCGATGCCCACCAGCACGGCGATCCGGCCGAGGAACCCCTTGGAGAGCCGGTAGACGGCGAGGATGAGCAGCAGCACGGCGGCGGCCATGGCGATGTTGCGCGGCTCGCCGTACGACGGGCTGCCGGCGCCTCCTGCGGCCCACCGGGCGGCGACGGGCAGCAGCGACAGCCCGATGATCGTGATGATGGTGCCGGTGACCAGCGGCGGGAAGAACCTGACGATCCTCGCGAAGTAGGGTGCGACGGCCACGACGAGCAGCCCGGAGACGATGACGGCGCCGTAGATGGCCGGGAGCCCGCCCTGCGTGGTGCCGATGAGCACCATCGGCGTGACAGCCGCGAACGTGCAGCCCTGCATGATGGGCAGCCGGACGCCGAAGCGCCACACGCCCACGCACTGGATGAGCGTGGCGATGCCGCTGACGAGCAGGTCGGCGTTGATCAGGTACGCGAGCTGGTCGGGCGGCAGCTTGAGCGCGCCGCCCACGATGAGCGGCACCGCCACGGCGCCGGCGTACATCGCCAGCACGTGCTGCAGGCCGAGCGTGCCCAGCTGCGCGATCGGCAGGCGCGCGTCGACCGGATGCACCTCACTTGTCATGGGTCACTCCAGGTTCAGGGGGGTGACCTCCAGTGAAACAACGGATCTCCCCGCAACCTATGCACGTGACCATCAACCGCCACCCCGTCCGGCCGTCGTCAGGTGTGTGATCCTCCAACTAGGCTCACTGCACGGAAGGGGGCGTTTGTGCGGATCTCAACCGAACAGCGGCGGGCCCGGCTCGGCTCGCGGCACCGGCTCGCGCGCAAGGCGGCGACTCCGGAGGAGGCCGCGGCGTCCGTGGTGGCGCTGCACGGCACCGATCCGGCGACCGTGTTCCTGTCGGCGGGCGCGCGGCTCGCCGAGCCCGGCCCCGAGCCGGTCGAGCGGGCCCTGTACACCGAGCGCACGCTGGTGCGGATGACCGGGATGCGGCGCACGGTGTTCGTGGTGCCCGCCGGCCTGGCGCCGGTGGTGCACCACTCGTCGATGCTGCCGATCGCCCGCAGGGAGCGCGCGTCGATGCTGAAGGCGTTCGGCCCGGGCGGCTGGGACGACGCGCGGCTCAAGGAGGTCGAGGCGTCCGTGCTGGCGGCGCTGGCCGCGGCCGGCGAGGCGACGACCACCGAGCTGGGCGTGCTGGAGCCGCGGCTGCGCGAGCAGGTCAGGGTGGCCGTCGGCAAGCCGTACGAGGGGGTGGTGAGCGTGGGCTCGCGCCTGCTGCCCCTGATGGCGATGGACGGCCTGCTGGTACGCAGGGGCCGCCACTCCGGTACGTGGATCAGCGGGCAGCACCGCTGGGGCCTGGCGCCGGAGATGGCCGAGCTGGCCGTCCACGAGGCGCAGGCGGAGCTGGCCCGCCGGTGGCTGGCGGCGTTCGGGCCCGGCACGGAGGCCGACCTGAAGTGGTGGACCGGCTGGACGCTGAAGGACGTGCGCGCGGCGCTGGCCGCGGTCGGCGCGGTCGCGGTGGAGCTGGCGGAGGGCACCGGATTCGTGCTGCCCGGCGACCTGGACGAGGTGGCCGCGCCCGAGCCGTGGGCGGCGCTGCTGCCCGCGCTCGACCCGACGCCGATGGGCTGGCAGGCCCGTGACTGGTACCTGCCGCCCGAGCACCGGGCCGAGCTGTTCGACCGCAGCGGGAACATCGGGCCGACCGTCTGGTGGGACGGCCGGGTCGTGGGCGGCTGGGCGCAGCGGCGGGACGGCGAGATCGTGTGGCGGCTGCTGGCGGACGTGGGCGCCGACGCGCGGGCGGCCGTCGAGGCGGAGGTGGCCGGGCTGGCCGCCTGGCTCGGCGGGATCACGGTGACGCCCCGCTTCCGCACCCCGCTGGAGCGCGCGCTGTCCGCGGGGCCGTCCGCCGAGAGCTAGGAGACGATCCGGATGAACTCCTCCAGGGAGTAACGGCCGTCCTGGTCGGAGTCCGCCTCCTGGCTCATCGCGCCCAGCGCCTCGGCGGGCAGGGCGGGGAAGTGGACCTTCAGCTCGGTCTCGCTGATGTAGCCGTCGCCGTCGGTGTCGATCGACGCGAAGGTGCTCTTGAGCTGCGCCAGCCGCTCGCCTGAGAGTTCCGCTGACACGGGGCCGCCTTTCACTACTCCATTCCGGACATTTCACACCTTAGTCATCATCGAGCTATCACGAACCCCCCTGCGTACCGGCGCGTCGTGAGCGGCCGTGCCGAGCCGGTGCGAGGTCCTGGAGGTGCTGGAGGTGCTGGACGTGCTGGACGTGCTGGACGAGGCGGCTGCCTGGCTCCCCGCCCCTACGTTTCCGGGTGGACCTCCTTCGCGGCGGTGAACCCGCGCTCCTCCGCCAGCCGCAGCAGCCGCTGCCGGGCCGCCACCCCCGCCCGTCCGGCCTCGTCCTGCGCGACGGTCCGCAGCTCGCCGTCCTCGACCACGCTCCGCCCGCCGACCAGCACCCGGGCCAGTGGTGGCGGCGGCCCGAAGACCAGCGCGCAGACCGGGTCGGCGACGGCGGCGGTGAACGGGCCGTCCACCCGCCAGAGCGCCAGGTCGGCGAGCTTGCCCGGCTCGATCGAGCCCAGCTCGCCCGCGCGCCCGAGGTTGCGCGCGCCGCCCAGCGTGGCCAGCTCCAGCGCCTGCCTGGCCGTCAGGGCGTCGGGACCGTACCGGGCGCGCTGGAACAGCAGGGCCTGCCGCATCTCCCCCGCCAGCGGCGTCAGCTCGGAAGAGGCGCTGCCGTCCACGCCCAGCCCCACGTTCGCGCCGCGGCGCAGCATCTCCGACACCCGGGCGATCCCCGCGCCGAGCCGCCCGTTCGAGGAGGGGCAGTGCGCCGATCCGGTGCCGGTGGCGGCGAGCTTGCCGATGTCGCCGTCGCTCAGGTGCACCGTGTGCGCGAACCACACGTCAGGCCCGAGCCAGCCCAGCTGCTCCATGTAGTCCACGGGACGCAGCCCGAACTGCTTCACGCAGTGCTCGTCCTCGTCCATGGTCTCGGCGATGTGCGTGTGCAGGCGTACGCCCTTGGCCCTGGCCAGGGCGGCGCTCTCGGTCATCAGCGCGGCGCTGGCCGAGAACGGCGAGCACGGCGCGACCGCCACCCGCAGCATCGAGGAGAACGACGGGTCGTGGTAGGCGTCCACGGCCTCGGCCGTGGCGGTCAGGATGTCGTCGAGCTCCTCGACCACGACGTCCGGCGGCAGCCCGCCCTGCGACTGGCCCCGGTCCATGGAGCCCCGCGCCGGGTGGAACCTGATGCCCACCTCGCGCGCGGCCTCGATCTCGGCCGCGAGCAGGTCGCCCCGGCCCTTGGGGAAGACGTAGTGGTGGTCGCTGGAGGTGGTGCAGCCCGACAGCGCCAGCCAGCCCAGGCCGGCCGTGGCCGCCCCGTGGACGACCTCGGCGTCCATCGCGGCCCACACCTGGTAGAGCGCCGTCAGCCACTCGAACAGGGTCGCGTCCTGCGCCAGGCCCTGCGAGGCCCATTGGTACAGGTGGTGGTGGGTGTTGACCAGGCCGGGGGTGGCCAGGCAGCCGGTGCCGTCGATCCGGGCTGTCCCGTCGGGCACGCCGGGCGCGGGGCCCGCGCCCAGCTCGGCGATCCGATCCCCCTCGATCCTGATATATCCGGACTCGATCTCGGGGCCGGCCACCGGCGCGATGTACACGTTCTCGATCAGCATGCGGTGTCCGCCCCTCGCCTGCCCGCCTAAAGGCCCGTCCGCCGACCTGTCCATCGGCCCGTCAGCCGGCCCGTTCACCGGCCCGCTCATTGGCCCACCCGTTGGCCCACTCACCGGCCCATTCACTGGCCCACTCACTGGCCCGCCGCCTTTCTGGTCGCGGCCAGCCGTACGGCGTCGAGGATCTTCTCGTAGCCCGTGCACCGGCACAGGTTGCCCGCGAGCGCCTCCCTGATCTCGGCGTCCGACGGCCGCTCCACCCGTTCGAGCAGGTCGTGGGCCTGCACCACCAGCCCCGGCGTGCAGAAGCCGCACTGCACGGCCCCGCACTCCACGAACGCCTCCTGCACGGGGTCGAGCCGGTCCCCGTCGGCGAGCCCCTCGACCGTGCGGACCCGCCGCCCCTCCGCCTGCCCCGCGGCCACCAGGCACGCGCAGACCGGCACGCCGTCGAGGTAGACCGTGCACGAGCCGCACTCGCCCTGCTCGCAGGCGTTCTTGGAGCCGGGCAGGCCCATGCGCTCGCGCAGCACGTACAGGAGGCTCTCGCCCTCCCACACGTCGTCGGCGCTCTCCTCGCGGCCGTTGACGGTGAAGGTGACGCGCATCAGGCGGCCCTCCTTCCCAGATGGTCGTTCCAGGCCCAGGTCAGCGTCCGGCGGGCCATCACGCCGATGGCGTGCACGCGGTAGCCGGCGGTGCCGCGTACGTCGTCGATCGGCGCGGCGGCGGCCGCGCACAGCTCGCCGAAGCGCTTGAGCAGCGTCGGATCCAGCGGCGCGGTCCAGTCGAGCTCCGCAGCCAGCAGCGCCTCCGCCTCCAGCGCGCGGCGCGGCGTGGGGGCGGCCGAGCCGATCCCCGTGCCGACCCGCCCCTCGCCGGGATGCAGCGCGATCGCGAACGAGCACACCGCGATCACCATCGCGTTGCGCGTCCCGACCTTGGAGAAGTATTGCGGCCCGGTGGCGGGCGGCACGTGAACGGCCCTGATCAGCTCGTCCGGCTCCAGCGCGCTGCGCTTGACCCCGCGGTAGAACTCGGCGGCCGGGATCATCCTGACGCCCCGGTCGCGCGACTCGGCCTCGACCACCGCGCCGGCCGCCAGCAGCGGCGGATGGCTGTCGCCCGCGGGCGAGGCCGCGCCGAGGTTCCCGCCGACGGAGCCGCGGTTGCGGATCTGCGGCGAGCCGACCGTCCGCGACGCCTGGGCGAGCCCCGGCAGCGGGCCGCCGAGCTCGTCGATGATCCGCGTGTACGGCACCCCCGCCCCGACCCGGCAGAGCCCGCCGGCCATCTCCCAGTCCCGCAGCTCGGGCACCTGGCTGAGGTCGAGCAGCGCGACGGGCCTGCGCACGTCGAAGTTGATCTCGACCATGACGTCGGTGCCGCCCTGGATGGGCACCGACTCGGGCTGGTCCGCCTTGGCGGCCAGCGCCTCCTCCCACGTCGTGGGGCGCAAGAAGTCCATCTCATCTACTCCCAGGCGAATCCGGCGCCGGGCGCGTCACCGCGCAGCACGCTGCCCTCGATCAGGCCGTACGGGCGGTCGGCGGCGAAATACACCTCGTTGTCGTTGTCCAGGCCGAAGGGCGACAGGTCGACCAGGAAGTGGTGCTTGTTCGGCATCGCCAGCCTGATCTCGCAGATCTCGGGGCAGGCGCCGAGCGCGCGCTCGCCCATGGCGTACAACGTCTGCTGGAGCGACAGGCTGTGCGTGTCGGCGAACGCCTCCAGCAGGCACTGCCGCACCTGCTCGTACGACTTCCCGTACGAGGCCGTCTCACCCGTGTGCCGCCACCGGGCCGTGACGGCGGTGGCGAGGATGCGGTCGGTGGTGGGCGGGAGCGTGGTGTACTCGTCCACGATGTAGCCGTGGAACTCCGAGCCCGTCGAGTTGAGCACCACCAGATCCGTCAGCCCGGACACCACGCTGTCGCCGCCGTCCCGGTCGTGGTGGACGACGCACGTGCGCACCTCACCGCCCTCGCGCACGAACGAGTGGGGCCCGCCGCGGCTCCAGGCGTACTCCTGGATCTCCACCCTGGCGTGGTGGATCGTGGGCTGCGACCCGACGAAATGCCTGGCCAGTAAGAGGGCGAACTCCTCGATCTGGCCGACGCCGTGCTTCCTGGCGAAGGCGTAGGCGGTGTTCTTCTGCGTGTCGGTCGGCAGGACGGCGGCGTTGTCGCCGGTCAGGTGGGCGGACTCCATGTCGCCGGACAGCGAGGTGCTGACGTTGATGTCCTTGATGTGGTGGACGGGGCCGTCCCTGACGACGTGGACGAGCCTGGTCTCCGCCTTGCCGTAGCGGTTGGGGCCGAGCTTGATCGACATCTAGCTCCCTCGGTAGGTGGAGTAGGCGTACGGGCTGAGCAGCAGGGGCACGTGGTAGTGCTGCCCCGGATCGGTCACGGTGAAGGTGATGACGACCTCGGGGTAGAACGTCTCCCGCAGGTACGCCCCGGTGTCGAAGACGACGCGGTGGACTCCCGGGCCCGGGTCCCAGCCTTTGAGCCGGCCGTCGTCGTCGGTGCGGCCCTCGGCCACGGTCCGGCCCTCGTGCTCCAGGCGTACGCGGACGCCCGCGGCCGGCCGCCCGGTGACCGCGTCCAGGACGTGCGTCGAGAAGCTCATCCGGCCCCCTCCATGAGCTTGCCCAGCCGCAGCCGGGTGATCGCGGCCAGCTCGCCGCGGACGGCGGCGCGCTCGGTCTCCTCGTCGTTGCCCAGCCGCTCGCGCAGCCTGGCCAGCATCTGGGCGCCGCTGAGGCCGGTGGCGCAGATCAGGTAGACGTGCCCGAAGCGGTCCTCGTAGGCCCGGTTGCCCGCGGCCAGCTCCGCCCGGGCGTCCTCCTCCACCCCCGACTGCTCCTGGCGCGACCACGACGCCTCCCGGCCGGCCCCGCCCGCCCGCTCGCCGATCCGCGGGTGCGCGCTCAGCGCCTCCAGCACGTCGGGCCAGGCCAGCTCCCGCACGACCGCCTCCGCGCTCTCCACCAGCCGGGCGACGCTCTCGTACGGCCGCAGCGCCGCGACCTTCCTGGCGAAGGCGCGCGAGGCGCAGCAGGTCAGCAGCTCCGCCTCGGCGGCGGCCGGCGACCGGGCGTTCAAGGCGCGCAGCGCGCTCAGCGTGTCGGGCATGTCAGAAGTACACACATGCGCCTCGTGCCCGGTCCATCCGCGAGAACTCCGAACCTCCCCGCCGGATGGCCGGAACTTTTCGTGTCATGCTCCAAGAGCCGGGTTCGCACGACCTCCAAGAGCCGGGCTCCACACGACCGCCAACAGCCGGGGTCCACACGACCGCGAAGACCCGGGCTTCACACGACCTCCAACAGCCCAGGCTCACACGACGAAGACGGTCTTGCCGCGCGCGCCGCCGCCGGCGATCTCGCGCAACGCGTCCGGCACCCGCTCCAGCGGCACCTGGGACTGGACGCGCACGCGCAGCTGCCCGGCGTCGACCAGGCCGGCCAGCTCGGTCAGGATCTGGCCGGTGAGCCGGTTGACGACGTTCACGCCGCGCAGCTCCCTCGCCGCCAGCGCCTCCGGGTCGAGCGCGTGGATCGTGCTGCAGATCACGCCGCCGGGCCGCAGGACGCCCGCCACGGCGTCGACCTCGCCGCGCGGGGTGACCAGGTCGAGCACGGCGTCGATCCCGCCGGGGTGCGCGGCGAGCACCTGGCCGGGCAGGTCGCCCTTGGAGTGGTCCACGGTCTCGGCGGCGCCGAGTTCGCGTACGACCTCCTCGTCGCGCGGCCGGGCGGTGGCGATGACGCGGGCGCCGCGCAGGGCCGCGAGCTGGATCGCCTGCTGGCCAACACCGCCTGTCGCGCCCACGATCAGCACGGTCTGCCCCTCGTCCAGGCGGGCGGCCTCGACCAGGTCGCGGGCGGTCCCCGTGGCGGTGGGGAGTGCCGCGGCCTGCTCGGCGATCATGCCCTTCGGCATGAGTGCCACCGGCCCGTCCTGTGCCACGACGCCGTACTCCGCGTAGGCGCCCAGGCCGCGCGCGGGGTCGGCGAAGCGGCCGTAGACCTCGTCGCCCGGGCGGAAGCCGTCCACCTCGGCGCCCACGGCCGTCACCACCCCGGCCGCGTCCTGTCCCATGATCATGGGGAATCGGGGCGACATCCGGTCCTTCATGGCGCCGCTCGCGATCTTCGTGTCGACCGGGTTGTAGCCGGCGGCGTGCAGGCGTACGAGCAGCTCGCCCGGAAGCGGCTCGGGCTCGGGCGCGTCGATGAGCTCCGGGTCCGCCCCGAAATGGGAAATGGCGATGGCACGCATGGGCTCTCCCCCGTCTGGCCTGCTGCTGTGACGAGGTAGGCGTTCCCAGCGCCCCGCTCGTCCAAGTGGGGCGGGCCCGCCTCTTGGAGCAAGCTTTGTCCGGCCCGGCGCCGTGGCCACCCCTGGTCCGGTGGAAACGTCGCAGGCTGCGCCTACACTGAGAGCCATCATGACCCCTACATCCTTGATCGGCGGACACGTGTCCGTGGCGGGCGGCCTGGCGACGGGCGGCCTGGCCTACATGGCCGAGATCGGCGCCGAGATGATCCAGGTGTTCGTCACCAACCCGCGCGGCTGGGCGCTCACCGAAGGCAAGCCCGAGCAGGACGCCAAGCTGGCCGAGTCGGGCGTCGACACCTTCATCCACGTGCCCTACCTCGTCAACTTCGGCTCGCCCAGCCCGGAGACGCTGGCCAACTCCATCGCGATCGTCCGCCACACGCTGCGGCGCGGGGTGGCGACCGGCGCCAAGGGCGTCGTGGTGCACACGGGCTCGGCGGTGACGCAGTCGCGCGACGACGCCTTCCGCCAGCTGCGCGAAAACCTGGTGCCGCTGCTCGACGAGATCCCTGACGGCGGGCCCGACCTGCTGCTGGAGCCGATGGCCGGCCAGGGCGCCATGCTGTGCGCGACCGTCCAGGACCTGGAGCCCTACCTGGCGGCGCTCGACTGGCATCCGCGGGCCGGCGTCTGCCTCGACACCTGCCACGCCTTCGCCGCCGGTCACGACCTCGCCGCCGAGGGCGGGGTGCAGGAGACGTTCGACGCCCTGCACCGGATCGCGCCCGGCCGGCTCAAGCTGATCCACGCCAACGACTCCAAGGACGTGTGCGGCGCCAAGAAGGACCGGCACGAGAACATCGGGGCCGGCCACATCGGCGCCCAGCCGTTCGCCGACCTCATGCGCCATCCGGCGGTGGCGGGCGTGCCGATCTGCATCGAGACGCCGGGCAAGGCCCCCAAGCACGCCGAGGACATCACGCTGCTGAAGAAGCTGCGCGACAACTGACCGCCGGGCCGTCACGGCTCTTACGGCTTCCACAACGGCCCGGTCGTGATCACGGCCGGGCGACTCTCCGAGCCTGCCGTTCGCGGGCCGGGCGAAATTCAGCGCCTGTCGTTCGCGGCTGGGCAAAAGCCCCGGCTCTGGTGAAAGCGTGATAGGGACGCCCGCACACGCGATCCGACCGCCCCCCAATGGCCGGATCGCGGGCCGGTCACCCGGCCTCGGCGGACGCCCCCTCACGATCGGCATGGCGGACCCTACCCCCCGGTAAAGGGCCCGACAGCCATGGTGACCTGCTCGGCCACCGGTGAAGCCCCGCCGCATCAGGCCTGTCGTGAGCCTTCCGGCTCGTCCCCCCGATGCGCCAGGGTGGCTCCGATGCCGAAACACTACGGTTGCGATCTTGTGGGCGAAACCCTGTTTATGGACAGCTCGTCGAACGGTCCGTAGTCATCGACATACGGAGAGTGCTAATGCGACGAGCGGTCGTCCTGGAACGACGAACGGTACGTTCCGGGGCCTGCGAGATGCTCGGGCAAGTGCATCCTGGCCATCAACCGGCCCACCTCCCGCGGCACCCGACCCGGTGTGACCAGGGAAATCACTACCATCGCGGCAAAGGCGACCGGCACCGCGACCGGCGCGGGGTGCGAAGCGGGCACGCCCAGCTTCACGCCCGCCTGCTCGCAGAGCATCAGCGTGGCGGTCACGCCCCCGCCCAGCGCGAACCCGGCCGCCACGCCCGCGTCCGTCAGCCTGCTCCACCAGATGCCCAGCACCAGCAGCGGGCAGAACGTGGCGGCCGAAAGACTGAGCCCGACCAGCACCAACGCCACCGAGGCCCGCGGGCTGGTGGCCGCGGTCAGGACGAGCGCGGCCAGCAGCACCACGCCCACGGCCACGCGGAAGGAGCCCGATCCCGTCCTCGTCAGGCAGGACGACACCGCGCCCCCGACCGCCACCAGCACGCCGCCCGTCGTGGCCAGGAAGGCCGCGAACGCCCCGGCGGCCAGCAGCCCGGTCAGCACGTCGCCCGCGGCCCCAGGAAGCATCCTGGCGGGCAGCAGGAGCACGATCTCGTCCGCTGCCGCGTCCCGCACGTGTACGTGCCCCAGAACGCCGTACAGGGGCGGGACGAGGCAGAACACCGCCAGCATGACCTGCGTCGCCACGATGGACCGCCTGGCCTCCCGCCCGTCCGGGCTGGTGTAGACGCGGACGATCACGTGCGGCAGCCCCATCGTGCCCAGCGCGCACGCCAGCAGCACGGCGAGCACCCCGGGCAGCGACGGGTCGCCGGCACCGGCCAGCCCCGCCTCCCCCGCCCGGTAGGCGCCCTCGAACCAGGTGACGGGCCGGGTGCCCGACATCCACCAGCAGATCGCGCCGACGCCGAGGAACACGACCAGCTTCAGCCAGAACTGCGAGGCCTGCACGCTGGTGACGCTCCCGAGCCCCCCGGCCACCGCCACGACCAGCGCCGCCGCCGCGACGGCGACCCAGCCGAGCCACGGCGGCAGCCCGGTCAGCAGCCGCACCGCGACCCCGGCCGCGTGCAGCTGGGCGACCAGGAACGTCAGCCCGATCACGAGGACGAAGCAGGTGGTGAAGCGGCGCAGCCGGGCCGAGCCCAGCCGCCACTGCGCGAAGTCCGGCAGCGTGTACGTCCCCGACCGGCGCAGCGGAGCGACCACCAGCGCCAGGACGACGACGAACCCGGCCGCCGCCCCGGCGGGGTACCACAGCATCGGCCCGCCCCTGGTGGCGATGAGCCCCGCCGCGCCCAGGCAGGCCGCGGCCGAGGTGAACTCCGAGGTGATCGCGGCGCCGTTCCACCACGGGGGGATCGCCCTGGCCGCGGCGGGGAAGTCGGAGACGCCGCGGGAGCGGCGTGGCCGGGCGGCGCCCGCCATGACGCCCAGAACGAGCACGAAGGCGATCCCGGTGAGCACCGCGACGCTCATCTCTCCAGCCGCTCCGCCCGCCTGAGCTGCGACACGGCCAGGCCCACCCAGGCGCACTGCACGGCCAGCGACAGCGCCACCCAGGCCCAGGGGGCGGACAGCCACAAGACGATCACCGGTGCGCCCGCCAGCAGCACGGCCACGGCCGCCACGGTCAGCAGCGCCTGCCGTAACTGCCGCCGCATGATCGCCGCCACGTCGGCCGCGTCCAGCACGTCCGCCCGGCCGGACACACCGTGCGGGCCGGAGACGCCGGGGCTTCCGTCCGGGGGAGCCGTCACGTGACCACGCCCTCGCACGGGCCGGTGACGCGGGAGCAGCCCCCGCCCGCGCGGCCCGTCACGACATCACGCCCCGGTGCTGGCGCACGAGCTGCTCGCGGACCTGGCGGCTGTGCCTCCTGCTGACCGGAAGCGTCTCGGTGCCGACCGTCAGCGTCACCCGCCCGCCCTCGAACCGCAGCTCGCTGACGTGCCTGGCCGACACCAGGGTGCTGCGGTGGATCCGGATGAACCCGGCCTCGGACCAGCGGCGCTCCAGCGCGGCCAGCGACATGCGCACCAGAAAGCTCCCGTCCGCGGTGTGCAGGCGCACGTAGTCGCCCTTGGCCTCGGCGAACCAGACGGCCTGCTGCGGCACGAACCTGGTGCGCCCGCCCAGCTCCACCGGGATCACGTCGTCCAGCCCCGGCTCCGGGCCGGGCAAGGCGGCGGCCTCCAGCCTGCGCACGGCCTCCGACAGGCGCTCGGCCCTGACCGGCTTGAGCAGGTAGTCGACCGCCTCCAGATCGAACGCCTGCACCGCGCACTCCTCGTGCGCGGTCACGAAGACCAGCCGCGGCGGGCTGGGGAAGCCGCCGACCAGCCGGGCCAGGTCGAGCCCGTCGAGCCCGGGCATCCTGATGTCGAGGAAGACCCCGTCGAGCCGCTCGCCCCCGCCGATCATCTGGACCATGTCCTGCAGCGCCGCGACGCCGTCGGCCGCGGTCGTCACGTGTTCGATCCGGTCGTCCTGGCGCAACAGGTAGGCCAGCTCCTCCAGAGCAGGCACCTCATCGTCGACGGCCAGAACTCTCAGCATGTCCACCACGCTGCCGTAAGAAGGCAAAGGCCACAAGCGACACGCCAGCGCAGAGTAAGCATTCGGCTACAATGAGCTGAGTTGGGTCTTGGGCACGCGCAGCCGCACCTTGGTGCCCGCGCCCAGCGCCGTCTCCACGACGAGCCCGTAGCCGTCGCCGTAGATCTGGCGCATCCTCAGGTCCACGTTCGCCAGCCCGATGCCGCTGCCCTCGCGGGCCGGGTCGTCGTCGAGCATCCGCCGCGCGCACTCCGGGTCCATCCCGGCGCCGTCGTCCTCGACCGTGATGTGCGCCTCGGGGCCGGCGTCGCGCACGACGACCCGCACCTCGCCCCGGCCGCCCTGGCCGCGCATGCCGTGCTTGATGGCGTTCTCGACGAGCGGCTGCAGGCACAGGAACGGCACGGGCACCGGCAGCACCTCCGGCGCCACCTGCATGCTGAAGCGCAGCTTGTCGCCGAAGCGGGCGCGTTCGAGCAGCAGGTAGCGATCGACGCAGGTCAGCTCGTCGGCCAGGGTGGTGAAGTCGTGCGCCCTGCGCAGCGCGTACCGGGAGAAGTCGGCGAAGTCGAGAAGGAGCTCGCGGGCGCGCCTGGGGTTCGTGCGGACGAAGGAGGCGATCGTGGTGAGCGCGTTGTAGACGAAGTGCGGCGAGATCTGCGCCCGCAGCGCGCGCATCTCGGCCTCCAGCGCGCGCCGCCGCGAGGCGTCGAGGTCGGCCAGTTCGAGCTGGCCGGACACCCAGCGGGCGACCTCGGTGACGGTGCGCACGAGCGCGGCGCTCACCTCGTCGTCGAAGGCCGCCAGCGCCCCCACGACGGTGCCGTCCACGGTCAGGGGCACCACGACGGCCCCGTACGGCTCCCCCGCGAACACCTGCGCCCGCCCGGCCGCCAGCGTGGCGTGGGCATAGGTGAGCACGTCGTCGGTGCACGGACCGTCCCAGGCCAGCGCGGCGTCGGTCGAGGTGATCGCGACGGCGTGGGTGCCGAGCAGCGTGTGCAGATGGCGCACCGCCTTGCGGGCGGAGTCGCGGTTGAGCCCCGCGCGAAGGGCCGGGGCCGCCATCGCGGCGATGTGCAGCGTGGTGAACGTCGCCTCGTCCTCCCAGCGGCCCTCGGGCAGGGTGGGACGATGCCACGGAGCCCGGGCGAGCGCCCCCGCGAGCGTCCCGTCGAGAGCGCCTTTGAGAGCCCATGCCAGGGCGAGGCCCAGGATGAAGGTCAAGGAGGACAGCGCCACGCATGCGGTGGTCAGCATGCGGGCAACCGTAGCCAAGAACGGAGCGTGTTCGAGGGAAAACCGGGCGTGAAGTCTAAGGGGGCCCCTCGCCGGGTTCTTCCTGATAGGAGTACCTCTGCTCGCTCCACGGGTCGGCGATGTTGTGGTAGCCGCGCTCCTCCCAGAAGCCCCGGCGATCCTCCAGGAGATATTCGATGCCGCGCACCCACTTGACGCTCTTCCACGCGTACAGGTGGGGCACCACGATGCGCAGCGGGTAGCCGCGGTCGGGGCTGAGCGGCTTTTCGTCGAGCTCCATGGCGAACAGGGTGCCGGGCGCCGAGAGGTCGGACATCCGCAGGTTGGCGCTGTAGCCGTATTCGGCCCAGATCATCACGTGGCGGACGCCCGGGTCGGGCGGGGCGGCCGCCATGATCGTGGCGGGCGCGACGCCGCGCCACTCGTTGGCCATGAGGGAGAACTTGGTGACGCAGTGGAAGTCGGCGATCACGGTCGTGCGCGGCAGCAGCTCGAAGTCACTCCAGGTGAAGCAGTGCTCCTCCCCGGAGGCGGTGGCCCCGAAGACGCGGAAGTCCCAGCTCTGCGGCTTGAACTCGGGCACCCTGCCGTAGTGGATCACGGGGCGGCCGCGTGGGACGTACTGGCCTGGAGGCAGGCGCGACTCCTCCACGATCACTCCCCTCACGCTTCTCGTGTCTTGGGCCATCCTGCCATCGGATCGGGAGTGCCTCGCGAGCGGGTGCGGTGCGCTACCATTGGGGTCTATGCGCAACGCGTTCCTGTTTTGGTATGGCGACGGACCCGAGTCCGTTCGCCACCTGACGCTGCGCTAGCAGACAGGCGAACGAAGGCCCCGGGTCCGACAGGACCCGGGGCCTTCTGTGTTTTCCGGCCGAAGTTCCCGGCCGGTTCCAGAGCGAAGGAGAACTTCTGATGGTGATCGTGATGGGCCCCGAGGCCACCGCGGACGATCTGGCGTCGATCGTCTCGGTCGTCCAGGCGGCCGGGGTCGAGGCTTTCGTCAGCAAGGGCGTGCGGCGCACGATCGTCGGCCTGGTCGGCGACGTGGCCCAGCTCGACGCGGCCAGTTTGCGCGGCATGGGCGGCGTGCGCGAGGTGATGCGCGTGTCGACGCCGTACAAGCTGGTCAGCAGGGAGAACCACCCGGAACGTTCCACCGTCCACGTGGGCGGCGTGCCGATCGGCCCCGACACCGTGACGCTGATCGCGGGGCCGTGCGCGGTGGAGACGCACCAGCAGACGCTGGACGCCGCGCGGATGGCGCAGGCGGCGGGCGCCGTGCTGCTGCGCGGCGGGGCCTACAAGCCGCGCACGTCGCCGTACGCCTTCCAGGGGCTGGGCGAGGCGGGGCTGCGGATCCTGGCGGACGTGCGCGAGGAGACGGGCCTGCCGATCGTGACGGAGGTGGTGAACGCCCAGGACGTGGAGCTGGTGGCCTCCTACGCCGACATGCTGCAGGTCGGCACCCGCAACATGCAGAACTTCGCGCTGCTGCAGGCGGTCGGCGCGGCCGGGCGTCCGGTGATGCTCAAGCGCGGCATGACGGCCACGATCGAGGAGTGGCTGATGGCCGCCGAGTACATCGCCCAGCGCGGCAACCTGGACATCGTGCTGTGCGAGCGGGGCGTCAGGACGTTCGAGACGGCCACCCGCAACACGCTCGACGTCTCGGCGGTGCCGGTGGCGCAGCGGCTGTCGCACCTGCCGGTGATCGTCGACCCCTCGCACTCGGGGGGCCGCCGCGAGCTGGTGCTGCCGCTGACCAGGGCGGCCATCGCGGTGGGCGCGGACGGCGTGATCATCGACGTGCACCCGCAGCCGGAGCAGGCGCTCTGCGACGGCCCGCAGGCGCTGGTCGACACCGACCTGGGCGAGCTGGCCCAGGTCATGAACGACTTCCCCGCGCTGCTCGGCAAGTCCGCCGCGGCCTCGGTCGCCGTCTGACCTGATGCCGTATCGTCCTCCGCCACGAGCGATCGGGGTACGGCCGGCCGCGCCACCAGCCCGCCGGCCGTACTCAGCGGTAACTTGAGTACGACACCCCATGCGCGGGGACCTTCGCGCGGCGCACGATGACCGCATGACGAAGCCCATTCAGCCCACGCAGACCACCGCGTTCTACGTCCAGGCGATCCTGTCGTTCGCCGTCTCGCTGTCCTCCGTGGTGATCGCCCTGATCTATCTGCCCACCGCCGGCTGGATCAGGGCGTTCCTCGGGCTCGGCCTCCTCTATGTCGTCACCTCGACGGTCACGCTGTGCAAGGTCGTCCGCGACCGGCAGGAGCAGTCGGAGGTCACCAACCGCGTCGACCAGGCCCGGCTCGACAAGCTGCTGACCCAGCACGACCCGTTCAAGGTCGACGTCTGACCCGTCAGAGGGTGTATTCCTGGATCGAGTCGGCGAGCTGCACGCACAGCTCCTCGGCGTCGAGCCGCTTCTCGATCTGCTTCAGGTCGGCGATCTTGGCCCGGGTCTCGGCGCGCTTGGGGGCCAGCAGGGAGCAGCAGTCCTCGTCGGGCAGCTCCGAGATCTCCAGGGTGCCGATGCGCCGGGCCTCGGCCATGATCTCGGTCTTGTCCCAGCCCACCAGCGGGCGCAGGATCGGCAGCTCCACGGCGTTGTCCTGGGCGGTGATGTTGGTCAGGGTCTGCGAGGAGACCTGGCCGAGCGCGTCACCGGTGATGAGCGCGGCGGCGCGGATGCGATGGGCGACCTCCTCGGCCGTCTTGAGCATGAGCCGCCGCTGCGCGATCACGGCCAGGCGGTCCTGGCCCGAGGTGCGGATCGACTGCTGCGCCTTGCCGAACGGCACCACCCACAGCCGCGACCTGCCCTGGAACCTGTCAAGCTTCCTGACCAGCGCGTACGCCTTGTAGATCGACTCGGACGTGGTGAACGGGATGCCGGAGAAGTGCAGGAAGTCGACGTGCAGGCCGCGCTTCATCATCCGGTAGGCGGCCACCGGCGAGTCGATGCCGCCCGACATGAGCACCAGGGCCCGGCCGCTGCTGCCGACCGGCAGGCCGCCCTGGCCGGGGATGCCGCCGGTGAAGACGAACACCTCGTCCCTGTCGACCTCGATCGACACCGTCAGCGCGGGGTTCTTCAGGTCGACCGGCAGATGGTATTCGTCGTTGATCGCGCCGCCCACGAACCGGTCGAGCTCGTTGGAGCGCATCGGGAAGCGCTTGTCCCGGCGGCGCGAGCGGACCGCGAAGCTGGCGCCGCGCTTGGCCTCGTCGGTCGCGCCGACCAGCTCCAGACCGGCCTTGAGCACGGTGTCCGGGTCTTTGGCGACCCGCCACGCCTGGTGGATCCAGACCAGGCCGGGCACGTCGGCGACCCTCTGGGCCACGGCCTGCGCCTGCTCGGCGACGGCGCCCTGGGGCAGGAAGATCGCGATGACGCCGTGCCGCTTGCGCACGTCGACCTTGATGTCGAGCGTCTGGAGCGCTTCGCGGATGTTGCTGATCAGCCGGCGTTCGAACAGCTCGCGGTTCTTGCCCTTGAGGACGATCTCGCCCAGCTTGAGCAGAACGCAAGGCTCGCCCAGGGCGGACATCGTCATGGTGGAACCTCCGGGAAGATGGGGAAAGCGCGCGTTGATGGCAACCGTTGATGGCAACGTCGCGACCCATCGAGTTTAGTCCGCGTCGAGCCCCTGCTCGATCGCATATCGGACCAGTTCGACCCGGTTGTGGAGCTGGAGCTTGCCGAGCGTGTTCTGGACGTGGTTCTGGACGGTGCGGTGGGAGAGCACGAGCCGGTCGGCGATCTGCTTGTAGGACAGGCCCTTGGCGACCAGCCTGAGCACCTCGGTCTCCCGCTCGGTCAGCCGCGGCCCTTCGGCGGGCGCGGGCTGCGCGGCCAGCCGCCGGTATTCGCCCAGGACGAGCCCGGCCAGCCCGGGGGTGAACACGGCGTCGCCGTCGGCGGTCCGGCGTACGGCGTCCAGGAACTCCTCCCGGCTCGCCGATTTCACCAGATATCCGGATGCGCCGGCCTTGACCGCCTCCAGCACGTCGTTCTGCTCGGCGCTGGCCGACAGCACCAGCACCCTGGGCGGCGGCGTCACCCCGGCCAGCCGGGCGGCGACTTCCGCACCCGACATGTCCGGCAGCTGGAGGTCAAGCACGACGACGTCGGGCCGCACCGCCCCGGCCGCGCTGACCGCCTGACGGCCTTCCCCCACGGTCGCCACGACCTCGTAGCCCGCCTCGGCGAGATCCCTGGCGACGCCGTCCCGCCACATGGGATGGTCGTCCACCACCATGACCCGCACCATGCCCGCAACTCTAACGGCGCCCGCGCCGAGGAGGGCCGGCGTCCGCGGGCGGTGACGGAGCGGGGAGGGTGATCTCGACCTCGGTGCCCTGCCCGGGGACGCTGACGATGGAGACCGTGCCGCCCAGCTCCTCGACCCGGCCGCGGATGGACCCGGCGACGCCCATCCGGCCGCCGGCCAGCGCCTCCTCCAGCCGGCCGTCCGGGATGCCGGGGCCGTCGTCCCTGATGCTGACCACCACCGCGCCCTCGCCCGACTCCGCCAGCACCCACGCCTTGGCGCCCGGGCCGCAGTGCGCGCGTACGTTGTCGAGTGCCGCGCCGACCGCGGCGGCGGCGCCCTGGGCCACCGCCGTGGGCAGCACCATCGGCGTGGCCGGGGTGGAGACCGTCACCTCGGGCGAGCCGTGGCGCAGCAGCAGCGCGCGCAGGTCGGTCGCGCCCTTCGCCGGCGGCGGGCCGCCCGTGACGAGCTGGCGCAGGGCGGCCTCCTGCTCCCCCGCCAGGCGCCCCAGCTCGGCCGCCTCGCCGCCGATCTGCCGCCCGCGCCGCTGGACCAGCGCGAGCACCTGGAGGACCGAGTCGTGCAGGTCGCGGGCCAGCCGGTCGCGCTCCCGCTGGGCGGCCTCCATCTCCACGGCCCGCTGCATGCGTTCCTCGGCCTGCTTGGCCAGCCGCGCCACGTGTCCGACAACGACTCCTGACAAGAAGAGAAGGACCGCGCCATTGATCAGGATGGGCGCCTCGGCGGTGCGCGCGCGCAGCCACAGGTCGCAGGCCGCGACGACGGCCGCGGACACGGCGCCCGCGCGCCGGCCGGCGTACACGGCCCAGGCCAGCACCGGCGCGGCGATCCACGTCGCGGGAGCCGGCATCGTGCCGGCCACGCCCTGCTGCGCGCCCTGGACGTACGGCGTGGCCAGCAGGCACGCCATCGTCACCAGCAGGTCGATCACGAGCAGCGGCCTGCGGCGCAGCGCCGGGATCGAGTAGGCGAACGTCGCCGCCGCCGTCCACAGCGCCATCACGCCGATCACCAGCCAGCCGATGACCGGCTGCTCGTAGCCGCGGTGCTGAGCCATCAGGACGGCCGCGTACACCAGCGACGCGATCCGGAAGACCGCGATCGCCCGCCAGAACGGGCCCTCGATAGCCATGAGTCCTTCTCATGTTTCCGACACGCAAGTTGACAGATAGTTGCAATATCCATGCGAAAGGGACAGACCAGATGGCACAATCCGGGGACCCCTAATGCAAGGAAGCTCCACAGATGACCGCTGTTAATCATTTCACTTACGGCCTGCTCACGCCGTTGCTCGCCTATGTGATGTCGTGCATCGGCTCGATGCTCGGACTGCGGCTGACCGCTCAGGCACACGCCTCGCGGGGTGGCGCCCGGTTGCGCTGGCTGCTCGGCGCGGCCATCTCCATCGGTGGCACCGGCATCTGGGTCATGCACTTCATCGCCATGATGGGATTCGAGGTGGAGGGCACCCAGATCAAGTACGACGTCTGGCTGACCGTGGCCTCGGCGGTGGTGGCCATCGTGGTCGTGGGCACCGGCCTGCTCCTGGTCTCCTACGGCGGCGGGCGGATCCTTGCGCTGCTCGGCGGCGGCCTGCTCACCGGGCTCGGCGTGGCCTCCATGCACTACCTGGGCATGTACGCGATGAACATGTCCGCCCACGTCTCCTACGACCGCCTCACCGTGGGCGCCTCCGTCGGCATCGCCGTGGTGGCCGCGACGGTCGCGCTCTGGTTCACCCTCCGGGTCAAGAAGCCCATCTGGATCACCGGCGCCGCCCTCGTCATGGGCGTGGCCGTGGCGGGCATGCACTACACCGGCATGTACGCGATGCACGTCAGGGTCGACACCGAGCCCGGCATGGTCATGGGCGCCGACGCGCTGGACTTCCTCGTCCCCCTCATGACCGTGATCAGCCTGATCACCCTCACCATGCTCCTCATGGTGATCCTCTCGCCGTCGGAGCAGGAGCTCCATGAGGACGCGGAGCTGGTGGCCAAGCTCGAACTGCGCAGGCGCACCACCCAGCAACAGCAGCAACTCACCTATCCCACCCCGATGCCGCACCCCCTCCAGCGCCCACAGTCGATGCACGCTCGCAGAAGGTAGTTGCGCTATCGGCGACTCCCTGTTCATACTCCCTTATCGGTGCGTAGGGGATGGGTGGGGTCATGTCGCCGATAGACCATTTTTCTTTTGGGCTTTTAACGCCTGTGCTCGCGTACGTCATGTCCAGCGTGGGCTCCATGCTCGGCCTGCTGCTGACCTCGCGCGCCCGCCTGATCGGCGGGCGTGAGGGCCGGTACTGGCTGGTGGGGGCCGCATTCGCGATCGGCGGCACGGGCATCTGGACGATGCACTTCATCGCCATGCTCGGCTTCTCCGTGTCCGGCACGGTGATCCGGTACGACGTCCCGCTCACCGCCGCCTCCGCGCTCATCGCGGTCACGGTCGTGGGGATGGGGCTGTTCCTCGCCTCCTACGGCGGCGACCGCCTGGGGTTCCTGCTCGGCGGCGGCCTGCTGACCGGGGTCGGCGTGGCGAGCATGCACTATCTCGGCATGGCCGCGATGAACATGTCCGGCCTCATCTCCTATGACCCCATGGTCGTCTCGCTCTCCGTCCTGATAGCGGTGGCGGCGGCGACGGTGGCGCTCTGGTTCACGCTGCGGGTCAGCGGCGCGCTCAGGATCGGCGGTGCGGCGCTGGTCATGGGCGTGGCGGTCTCGGGCATGCACTACACGGGGATGTACTCGATGTCGGTGCAGACGCACTCCGAGATGGTGCCCGTGCACGGCGCCAAGGCCATCGACTTCCTGCTGCCGCTGATCGTCGGCCTCAGCGTGATCACCGTGGGCCTGCTGCTCGCGGTCATCCTGTCGCCGTCGGAGAAGGAGCTGCGCAGCGAGGCCGAGTTCAGGGCGCGGCTGCGGCAACGCGACGAGGGCGCGCCGGAGGTGGATCTCTTCGGCACGCCCCGCGGTTGAGCTATGTGCTGGGTACGGCTCGCGTCGCATGGTGGGCCGCCGACTCTCTGCGGCGCGAGCCGTACCTTGAGCGGGTTGTAGCGGATAACCCGCTGGTTCAGAAGGTACGGCTGCGCACTTGCAAGCCGCTTTCAGTCAGCCGGAGAACACCTGTCAGCCGAAGAACACCTCGGCCTCGGAGTAACGCGACGGCGGCACGGTCTTCAGCTCGGCCGTGGCCTCGTCGAGGCCGACCCGGACGATCTCGGTGCCCCGCAGCGCCACCATCTTGCCGTAGTCGCCCTCGTGGGCCGCGTCGATGGCCTGCAGGCCGAACCTGGTGGCCAGCACCCGGTCGTAGGCGGTCGGCGTGCCTCCGCGCTGGATGTGGCCGAGCACCGTGGTGCGGGCCTCCTTGCCGGTGCGCTTCTCGATCTCCTTGGCCAGCACCTCGCCGATGCCGCCGAGCCGGACGTGGCCGAACGCGTCGAGCTCGCCCGCCTGCAGCTCCATCTGGCCCTCGATCGGGTGGGCGCCCTCGGCGACCACGATGATCGGCGAGTAGCGGGTGCGGAAGCGGGACTCCACGTATTCGCAGACCCGGTCGATGTCGAACGGCTTCTCCGGGATCAGGATGACGTTGGCGCCGCCCGCCATGCCCGCGTGCAGCGCGATCCAGCCGGCGTGGCGGCCCATGACCTCGCAGATCAGCGCCCTGTGGTGGGACTCGGCGGTGGTGTGCAGCCGGTCTATGGCCTCCATCGCGATGTTGACGGCCGTGTCGAAGCCGAAGGTGTAGTCGGTGCCCGACAGGTCGTTGTCGATGGTCTTGGGCACGCCCACGACGTTGACCGAGCGGTCGTAGAGCTGTTTGGCGACGCCCAGCGTGTCCTCGCCGCCGATGGCGATCAGCGCGTCCACACCGGTGGCGACCAGATTCTCCTTGATCCGGTCGACCCCTCCCTGGATCTTGATCGGGTTGGTCCGGGAGGAGCCCAGAATCGTGCCGCCGCGCGGCAGGATGCCACGGACGGCCTGGATGTCGAGTGGCATCGTGTCGCCTTCGAGGGGACCGCGCCAGCCGTCGCGGAAACCGACGAACTCGTGGCCGTACACGCTCACCCCCTTACGCACCACTGCCCTGATCACAGCGTTGAGACCGGGGCAGTCGCCGCCTCCGGTGAGCACTCCAATACGCATGGCGGGTTCCTCCCAATGGGGTTCACGAACCAGACCTCAGTGTTCAGACTCGCATTGTGCCCGGCGTCACATGCAGTGGTCTAGACCAAACGCGGGGTCGCCTGACCTAAACCCGTTTTGGGGGAAGATTTCGTGCGCGCGGCGACCGTCAAGGCACGGACAACAGGGGTTTCCGCGCGCGTCGACCCCCAAAACGGGCAGATCACAGCCCAGGCAGCCGGCCGGGCCCCGCCCGCCCCGTTGCCGGAACG
>NZ_VCKX01000107.1 GCF_005889725.1 Nonomuraea zeae
GGGCGCGGCCGAGCAGGTCGAGGGTGGCGTTCTCCAGCTTGAGACCGACCTCCTCGGCGATGACCTGGCCACCGGCCAGGATCGCGATGTCGTTCAGCATCGCCTTGCGACGGTCACCGAAGCCCGGGGCCTTGACGGCCACGGAGCGGAAGAGGCCGCGGATCTTGTTGACCACCAGGGTCGCCAGGGCCTCGCCCTCGACGTCCTCGGCGATGATCAGCAGCGGCTTGCCCGACTGGACGACCTTGTCGAGCAGCGGCAGCAGGTCCTTGTTGGCGGAGACCTTGCCGTTGACGATCAGGATGTACGGGTCTTCGAGCACGGCCTCCATGCGGTCGGAGTCGGTGACGAAGTACATCGACGTCATGCCCTTGTCGAAGCGCATGCCCTCGGTGAGCTCGAGCTCGAGGCCGAAGGTGTTGCTCTCCTCTACGGTGATGACGCCTTCCTTGCCGACCTTGTCCATCGCCTCGGCGATGAGCGAGCCGATCTCGGGGTCAGCGGCGGAGATGGAGGCGGTGGAGGCGATCTGCTCCTTGGTCTCCACATCCTTGGCCAGCTTGGAGAGCTCCTCGCTGACGCGCTCGACGGCGGCCTCGATGCCCTTCTTCAGAGCCATCGGGTTGGCGCCGGCGGCCACGTTGCGCAGACCCTCGCGCACCAGCGCCTGGGCGAGCACGGTGGCGGTGGTGGTGCCGTCACCCGCGACGTCGTCGGTCTTCTTGGCGACTTCCTTGACCAGCTCGGCGCCGATCTTCTCCCACGGGTCCTCGAGCTCGATCTCCTTGGCGATGGACACACCGTCGTTGGTGATCGTGGGAGCGCCCCACTTCTTCTCCAGCACGACGTTGCGGCCCTTGGGACCCAAGGTCACCTTGACGGCGTCGGCGAGCTGGTTCATACCACGCTCGAGACCGCGCCGGGCGTCCTCGTCAAACGCGATCATCTTGGCTGCCATAAGGCTAGACCTCCCAGATGCAGGGTGGCTTGTCCTGGACCGAGGCGACGCCCGCGACGGCATGGGCCTGCATCTCCGTGCGGCAGACCCCATCGTCTCGATCCGAGTTATTGGCACTCTGCTGCACAGAGTGCCAACGAACTGTTTAGCACTCTACCCTGCCGAGTGCAAGCGACAGACCGGCCACCCCCGGTTCCCGCCCAGGTCACTCCGCCCGCGCCCAGGTCACCCCGCCAGCGCGGGGAGCCGATCAGAGGCGGCCGGCGCGGGAGCCCAGTACTGGGCCCAGTACGGGAGCCCAGTACGGGAGCCCAGTACGGCGGGCCGCTCAGTGCGGCCCGCCGTGCTCGAGTCGACGAAAGGATGTGTGGCGGGCTCGCGCGGACTGCGCTGCCGTGCGATCCCGCCGGTGCATACCAGTGCGGTGAATCAGACCGCCCGGACGGACTCCGCCTGCGGCCCCTTCTGGCCCTGCGTGATCTCGAACTCGACCCGCTGGCCCTGTTCGAGAGATCGATACCCGTCCATCATGATCGCTGAGTAATGGACGAATACATCCTTACCACCGTCTACCGCGATGAAGCCGTAGCCCTTGTCCGCGTTGAACCACTTGACGGTGCCCTGCGCCACTTCCGACTCCTCTTACTGGGCTCTCAGATCTCGCCCATTCCTCCGCGAGACCCGTAATCGCATGACTTAACGGAAAAGTAGCCAGACGATCGCCCTCGACCATACCTGTGGCACGGGGTTTGGCAACAGAGTCAATCAGCAAACTACGTATTTCTTCGCAACCTAGGTGGTTCAACGTTGAATTGGGCCGGAAATGGAGAAGGCGCCCACAAGGGGCGCCTTCAACATGTGCGGGTATCGGGGGTCAGCCGCCGGCGACCGCCGGGATGATGGAGATCTGAGTGCCCTCGGGGGCGGGAGTGTCGAGCCCTTCCGCGAAACGGACGTCCTCTTCCCCAACGTAAACGTTGACAAAACGTCGAATCTTGCCCGATTCATCAAGAATTCTCGCGCCGATCCCCGGGTAGTCGGAGTCGAGCTTGGCAAGCACGTCACGAAGAGTCGCGCCCTCGCCACTCACTTCCGCGTTACCCCCGGTGTAGGTGCGCAGAATGGTGGGAATCCGCACAGAAACGCTCATGGTTTAAGTCGCCTTTCCTGGTTGTCAGACAGTCGCGCGGAACGCGTCGAGAGAGGGCCGGATCACGGCGGTGGGCTTGGCGTCGTCGGTGATCGCGTCGAGCGTCTTGAGCCCGTCACCGGTGTTCAGCACCACGGTCTCGGCCTCCGGGTCGAGCTGCCCGGTCTCGACGAGCTTCTTCAGCACGCCCACGGTGACCCCGCCCGCCGTCTCGGCGAAGATGCCCTCGGTGGAGGCCAGGAGCTTGATCGCGGCCACGATCTCCGGGTCGGTGACGTCCTCGACGCCACCTCCGGTGCGCCGGGCGATGTCGAGCACGTACGGCCCGTCGGCGGGGTTGCCGATGGCCAGCGACTTGGCGATGGTGTTCGGCTTGACCGGCTGGACGACGTCGTGCCCCGCCTTGTACGCGGTGGACACGGGCGAGCACCCGGCCGCCTGCGCGCCGAAGATCTTGTAAGGCGTGTCCTCGACCAGCCCGAGCGTCACCAGTTCCTTGAAGCCCTTGTCAATCTTCGTGAGCTGGGAGCCGGAGGCGATGGGGATGATGATCTGCTCGGGCAGCCGCCAGCCGAGCTGCTCGGCGATCTCGTACGCGAGCGTCTTGGAGCCCTCGGCGTAGTAGGGCCGCAGGTTGATGTTGGTGAAGCCCCACTTGTCGCCCAGCGGGTCACCGATGAGCTCGGAGCAGAACCTGTTGACGTCGTCGTAGGTGCCCTCGATGCCGATCAGCTTCCCGCCGAACACGCGGGCCATGGCGATCTTGGCCTGTTCGAGGTTCGCGGGGATGAACACGCACGCGTCGAGCCCCGCCCGCGCGGCGGCGGCCGTGACCGCGCCCGCGAGGTTGCCCGTGGACGAGCAGGAAAGTGTGTGGAAACCGAAGTTGCGCGCCGCCTCGACGGCCATCGCGACCACCCGGTCCTTGAAGGAGTGGGTGGGATTGCCCGAGTCGTCCTTCACGTACAGGGACTTGATGCCGAGCGCCTGGCCGAGGTTTCCGGCCTTGACCAATTTCGTCCAGCCCGGGTTCATATTGGGCTTACTGGCGACGTCGGCCGGAACGGGAAGCAGAGAGCGGTAGCGCCAGATGTTGGCGGGACCCGACTCGATCTGCGCGCGAGTCACCTCGCCGAAGGAATAGGCCGCCTCCAGCGGCCCGAAACACTCCTGACAGGCGAAGCTGGGACCCAGGGGGTAGCGCGTGCCGCACTCGCGGCAGGACAGAGCGACGGCGGGACCAAAGTCGAGCGACATGAAGCGAGGCCTTCCCTCATCTTCGCCCGCGGCCACCTTGACCGCGAACCGGAATTGGCACCTTGTCCCGGTCGGCCTCGCCAGGTCGCGAGTCTGAATCCGGGAGGGTTGCCGGGGCTTCGCAGGGCCGGTCCCTCCACCCCTCTGGATGAGCAATATTCAGTTGTCGAAAAGGACTCTACCCGCACAAGTGGCCGAAACGGCCACCTGTCTCAACATGCGAGACAGGCAGTCTCAGCGATAGTCCTCACCAAGCACACCTTGCACATATTTGCGGGCTTGGTGAATGCGTGACTTGGCGGTGCCGAGCGGGATGCCGAGCTGGTCGGCCACCTCGTTGTAGTCGAGCTGGACGATGTCGCGCAGCACCAGCGCCTGCGCCAGGTCGGGCTTGTCGGCCTCCAGCGCCTCCATGGCGTCGAGCAGGTCGAGCCGCGAGCCCGCGATCACGCTGACCCGCCGCGCGTCCGGCTTCTGCATCGGCAGCTCGTCCGAGCTCTGCTCGGCCGCCCTGCGCTTGAGCGATCTGTACGTGGTGCGCGCGCAGTTGGCCGTCACGATGTGCAGCCAGGTGCTGAACCTGGCCCGCCCCTCGAACCGCCCGATGTTGCGCGCGACGGCGAGCAGCGTGTCCTGCGAGGCCTCCTCCGCATCCTGGTGATAGGGGAGGATACGGGCGCAGTGACGCATCACATCCGGCTCGATCCGTGCCAGGAGCTCGCCAAGTGCGCGATGATCTCCGGCGGCGGCCGAGCGGGCGAGTTCCTCGGTTAGCTCATCAAGCGCCATAGCTGGGATCCTATGGTCGAAGGGAGCTCGAATGAACAGCGTCCTGGTGGCCTCCAACAGAGGGCCGGTCTCCTTCACCGTCTCCGACGACGGCGAATTGACCATGAAACGTGGTGGTGGCGGCCTGGTGTCCGGGTTGTCAGGGGTGGCCAAAGGGGACGGCGTGCTGTGGGTCTGCGCGGCCCTGGCCGACGGCGACCGCAGCGCCGTGCGCATGGCTCCCGGCGGCCGGATCGACCACGCCGGCTACGACACGGGACCGCTGCGGATGCTCGACATCCCGCCCGCGGTCTTCCACCGCGCCTACAACGCGGTGGCCAACTCCACCCTGTGGTTCGTCAACCACCTGCTCTACGACATCCCCAACGCGCCCAACTTCGGCACGAAGTTCGAGCGCGAGTGGGAGTCCTACCGCGACTACAACGGCGCGTTCGCGCTCGCGCTGGCCGAGGAGGCCGGCCACGGCGCCCGCGTGATGGTGCAGGACTACCACCTGACCCTGACGCCGGCGATGCTCCGCGCCGAGCGGCCCGATCTGCGCATCGCCCATTTCAGCCACACGCCGTGGGCGCCGCCCGAATACTTCTCCCTGCTGCCCGACGACGTGGCCAGGGAGGTCCTGGAAGGCATCCTGGGCGCCGATCACGCGGGATTCCTCACCGACAGGTGGGCCCAGGCGTTCATGGACTGCTGCGTGGCGCTCCTGGGCGCGGAGGCCGACCGGGTCGGCCGCAGCGTCACCCACGAGGGCCGGACGACCAGGATCGGCGTGCACAGCCTCGGCGTGGACGGCGCGGCGCTGTGGGAGCGGGCCTGCGAGCCTGACGTCGAGTCGCACATGGCGGCGCTCAGGGAGCAGGTGGGCGACCGCCGGCTGATCGTCCGCATCGACCGGACCGAGCTGTCGAAGAACATCGTGCGCGGCCTGGTGGCCTACCGCGAGTTCCTGGCCGCGCATCCCGAGTGGCACGGGCGGGTGGTGCATCTGGCGTTCGCGTATCCGAGCAGGCACGATCTGCCCGAATACCGCGAATACACCGCCTCGGTGCAGCGCAGCGCCCAGGAGATCGAGGACGAATACGCGACCGAGGACTGGGACCCGCTCATACTCAACGTCAACGACGACTATCCGCGTTCGCTGGCCGCGTACCGGCTGGCCGACGTGCTGCTGGTCAACCCCATCCGCGACGGGATGAACCTGGTCGCCAAGGAGGGCCCCGTCCTGTCGCCGCGCTGCGCGCTGGTGCTGTCGCGCGAGGCCGGGGCCGCCGCCGAGCTGGGCCCGCACGCGCTGGTGGTCAACCCCTACGACGTCAGCGGCACCGCCGCCGCGCTGCACCAGGCGCTGGTCATGCCCGAGGACGAGCGCAGGGCGCGCCGCGACAGGCTGCACGCCGCGGCCACCGCGCTGCCGCCGCAGAAGTGGCTCGCCGCCCAGCTTGACGCCCTCGCCTGACGGTCCGGCCTACCATGGGAGCCGCGAGGCCACTCCATCCGGCGGGAGCTCACGGGTGACGACGATCTCAGAGCCCGTCCGGCTGGTCAGAGACCGCCCGACGTGGCTCATCTACCTGCAGCTCTGCACGTTCGCCACCTACCTGTACGGCCTCAGCGCCGCCCTGCCGCTCCTGCGCGCCGACCAGCGGACCTCGGCCACCGTGGCCGGGCTGCACGGCACCGCCATGGCGATCGGCACGATCGCGGCCGGGCTGGCGCTGCCGCTGCTCACCAGGCGGTTCGGCCGGCGTGCGACGAGCTGGATCGGGCTCGCCGGGATGAACGCCGGCGTCCTGCTGGTCCTGCCCACCGACGCCCTGGCCCTGACCCTGCTCGGCTACGGGCTGTCCGGCGCCTTCAGCTCCGTCCTGCTCTACACCTCCATGGCCGCACTCCACGACCACCAGGGCCCGGCGGGGCCCGCGGCGCTCAGCGAGGCCAACGCCGTCGGCGTGGTCGTGGGCATGGCGGTGACGTTCGGGCTCAGCGTGGTCGCCCAGACGGCGCTCGGCTGGCGGGCCGCGCTGCTGGCCACCCCGATCGCCAGCGTGCTGCTCGCGCTGACCATGGGCAGGACCTGGCCGGCCACCCCCGAGCCGACCGGCGCGAGCGGGCGCACGGCCGGGCGGCCAGACGCACAACAGCAGGGCTCGCGCGAGAACTCACATGAGGGCACGCGCGAGGACGGGCCGGGCGCGGCGGTGCCCGGGTGGCGCTTCCACCTGGCGGGCGCCGTGCTGTTCTGCTGCGTGGCCCTGGAGTTCTCCTTCAACCTGTGGGCCGCCGACCTGTTCGCGTTCAGGACGGGCCTGGGCGCGGCCACGGCGGCCACGGCGCTGACGGCGTTCGTGGCGGGCATGGCCGCGGGCCGGTTCGCCGGGACGCAGCTCGCGCTGCGCCTGCCGCCGGTGCCGCTGTTCGCGGGCGCGCTGGCCCTGACCATGGCGGGCTGGCTGCTCTTCTGGCTGAGCACCCAGCCCGTGCTGTCCTACGCCGGGCTCGTGGTCAGCGGGCTCGGTGTCTCCCTGCACTTCCCCCTCGCGCTCACCGCGCTGATCGCCGGCGCGGGCGGCCGGGCGGACCGCGCGGCGGCGGCCTCGCCCATCTGGGCGGGCGCCGCCATGGCGGCGGGACCGCTGGCGCTCGGCGCGCTCGCCGACGGGTTCGGCACCGCGACGGCTTTCCTGATGGTGCCGGTGCTCATCGGCCTGGCCGTCGCCGGGGTGCTCAGTTCCAGTCGGCGTACCTGAGCGCGTCGGCGAGCCCCGGGGTGTTCCACTGGTCGACGACGAGGATCCTCGTCTTCGGCAGATACCACTCGCGCTGCACGTAGCGGGACTTCACGCCGCCGCCCGAGTAGGAGACGCAGGTCGCCTTCCACTCGCGGTAGGCCGCCTTGTGCCCGGGGCCCACCTGGCGCAGGCCCTTGACCTTGGCCGCGCCCACGACCTGCCCCCACTTGCGGTTGTGCGGGCAGAGCTGCACGTCGGTGGCCGGGTAGAAGGGCTCTTTCGCCGTGTACGGCCGGAAGAGCTCGTCGCCCTGCTTGATGGCCTTCGGCCCGAGCACCCAGAAGCTGTCGCATTCGGGGGTGCCGTAGCCCGCCTCCGGCTTGGCGCACTTGCCGGTGACCACGCGGATCCAGTCGGGGCTCACGCGGTAGACCTTCCACTGGATCGGCAGGTAGAGCGTCAGCCCGCCCCTGAGCTTGAGCGGCTGGGCGGGCGCGGCGCTCGCCAGGCCGGCGGCGGCGCTCGCGGCGCTCGCCTGGCCGGCAGCGGCGGCGTTCGCGGTCAGGGGGGCGGCGAGGAGGGTGGCCGCGGCCAGGGCCGCGACGGCAAGGTATCGCTTGGACATGCGCCCGACCGTAGGGGTGACGGCTTGCAGATCAGTCACGAACGACTGTAAGCCGATGTCAGCTCGGAGAGCAGCGCGATCACGCCCTCGGGGCCGTCCACCACGATGTCGGCCCGTTCGGCCAGCGCCGTGACCTCGGCCGACCCGCTGCACACGGTCACCCCGGGCAGCCCGGAGGCGCGTACGGCGTCGAACGCGGCCAGGTCGCCGAGATCGTCACCGGCGAACATGACGGACCTCGCGGCCCGCTCCGCCAGGAACAGGCTGAGCGCGTGCCCCTTGTCCATGCCCGGCGGCCGCAGCTCCAGCACCAGGCGGCCGGGCTCGATCACCAGGCCGTGCTTCTCGGCCAGCTTGGCCAGCGGCTCGCGCAACGTGGCGAGCGCGCCCTCGGGGTCGGGGGCACGCCGGGTGTGCACGGCCACGGCCCGGCCCTTGTCCTCGATCGACACTCCTTCGAGGCCGAGCGAGTCGAGCAGCAGCGGCAGCTCGGCCTCGGCGCGCGGCACGCCGGGAGGAGGCGGCGGCGCGGAGATCCGGCCGTCCTCCCAGCGTTCGAAGCCGTAGTGGCCGAGTATGACCAGCCCCGGCACGCCGGCCAGGTCAGGCCCGAGCTCCAGCACGGTGGCCGCGGGCCTGCCGGTGACGATGGCCACCGCCAGGACGTGCGCGCCCAGCTCGGCTAGGACCGCCGGGGCCTTCGGATGGATCACGGCCGTGGCGGGGTCGGGCACGATCGGCGACAGGGTTCCGTCGAAGTCGAGCCCGATCACGGCGCCTGCCGGATCACTCAAGATCGCTTCCATTCCAGGGATGTTCCTCACGCGGCTGCCGTACCCAGCCGGTCAGGGACGCATGCCAAGCCTCCTGGCCGCACGCTCACGCTGGCGGGTGGAGCGTAACCTGCGCAGCCGCTTGACCAGCATGGGGTCCTGCTCAAGCGCCTCAGGTCTGTCGATCAACTCGCCGAGCAACTGGTAATAGCGGGTGGCGGAGAACCCGAAGGCCTCCTTGATGGCCTGCTCCTTCGCACCCGCGTGGCGCCACCACTGGCGCTCGAAGGCGAGGAGCTCGATGTCGCGTTCTGAGAGTGGATGGTGGGACGGCTCTTGGGCAGCATTGTCACCGCTGAGCGGTGCTCCCATGGTGTCCTCCTCGAAAGGGGCGAGCGACGGTCACGTCGCTCGCACGCGGCCCGTGGCCATCGTAATGTGCCGAGTGCGGCTGTTCACGGCGGATTGGGAGACGTACAGTCACCAAATGTGACCTCAGTAATCACACTCCTCACCGACTATGGGCTCGAAGATGGCTATGTGGCGGCCTGTCATGGAGTGATTGCCGGGATCGCGCCCGAGGCCCGGGTGATCGACGTCTGTCACCTGATCCCCGCGGGAGACGTACGGCGTGGCGCGGCGGTTC
Organism: Nonomuraea zeae; assembly: GCF_005889725.1. GTDB lineage: Bacteria > Actinomycetota > Actinomycetes > Streptosporangiales > Streptosporangiaceae > Nonomuraea > Nonomuraea zeae. The sequence continues at coordinate 8,928 of NZ_VCKX01000107.1, forward strand.
TCGCGCAGACCATCCCGTATCTGCCCCTGGGCATCCATATCGGCGCAGTCGATCCCGGCGCGGGCGGCGCCAGGCGCGCGGTGGCCGTCGAGGCGGGTGGCCGGGTGTTCATCGGCCCCGACAACGGGCTGCTGTCGTGGGCCGTGCACGCCAGCGGCGGCGCGCGGGCGGTGTACCAGATCAGCAACGAGGACCACTTCCTGCGGCCGGTCTCGCCGACCTTCCACGGGCGCGACGTGTACTCGCCGGTCGCGGGACGCCTGTACGGCGGCCTGCGCCCGGCGGACCTGGGGCCCGAGATGCCGCTCGACCGGCTGGTCAAGCTGCCCGAGCCGACCTCGCTGCTGCGCGAGGGGGCGGTGGAGGGCGAGGTCGTCTCGGTCGACCGCTACGGCAACACCCAGCTCTCCATCGCGGCCGGCGACCTGCAGGCGCTGGGCGTGCGGGTGGGCGACACGCTCGGCGTGTGGCTGGGGCGGCGGCAGCTCGCGCTGCCCTACCGGGAGACGTTCGCTGCGGTGCCGCCCGGCGAGCTGGTGGCGTTCGCGGACTCCGCGGGGCTGATCGCGATCGCGGTGAACGCGGGCGACGCCGCGCAGCGGCTGGGACTCCCACCTGGGGCACATGTCCGACTTTCACCGACTCCGTAAGACGAAAGTCACAGATCAGGAGTTACTCCGCGTATCGGCCTGTTTACCGAAGCGTCGGAATGAAGCCGGGGTCGCGTGCCAGAATGCACGGGCAGATCGGGCGTCCCTCCCCTCCCGTTCGAGGTTGACGTGTACCACCTGTCCCTTGCCCTGCTGTCCATATTGTCCGCATTGTCGGTGCTCTGGCCCTCGCCGGAGCCGCCCGTGCCCGAACGCTGGCACGCGTGGCCGGTGGCGAAGGTCTTCCCCGGCACGGTGCCCGGCCTCAGCCCGTCAGGGGCGCGGGTCACGTACGTGCTGGCCGGGATCGCCCCCGAGGCGTCCTGCGAGGCGGCGTTCGAGGCCGCCGCCGTACGGCCCGGCTGCCGCACCGCGTTACGCGCCACCTACGCCGACAGCACGCAGACCTACGTCGCCACGGTCGGCATCGCGGTGCTCGACGGCCCCGGGCTCGGGCCCTACGCCGCCGGGCGGCCGGCGACCGTGCGGCCCGTCGCGTTCCCGGGTGGGCCCGCCGAGCGGTTCGGCGAGCGGCAGTACTTCACCGGCGTGCTGATGAGCACCGAGCACCGCTACGTGGTGGCCGCGGCCGCCGGGTACGCGGACGGACGGCCGTACCAGCCGGGCGACCGCAGCGTGTCGCGGCTGCGTGACACCGCGCGGCAGCTCGCGTGGGCGCTGCACCGGACGCTGACCCGATGAAGCGGCTCATACTCCCCGTGCTGTTCTGCGGCCTCGTGGTCGGGATCGCGGCGCCCGGCGTGTCCGACGACATGGGCGAGGCCGCGCGGGCCGGCCAGTGGCAGCTCAGCGCGTTACGGCTGCCCGAGGCGTGGCAGTCGAGCAGGGGCGCGGGCGTGGTCGTGGCGGTGCTCGACACCGGCGTGAACGGCCGCCACCCCGACCTGGCCGGCGCCGTCGTCCAGGGGCCGGACCTGACCGGGGCCGCCAGGAGCCCGGCGCTCTGGGGGCAGCACGGGACCGCCATGGCCAGCCTGATCGCCGGCCGCGGGCACGGCGACGGCAACCGGCGCGGCGTGGTCGGGGTGGCCCCCGCGGCCGAGGTGCTGTCCATCAGGGTCACGCTCGACAACGGCGACCCGCTGCGCGACAAGCGGCGCCCCAGCGGCGGCGACGCGCTGGCCAAGGGCATCCGCTACGCCGCCGACCACGGCGCCGACGTCATCAGCATGTCGCTCGGCGGCGGCGACGGCGCCTGGGAGGGCTCGGCGCCGGAGGAGGAGGCCGTCCAGTACGCGATCGGCAAGGGCGCCGTGCTGGTGGCCTCGTCCGGCAACGACGGCGACTCGGCCAACAGGAAGAACTTCCCCGCCGCCTACCCCGGCGTGATCGCCGTGGGGGCCGTGGACCGGCGGCTCAAGGTGGCCGCGTTCTCCAACAGGCAGGACTACGTGTCGGTGGTCGCGCCCGGCACGGAGATCGTCACGGCCGACGGGGACGACTCGTACGTGGTCGGCGACGGCACCAGCTCGGCGGCGGCCATGGTCGCCGGCATCGCCGCCCTGATCAGGGCGGCGCACCCGAGACTGTCGCCCTACCACGTGCGGCTGGCCATCGAGCAGGGCACGAGGAAGCGCCCCGCCGACGGCTACAGCCGCGCCTACGGGCACGGCGTGGCCAACGCGCTCCTGGCCCTGCGCGCGGCCGACCGGCTGGACCTGCCCACGCCCGTGCCGCCCAGGCCCGGGGCGTACTTCGGCGAAGGGCCGCTCGGCCCGATCCCCGTCTCCAGGGCGCCCGTGGTGGGGGGCATGCTGACGCTGGTGGCGGCCATGGCGGCGCGGGTGATCGTGACGAGCCGGCGGCGCAGGAGGGATTCAACCTAGCAAGCGCTTGTGTGATACTCCTGGCTATGACGTTCGCGATCGAGGGCTGGTTCGCCGTCGACGACGGCGGCGTCCGCCTGCTCGGCACCAAGTGCGCGGCCTGCGGCACCGTCTGTTTCCCGCCACGGCGCGGGCTCTGCCCCAACCCGCACTGCGCGGGCACGGAGATGACCGAGATCGGCCTGCCCCGGCGCGGGCGGGTCTGGTCGTACACCAACGCCTGCTATCCGCCGCCGCCGCCGTTCGTGGCCGCGGAGCCGTACGAGCCGGTGACGCTGGCCGCCGTCGAGCTCGACGACGTGGGGATCGTGGTGCTCGGGCAGGTCAAGGGCCTGACCGCGGCCGAGCTGGAGGTGGGCATGGAGCTGGAGCTCACGTCGGGGCCGCTGGCCGACGGGCCGCTGGTGTGGATGTGGGGGCGGGCCTCATGAGCGTGGTGGTGCTGGGCACGGGGATGCATCCGTGGGGCAAGTGGGGCCGCCCGTTCCTGGAGTACGGCGTGGCGGCGGCCACGGCCGCCCTCGGCGACGCCGGCGTGGCCTGGACGGACGTGCAGTACGTGGTGGGCGCGGACACGATCAGGAACGGCTACCCGGGCTTCGTCTCCGGCGCGGCCTACGCCCAGGCGCTCGGCTGGTCCGGGGCCAGGGTCGCCTCCTGCTACGCGGCCTGCGCGTCGGGAGCCCAGGCCGTGGACATCGCGCGCACCCGCATCCTGGCGGGGCTGTGCGAGGTGGCGCTGGTCGTCGGGGCGGACTCCACCCCCAAGGGCTTCTTCAAGCCGGTGGGCGGGGACAGGCCGGACGATCCCGACTGGCTACGCTTCCGCCTCCTCGGCGCCACAAATCCTGGATATTTCGGCCTTTACGCGCGCAGGCGGATGGCGCTCCACGGCTCCACCCCCGCCGACTTCGCCGCCGTCAAGGTCAAGAACGCGCTGGCCGGATCGCTCAACCCGATGGCCCGCTACCGCCGGCCGGTCACCGCCGAGGAGGTCATGGCCTCCCCCATGGTGGCCGACCCGCTGCGCCTGATGGACATCTGCGCCACCTCGGACGGGGGCGCGGCGGTGGTGCTGGCCTCGGAGGACTACGCCAGGCGGCTCGGCGCGACGGACCTCGTACGCGTGGCCGCCGTCTCCACGGTCACCCCGACCTTCCCCAGCACGGTCCTGGAGCTGCCGAACTTCGCCACCGACTCCTGCGCCGCCGTGCCCCCGCCCGAGAGACCGTTCAGGGCCGCGATCGCGCACGCCGCCTACGAGGAGGCCGGGCTCGGGCCCGAGGACGTCTCGCTGGCGGAGGTGTACGACCTGTCCACGGCGCTGGAGCTGGACTGGATGGAGGACATCGGGCTGTGCCCGCCGGGAGAGGCCGACAAGCTGCTGCGCGAGGGTGAGACCGGGCTCGGCGGCCGGATCCCGGTCAACCCGTCGGGCGGGCTGGCCTCGTTCGGTGAGGCCATCCCGGCCCAGGCCATCGCGCAGCTCTGCGAGCTCGTCACCCAGCTGCGCGGGCGCGCGGGCCCGCGCCAGGTGGCCGGCGCCCGCGTCGGCCTCGCCGCCAACCAGGGCCTGTTCGGCCACGGCTCGGCCATCATCGTCACCACCGCCTGACCGCTGACCACAGCCCGGACCATCACCGCCTGAGCCCCGGCAAGCGAAGGCCCTCCGAGCGGCTTGCGCGCGGAGGGCCTCGGCGGGACGGGTCAGATGTGCACCACGTCGTGCGTCTCGGCGAAGTGGCAGGCACTCTCGTGCCCGGTCCCCGGCCTGATCTGCAGCAGCGGCTCCTCCTGCGCGCAGATCTCCTGCGCCTTCCAGCACCGCGTCCTGAACCGGCAGCCCGACGGCGGGTTGGCGGGCGAGGGCGGGTCACCCTGGAGGATGATCCGCTCGCGCTGCTCGCGCCCCTCGGGATCCGGCACCGGCACCGCCGACAGCAGCGCCTGCGTGTACGGATGGGCCGGCTTGTCGTAGATCTCGGTGTCCTTGCCGAGCTCCACGAACTTGCCCAGGTACATCACGCCCACCCGGTCGGAGATGTGGCGCACCACCGACAGGTCATGGGCGATGAAGATGTAGGCCAGGTCGAACTCGTTCTGCAGCCGCTCCAGCAGGTTGATGACCTGCGCCTGGATCGACACGTCCAGCGCGGACACCGGCTCGTCGCAGACGATGATCTCCGGCTGGAGCGCCAGTCCGCGGGCGATGCCGATGCGCTGGCGCTGGCCGCCGGAGAACTGGTGCGGGTAGCGGTTGATGTGGTCGGGGTTGAGACCCACGACCTCCAGCAGCTCCTGCACCTTCTTGCGCCGGCCGCCCTTCGGCGCCACCTCGGTGTGGATCTCGTACGGCTCGCCGATGATGTCGCCGACGGTCATACGGGGGTTCAGCGAGGTGTACGGGTCCTGCATGACCATCTGGATGTTGCGGCGCATGCGCTTGAGCTCGCCGCCCCTGGCCTTGGCGATGTCCCGGCCGTTGATCTTCACCGAGCCGGAGGTCGGCCGCTCCAGCGCCATCAGCACCTTGGCGAGGGTGGACTTGCCACAGCCCGACTCGCCCACGATGCCCAGCGTCTCGCCCTTGTGCAGGTCGAACGAGACGCCGTCGACGGCCTTGATGGCCCCGACCTGCTTCTTGAAGACGATGCCCTGGGTCAGCGGGAAGTGCTTGACCAGGTTGTCCACCTCAAGGATGCGCTCACTGCCGATCGCCATCGAGGACCTCCCTCCAGTAATGGCAGGCGCTGCCACGTGTGCCGCTGATCTCGTGGAGCGGGGGGGCGTCGGTCACGCAGTCGTCCTGCCGGTAGGGGCACCGGGGATGGAACGCGCAGCCGGTCGGCAGGTCGAGCAGGTTGGGCGGCAGGCCCTTGATGGCGTACAGGTCCTGGCCCTTCTGGTCGACCCTGGGGATCGACTCCAGCAGGCCCTTCGTGTACGGGTGCGCGGGCGTCTTGTAGATGTCGTGCACGGGGGCGTTCTCCACGATGCGCCCCGCGTACATGACCGCGATCTTGTCTGCCACGTCGGCGACCACGCCCAGGTCGTGCGTGATCAGGATCAGCCCCATGCTGCTGTCGCGCTGCAGCTCGGCGAGCAGCTCCATGATCTGCGCCTGGACGGTCACGTCGAGCGCCGTGGTGGGCTCGTCCGCGATCAGCACCTCGGGGTCCAGCGCGATCGACATCGCGATCATGATGCGTTGCCGCATGCCGCCGGAGAACTGGTGCGGGTAGTCGTTGACGCGCTGCCTGGCGGCCGGGATGCGGACCCGGTCCATCAGCTCGATGGCCTTCTTCGTGCTGTCGGCCTTGGACATGCCGCGGTGCACCCGGAACATCTCGCTGATCTGCCAGCCCACGGTGAACACGGGGTTCAGTGCGGACAGCGCGTCCTGGAAGACCATCGCGATCCGCTGGCCGCGGACCTGCGTACGGGCCTCTTCCGAGAGCTTGAGCAGGTTGGTGCCCTTGAAGCGGATCTCACCCTTCGGGATGACCGCGGGTGGCATGTCCAGGATGCCCATGATCGCCTGAGCGGTCACGGACTTCCCGGACCCCGACTCGCCCAGGACGGCGAGGGTCTCGCCGGGGCCGACCGTGTAGCTCACGCCGTTCACCGCTCGTACGACCCCCGCACGGGTGCGGAACTCCACGTGCAGGTTGTCGACCGCGAGCAGCGGCTGGTCGCCTGGCCCTCCCTCGGCAGGCAACACATCCGATGACGTCTTCTTCACTTGATCCCCCCTTCTACCTGAGCTTCGGGTCGAGAGCGTCGCGCACGGCGTCTCCCAGCATGATGAACGCGAGCACGGTGATGCTCAGGAACACGGCGGGGAAGATCAGCGGCAGCGGCGCGTCGAGGAATCTCGGCTGCGCGTCCGCGATCATCAGACCCCAGGAGATCTCCGGCGGCTGGACGCCCACGCCCAGGTAGGACAACGCGGCCTCGGCCGCGATGAACCCGCCCAGGTTGATCGTCGCGATGACGATCACGGGGGCCAGCGCGTTCGGCAGCAGGTGCCGGAACATGATGCGCCCTGAACCTGCGCCGAGCGCCCTGGCCGCGATCACGAAGTCCTGCCCCTTGGCGGTGATGACCGCCGCGCGCATGATCCGGAACGTCATCGGCCAGCCCAGGATGGTCAGCGCGAAGACGACCAGCCAGATGCCGAGCCCGCTGTCGCGGAAGGTCGCGCCGATGAGCAGCGCGCCCAGGATGCTGGGGATGGCGAAGAAGATCTCGGTGATCCTGGAGGCCACCGTGTCGGTGCGGCCGCCGAAGAAGCCGGCGACGAGACCGGTCAGGCCACCGATGATCGCGGCCGCGATCGTGGTGCTGATGCCGATCTTCAGCGAGTTGGCCGCGCCGTAGATGGTGCGGGCGTACAGGTCACAGCCCAGGTTGTCCCGGCCGAAGAGATGGCCGGAGCTCGGCAGCTGCCGGGCGGTGGCCAGCTCGCACGTCCTGGCGTCGGCGGGATCGATCGAGGTGAACAGCGACGGCCAGACCGCCATCAGCACCAGCACCGCGATGAGGCAGCACGAGGCGATGAAGATGGGCTTGCGCCGCAGGTCGTGCCAGGCGTCGGTCCACAGGCTGGCCGGCTTGGCTTCCTTGGTCTTTTTCTGAGGCAAGGGCGCGGGGCTTCCCTCGGAAGCGATGACGGGCCCGCCCGGCCGAACGTCACTCATAGCGGATCCTCGGGTCGAGCACTGCGTACATCAGATCGACGACCAGGTTGGCCAGGATGTAAATCAGCACCAGGATTGTCACGATACCGACTACCACCGGCTGCTCTCTCAAATAGACCGAGATGAACAGCTGATTGCCGATGCCCGGCAGGTTGAAGATCCGCTCGGTGATCACCGCCCCGCCCATGAGGTTGCCGAGGTCGGCGCCCAGGAAGGTGATGAGCGGGATCAACGCGTTGCGCAGGCCGTGTCTGCCGACGACCCGTCTTCGGGACAGACCCTTCGCGGTCGCGGTCCTGATGAAGTCGGCTCTCAGCGTCTCGGCCAGGCTGGTCCTGGTGAGACGGGTGAGATAGGCGATCGACACCCCGGCGAGCACGAAGCCGGGCAGCAGATAGCTGCGCAACCCATTGGTGATGCCCGCGATCGGGAAGATGTCGAGCCCGGTCCACTGCTTGAGCTTCACGCCCAGCATGTACTGCAGGACGAATCCCGACACCAGGGTCGGAACCGAGATCAGCAGCAGGGTGGAGGCGAGGATCAGGGTGTCGATCGCCTGGCCGCGCCGCAGCGCCGCCCACAGGCCGAGACCGACGCCGATGAGAGCCTCGATGATGAGGGCGGTGAGCGCCAGGTTCAGAGTGACCTGGAACTTGCCCGCCATGATCTGGGACACGGGCACGTCGGCGAACGTGACGCCGAAGTCCCCTCGCAGGAGCACGCCGCTGATGTAGTACCAGTACTGCAGCAGCAGCGGATCGTTGAGGTGATACTGCTCGCGCAGGATAGCGACGATGTTGGGGTCCGCTCGCTTCTCACCGGCCAGCGCCGCGATGGGATCGCCGGGCAGCGCGAAGACGATGGTGAAGATGAGCAGGGTGGCACCCAACAGCACAGGTATTGACTGGAGCAGACGCCTGATGATGTAACGGCCCATTTAAGCCTCCCGTACATGCCAAGAAGGCAGTCCCTCGGCCCAGGGGTTCCTGGCCGAAGAAACCGCCTTCATGGCTGGCCCTTCGAGGGCGGGCGCCACGCGCCCGCCCTAGGGCTCAACCGTCAGACCTTCTCGACGTCGGCCCACTCAACCTGGTTGAGCAGGTTGATCTTGACGTTCTTGACCTTGCTGGAGTAGCCGGAGTTGTTCCGGTAGAAGTACACCGGAATGTAGGGCAGCTCCTCGTTCAGGATGTCATCTGCCTGCTGGTAGAACTTCAGGCCCTCCTCGACGGACGCGGCCTGGTCGCCCTTGGCGATCAGGTCGTCGAACGCCTTGTTGGAGTAGCCGCCGTAGTTGGAGCCCGTCGCGATGGCGCCGGTGCTGAAGATCGGCGACAGGTAGTTCTCCGCCGACGGGTAGTCGATCGCCCAGCCCATGCGGAACAGGCCCTTGTACTTCTTGCTGTCCAGCTCGTCCAGGATGCTGGCGAACTTCTCGAACGGCTTGGCGGTCGCGTCGATGCCGAGGTTCGCCTTCAGGTTGTTGGCGATGGCCTCGATCCACTCCTTGTGCGGACCGTCGGCGTTGTAGCCGATCTCGAGCTTCTTCGGGCCGCCCGCGGACTCGTACAGCTTCTTGGCCTCGGCCGGGTTGTACGTGCACGCCTTGCAGGCGCCCTGGCGGTAGCCCGCGATGGCCGGGTTGATGAAGTCGTCGGCCGGGGACCGGGTGCCCGAGAAGACCGTCTCGGCGATGGTCTTCCTGTCGATGGCCATCGAGATGGCCTTGCGGATGTCGACCTTGTTCAGCTCGTCGTTGTACTTGAGCGGAACGCCGATGTAGCCGACGCCGGCGTCGGGCTGGTCCTGGTAGCGCTCCCCGAGGGTGGCCTTGGCCGTGGAGATCGCGGCGGGGCCGAGGGAGTCGTGGATGTCGAGGTTGTCGGCCTGGAGGTCGTTGAACGCCGTGTCCGAGTTGGTGTACAGCTTGAACTGGAGCTTGGTCCAGTTCTTCGGCTTGGCGCCCGGGTACTTGTCGTAGACCGACATGTCGATGGTCTGGTCGGTGCCCTTCTTGAAGGGCTTGTCCATCTTGAACAGACCCTGTCCGATGGGCTTCTCGCCGTACTCGTTCGTCACCTTGCCGTCGGCGCCGAAGGCGGCCTTGGGCAGCGGGTAGAACGCGGTGTAGCCGAGCATGACCTTGAACTGCGAGAACGGCGCGGTAAGGGTGACCTTCAGCGTCGTGTCGTCGACGGCCTCGAGGCCCTTCATGCCCTTCGCGGTGACTGGCTTGCCCTCACCCGGGTTGAGATCGGCGAAGCCGTCCACCCTGCCGAAGAAGTAGCCGGCGCTCTGCGCGTTCTCCTGGTTCGCCGCGTAATTCCAGGCGTCCACGTAGTTCTGCGCGATCAGCGGCTCGCCGTTGTGCCAGGTGTAACCCGGCTTGATCTTGATAGTCCAGACCTTCTGGTCTTCGCTGGTGATCGACTCGGCAGCGGCCTCGACGGCGTTCTTGTTCTCGTCGTAGTTGACGAGGGGCTCAAACAGCGCGGCGAGAGTCTCGGAACCCTCGGACTCCGTCGTGTTCGACGGGACCAAGAGCTCCTGCGGCTCACCGAGCTCCATGCGGACCGGCGTTTCGCCGCCGCCCGCGGCAGTGCCGCCGGTTTCCGAGGCACCGCCGCCACACGCGGCAACCGCGAGGGCGAGCAGCGCGGTACCGGCGACGATCTGTGCGCCCTTAGTAACACGCATGGTGAAAGAATTCCTCCCTCTACAGTGGGCGTAAGCGCTGAGCTGCGGTGATCGTGAGCAGCCTGACGGGGGGGTCCTGGTATCCCCCCGGATTTGGCTGACATGGTCAAACCAGCCGACGCCCTGCCAGTCGATCGCGACTATCCCTTACTACTTGCCACCAGGGAGTCTCTGGCGCGTTGCAGTTCGGTCACACGTACGCCTATCCAGCGTCACAGACATTTGCTCCAGTCCGTACCAAACCCCGCAAAGTGGCACTTGCAGGGGTGGTCCGGACGTGAACAGCGGATGAAAAATACCCTCTACATGACAGTGCTCGTGCCCTTGCCAGCGCGCCCCGGCTGGCTGGGCTACGGTTGAGCAGGTCTTGACGGCGCCTTGGAACCCGGCGACGTAAGACTCCGTCCAACTGACTGTCGCGAACCCGCGCGACAGGCACCCCACCGACCGGGATCCAATAGAGTCCTTGCCATGAGCCAGCCGGAATCCGTTGTAGCGGACGCCCAGGCGGGCGGCCGAAGCGGACAGGAGCCGCTGGCCAAGCTCGCCAAGAGGTATGGGCTTCGCCGTGCCATCGCGCGGCCGAGGTTTCCCGTCTACCTGCGCCAGCTGTGGCAGCGGAGACACTTCATCCTGACGTACGCGACCTCGCGCAACGTCTCGAAATACTCCAGCTCCGCGCTCGGCCAGCTCTGGCAGGTGCTGACGCCGCTGCTCAACGCCGCCATCTACTTCCTGATGTTCGGCCTCATCCTGGGCGGCAGCAAGGACATCGAGAACTACCCGGCGTTCCTGCTGACCGGCATGTTCATCTTCACCTTCACGCAGCGCACGGTCACGGCGGGCGCGAAGTCGATCTCGAGCAACCTGTCGCTCATCCGCGCGCTCCACTTCCCCAGGGCGTCGCTCCCGCTCGCCTACACGATCCAGGAGCTGCAGCAGCTCGCCATCTCCATGGGCGTGCTCCTCACCCTCGTGGTCGCCACCCAGGAGTGGCCCACCTGGTTCTGGCTCATGATCCCCGTGGTGCTCGCCCTGCAGACGATGTTCAACATCGGCGCGGGCCTGGTGGTCGCCCGGCTCGGGGCCACGATGCGCGATCTCAACCAGCTGCTGCCGTTCATCACGCGCACTTGGCTCTACGCCTCAGGTGTGTTCTTCTCGATTCAGGACAAAGTAGTTGAGTCTGCACAGCTGCCTCAGTGGGTAGCCAACGTGATGTACCTCAACCCGGCAGCCTCCTACATCGAGTGGATGCGCGAGATCCTCATCAAGTCCCACAACCCCGAGTTCGGTCACTACCCGCCGCCTATGGTGTGGATGTCTTGCGTATTCTGGGCGGTGTTCGCTCTCGGCTTCGGCTTCTGGTACTTCTGGCGGTCCGAGGAGAGGTACGGGCGTGGCTGAACTGATCAAGGAGCTGTCACAGGTGAAGGGCGAGGAGCCCGCCGTCCCCGGCAAGGATGTCAGAGTGCATCCCAACCCGGAGCCCCAGGGCAAGCGGCCGCTTGACGTCCCCACGGGCACTCCGACCGTCATCGTCGACGACCTCCACATCGTCTACCGCGTCTACGGCGCGGCCAGCGACACGGAGAAGGGCAACGCGGTCAACGCCCTCACGCGCATTCTCAGGCGTCAGGGCCGCCCGCAGATGAAAGAGGTCCACGCCGTCAAGGGCGTGACCTTCGTGGCCTATCACGGGGACGCCATCGGCATCGTGGGCCGCAACGGGTCGGGCAAGTCCACGCTGCTGCGGGCCATCGCCGGCCTGCTGCCCCCGCACGAGGGCGCCGTCTACACCGACGGCCAGCCGTCGCTGCTCGGCGTCAACGCGGCCCTCATGCGCGAGCTGACCGGCGAGCGCAACATCGTCCTCGGCTGTTACGCCATGGGCATGACGCCGGCCGAGGTCCAGGAGAAATACCAGGAGATCGTCGACTTCTCCGGCATCGACGAGTTCGTCCAGCTGCCGATGTCCACCTACTCCTCGGGCATGGGCGCGCGGCTGCGCTTCGCCATCTCCTCCGCCAAGACCCACGACGTCCTGCTCATCGACGAGGCGCTGGCGACCGGCGACCGCGAGTTCCGCAAGAAGAGCGAGGAGCGCATCCGCCAGATCCGCGAGTCGGCGGGCACGGTCTTCCTCGTGGCCCACGACCTCAAGGTCATCGAGGAGACCTGCAACCGGGTCATCTGGCTGCACAAGGGCAAGATCAAGATGGACGGCGACCCGAAGGAAGTCATCGCCGCCTACAACAAGGGCTGACCCGCCGGGCGGTCCCCTCCCGCCCGTGCCGCGCGGCCCTCGCTCCGGTCCTTGGCGCGCCCGCTGCCCCCGGCGGCTCCTCTACGCCCACGCGGGCGGCCTTCGGGCCGCACTCCCATGCTCTCCCCTCGGGGTTCAGGCCCGCCCGAATTCGATCCCGTGTGCGAAACACCGGTGCGACGCGAGGGGTGAATGACTGACAGCGAGCCTGCCGTTCCGATAGGATTCGAACGCCAATTCGATCTGAGGAACGGCGATGGAGTGGGAGCGCGCGATGGGACAGCTTTCGGCCGCCATTGACCACCTGGCCACCGAGGACGTTGCCGAGATCCCCCGGATGCAGCTCGCCGAGCAGCTTCTGGAGCTGCACTGGCAGATGGCCCGGCTCCAGGCCCAGATAGCCCGCCGCACCGGGGTCCGGCTCCCCTGACCCAACCGGCAGCCCAGGAAGGCACGCGGGCTTCCCTACCCCGAAGGCGGCACGGGTCCGGCGGCCTTCCCGATCGCACCAGAGCCCGGCCCGGTGGCGGGGGCGCGGGCCGTACCTCATGGGCATGAGAATGCCGCCGACCCCGGGGTGGGGCCGGCGGCGATGGGGCGGGGCTCGTGCGGCGCCGCTGCCCTGCAGAGGCGGCGCGTGCGACGAGCGCGCCCTGGGCGAGGGCGCGTCCGCCCTGGCCCGTCATGAGACCACCCGCTCTCGCGGGGGCTCGCAACCAACGCGCGGTCAGTGCCTCGGGCGCTCGGCACCCGTGAGCGCCTCTTCGGCCTGCCGCGTCGGGTACGACGGCGTCCCGGTCCCGGGAAACTCGCCGTCAGGGAACTGCTGGAGCGCGCGAACGCCGTCGCCGCGTCGCCGTCACCGCCGGTTCCCGGGCGTCGGCACCTGGGACGCCCGCGAACCGTCGTGCCGGCTTCCGGCGAGCCGCACCCGTCAGCGCCTGCTCAGCACCCGCCCGCACCCCTTGCCCGCCTGTCCGGCGCTGCTCGGGCACCTGGCCGGCGCTTCGGCACCTCGTCAGCGCCTCCGTCGCGTCAGCTAGTCGCGAACCCAGGAGTTCCGCACCGAGCCCGTCAGCGCGTCGGTGGTCCAGCCGAGGGCGGCCACCACGTCACCGTAGTAGCCGGTGGTCTTGACGCCGCGGGTGGCGACGACACCGGAGGCGTCCTCGACCAGCGGGGTGAGCTCGTCCACGGAAGCGGCCTGGCTGGTGCCGGGCAGCGACTGGACGACCGGGGCCATCTCGGCCGGCGCGACCTGTCCGACGATCGGGGCCAGCTCGCCGCTCGCCGCGTTCGGCAGCGCACGGCGCGCGGCCATGGCGAGCCCGGTCAGGGCGGTGTCTGCGGACAGGGACTCGACGCTCCTGGCGGCGCCGCTCATGGTCTTGGCCGTGAGGCCGGTGGCGTCCAGGAAGCCAGCGCCGGCGCCCGGCATGAGGCTGGAGGGGGCGAGCCTGTTCGCCGTGCCCCCGGCCGACGAGTCGACCAGGCCGGTCACCGCGCCGTAGGCGCCGCTCACGGCCGAACCCTCGGTGATGAGCCGGCGGTTGCCCTGCTCGCCGGTCTTGACCGCCGGCGTCGCCAGGCGCGAGGCGCCCGACAGCACGGGCAGCGACTTGGTCAGGTCGCCGTGGGCGAGCCGGAACCCGCCGACGATCGGCGACAGCTCGGTCAGCGGCGAACCGCCGCTGACCGCGTCCTCCGCCGCGTTGGGCGTGGGGCCGGACATGCCGGGCTCCCTCTGGTCCTCGCTGGCCGCGTCCAGTTCCTCCTCGGTCATGGGACGGCTCGGGGCCTTGGCCGACTTGGCCTTGCCGAACAGGCCGCTGAGCAGGCCCTTCTGGACCAGGCCGCCCAGCAGGCTGCCGATCGGGCCGCCGAGCGGGCTGCCGGGCGCGCTGGTGCCTCCGAGCGGAGCGTCGTTGGTCGCGTACCGTCCGCTGTTGTATTGAACGTCCGCTTGAGCTGGCACGGCCAATGCCGCCGCCAGGCCGAACGCTGTGACGGCGACAGCCGTCTTGACTACTCGATTCATGATTGCCTTCCCGGCTCGTGATCGATCGCTCTCGAATGCGGTGGAAATGCGAATCGATAACCCCCGAATGCCGTGGCGTGCGCGCTATGGGCACCACACGAAGCGTGCCGTCACGGCTGAGCTACGCCAGCAGTTCTATCACTCGCTGTGACCGGCCGCAGGCGCATGAATGCCCATGTAGCAGGGGTTTGCAGCCCGGTTACCGAGTAAAGGGGGAAGCGTTGAGCGGAAGACAAAACCGGAAATAGGAGGCTCTTGTTTCCGATATTGTGCGCACTCGGCCGAGGCCGTGAGCGCGTGGAAGAGGGCACCCTTGCGGCCCGTGAACAAAGGGTCGCGAAATCAATTGTCACGGGCCGGGGTGCGGATTTACCGATCGCGGTCGACGCGCGCGACCGCTCAGACGGGCAGCAGCGCTTCCGCGGGTTCGAACGGGAATCGTTCGGCGAAGGCGGGCCGCAGATCCGTCAGCCAGACGGCGGACGGGTCGTAGCGCGCGAAGAACGGCCGGCCGACCAGCTCGGGGTCGCGGGCCTGAATGAAGTGGAGCATGAAGACCTGCTCCCCTGCGATTTCCACGACGCCGTCGACGCACACCTTGCCCGGCGTGGCCGACATGGACGGCCCCCGGACGGTCCGGCAGAGGCCCGAGACGGTCGAGTAGGCGTCTCTGAAGATCTCGTACGCCCTGGCCAGCGGCACCGCGAAGTAGTCCTGCGGCCCGGTGTCACGCTCGACGAACATGTAATAGGGAATCATCCCCATCCTGAGCTGCCGCCGCCACATGCGCGACCAGACGGCGGGGTCGTCGTTGATCGACCTGATGAGCGGCGCCTGCGTCCTGATCGTGGCCCCGCTGCCGAGTATTCGCTTGACCGCCGACTCGACCAGCGGCGACTCCAGCTCGCGCGGATGCGAGAAGTGGGCCATGAACGCCAGGTTCTTGCCCGACTCGACCACCTCCTCGAACAACCCGAGCGTGGCGTCGGCATCCGGATCGGTGGTGAAGCGCTGCGGCCAGTAGGCCAGCGCCTTGGTGCCGATCCTGATGCTTTCGAGCTGCTCCAGCTCAAGCAGCGGCTCGATGTATCGCCTGATCACCGGCTCACCCATGATCATCGCGTCGCCGCCGGTGATCAGCACGCTGGTGACCTCGGGATGCCGGCGGATGTAGGCCACCATCCCCTCTATGTCGTCGGAGGCGAACTTCAGGTCCGCGTCACCGACGAACTGCGCCCACCTGAAGCAGTAGGTGCAGTACGCGTGGCAGGTCTGCCCTTGTTTGGGGAAGATCAGCGCGGTCTCGTGATATTTGTGCTGCATGCCAGGGACCGGCTCGTCATCCATCTTCGGGACGTTGAGCTCTTTCTGGCCTGCCGGATGAGGGTTGAGCTGCGCGCGCACGCGGTTGGCCTCGGCCTGGATCTCCGCGTTGGGCGCCTCGGCCTTCAGCAGGTCGGCCAGCCTCGCCACGTCGGTGGCGGGAAGCATGTCCTCCTGCGGAAAAACCAGCCGGTACATGGGGTCGTCGGGGGCGGCCGACCAATCTATGAGTTCGTCCACGACGTAGGCGTTGGTCCGGAACGGCAGCACCGTGGCGACCGCGCGAACCTTCAGCCGCTGTTCGTCGTCCAGCCCCGCACGCTGCAGGAGCTGGTCGAGGTGCTTGGCCGTGTACGCCTTGAAGCGCCGCGTGCCAGCTTGGTTCAAGATCACTAGGCCTTTCCCATCTTTTTTGTTCGATCGGGTGTAAACCTCACGACCCCGTCGCGCGTCTACGGTCCTTAATACCCGGACGCGTCCACCCACGTCGGCGGTTCCGCTGGGCTCCAAGTTTTCCTTGAGGTTTGCGACACTCGCGACATATCGCGAACCGGCATAGACTGATTTATCGTGACGGATGATCCAGACCTGCGCGCCTCAGACGCCGATCGCGACCGCATCGCCGCGGTGCTGGGAGAGGCGCTCGCCACCGGAAGACTCACCAGCGTCGAGCACGCCGACCGCCTCGAGATCGCCTACACGGCGAAGACGGTCGGCGAGCTCGTCCCCATCACCCGGGACCTGCCCGAGGTGTCCGCGTCCAACGTGCCCGCCGCCGTCGAGCAGCAGCTCATCAGCTCCAAGTTCAGCAAGATCGTGCGCAAGGGGCGCTGGGTCGCCTCCAGGCACACCAAGCTGTCCGCGCGGTTCGGGGCGCTGATCATCGACCTGTCGGACGCCGTCCTGCCCGGCCGCGAGATCACCGTCGAGACCGACGCCCGGTTCAGCAAGGTGATCGTCCGGGTGCCCGACAACGCTCACGTCATCGACGAGGGCAGCTCCATCTTCGGCAAGCGCAACGTGACCGGCGGCAGCCAGGCCGACGGGCCGCTGATCAGGGTGACGGGGAAGTCGACGTTCTCCAAGGTGATCGTCTCACGCGGAATGGACGACTGGAACCTCCGCTGACACCGGGCCTGAGACCTCCACCGGCACCGGCCGCTCGCCACCGACGGGACTGGAACGCGCCTGCCCGGGAACCAACAGGGCCTACCCGCCGGTTTAATGGGCACCTGCCTTGCCTGCGATGCGGACATACCGAGCCCGCGTTCCGGCCAAGCCGTGACGGCGGGCTCGATGCCGTACGAGGTGATCATTGTCCGACAGCAGGCCCATCGCGCTCGACGCCATGGGCGGCGACCATGCGCCGCACGAGATCGTCGCGGGGGCGGTGCACGCCGTGCGCGAGCGCGGCCTGTCCGTCGTCCTCGTCGGCTCGCCCCGCGTCGTGTACGAAGCCCTCGCCGACCACGACGCCACCAAAGAGGTCCCGATCGTACGGGCCGAGGAGGCCCTGGCGATGGACGAGGGCGCGCTGGCCAGCCTGCGCCGCCCCCGGTCCAGCATCGCGATCGCCTGCCATCTCGTCCGGAGGGGCGACGCCAGCGCGGTCGTGTCGGCCGGCTCGACGGCGGGCATCGTGGCCACCGGCAGGCTCCGGCTCAAGGCCCAGCAGGGCGTGCTCAGGCCGGCCATAGCGGTCGCGCTCCCCACGCTCCCGACACCGACCCTGCTCCTGGACGCCGGCGCCAACGCCGAGGCCAAGCCGGAGATGCTGGTGCAGTTCGCCCACCTGGGAGCCGCCTACGCCGAGCTGGCCTACGGCATCGAGGCGCCCGCGGTCGGCCTGCTGACGATCGGCAGCGAGGCGGAGAAGGGCAACAAGCTCGTCAAACGCGCCCACGAGCTGCTGCAGGCCTCCCCCGGCCTGAGCTTCGCCGGCAACGTCGAGGGCCACGACCTGCTGACCGGCAAGGTCAACGTGATCACCACCGACGGGTTCACCGGGAACGTGGCGCTCAAGACCATGGAAGGCGCCGTCCGCTACGCGTTCAGCGAGCTGCGCGAGACCATCAGCGACAGCAGGCTCGCCCGGCTCGGGGCGGCCATGCAGCGCTCCCGCCTGCGGGAGCTGCGCCGCCGGCTCGACGCGGAGGCGTACGGCGGAGCCGTCCTGCTCGGGCTGAACGGCACCGTCGTGATCGCCCACGGCTCCTCCAAGGCCCCGGCGATCAGCGCCGCCTGCCAGCTCGCCGCCGACCTGTCGGCGGACGGGATCGTCGCCGGGACCGGCGACCGAGTCGCCGCCACGCATCGCTCACACAGACTGTGGTGACCCCATAGGGTGGCACCGATCCACAGCAACGGGGGGTTATGTGGACGGGCTCACCTCAGCACAGGTGGCGGGGGCGAAGACCAACCACGTCCCGCGCCGGTCGAGCAGATCGCTCAGCGCGATCATCAGAGCGAACGTCCTCACCCTGTTCAACCTGGTCATCGGAGTGCTCTGGGCGCTGATCCTGATCTTCGGGGAGTGGCAGGACGGCCTGTTCGGGCTGATCATCGTGGCCAACGCGCTGATCGGCATCGTCCAGGAGCTGCGTGCCAAGCGCACGCTCGACAAATTAGCGGTCATCAACGAGGCTCCCGTACGCGTGCGCCGCGACGGCGCCGAGCGGCTGATCCAGCCCCGCCAGGTCGTGCTCGGCGACCTGATCCTGCTCGGCCCGGGTGACCGCCTGCTGGTCGACGGCGAGGTGATCGAGTCCGACGGGCTGGAGGTGGACGAGTCCCTGCTGACCGGCGAGGCCGACCCGGTGCACAAGCAGCCCGGCGACCCGGTCCTGTCGGGCAGCTTCGCGGTCGCGGGCACGGGCTCGTTCGTGGCCACGAAGGTCGGCACCGACGCGTACGCCGTGCAGCTCGCGGAAGAGGCCAGCAAGTTCCACCTCGCCCACTCCGAGCTGCGCGAGGGCGTGGCGAACTTCATCAAGTACATCACCTGGCTGGTCATCCCGATCGGCGCCCTGCTCATCTACAGCCAGCTCAGCAACTCGGCGGACTTCCGCACCGCCATCACCGGCGCGGTCGCGGGCATCGTCACCATGATCCCCGAGGGGCTCGTGCTGATGACCTCGATCGCCTTCGCCGTCGGCGTCGTACGCCTGGGCCGGCGCAAATGCCTGGTCCAGGAGCTGCCCGCGATCGAGGGCCTGGCCAGGGTGGACGTGCTCTGCCTGGACAAGACGGGCACCCTCACCGCCGGCGGCATGGACCTCGACCTGGTGCTGCCGCTGGGCGACGGCCAGCCGGTCGACGCCGCGCTGGCCGCCCTGTCCCACCTCGACGGCCGGCCGAACGCCACCGCCCAGGCCATCAGGGCCCACTACCCGGAGGGCGGCGACGGATGGACGGCCGGCACGACCGTGCCGTTCTCCTCGGCGCGCAGATGGAGCGGAGCCGACTTCGGCGAGCGCGGCGCCTGGCTGCTGGGGGCTCCCGACGTGCTGCTCGACGGCGGCGACGGCTACGACAGGGCCGCCGAGCTGGCCGCCACCGGCACCCGCGTGCTGGCGCTCTGCCGCGCGGCCCGCCTGCCCGCGGACGGGAACGGCGCCGACCGCGCCGAGCCCGCCGAGCCCGTCCAGCCCGTCGCGCTCATCACGTTCAAGCAGCGCATCAGGCCCGACGCCCGGCAGACCCTGCGCTACTTCGCCAAGCAGGGCGTGACGGTCAAGGTGCTCTCCGGCGACAACCCGGCCGCGGTGTCGGCTATCGCGACCAGCCTGGAGATCCCGGGCGGCGAGCGTGCGATCGACGCCAGGACCCTGCCGGACGACGCGGACAAGCTGGGCGAGCTGCTGGACACCCACACCGTCTTCGGCCGGGTCAGCCCTCGGCAGAAGCGGCAGTTCGTCGCGGCGCTGCAGGCCCGCGGCCACACCGTGGCCATGACCGGCGACGGCGTCAACGACGTGCTCGCGCTGAAGGACGCCGACCTCGGCATCGCGATGGGCGCGGGCAGCCCGGCCACCAAGGCGGTGGCCCAGGTGGTGCTGCTCGACGACAAGTTCGCCACGCTGCCGCACGTCGTGGGCGAGGGCCGCCGGGTGCTGGCCAACATCGAGCGCGTCTCCAACCTGTTCCTCACCAAGACCTTCTACGCCATCCTGCTGTCGCTGGCGGTGGGGCTGGCCGGGGTGATGTTCCCTTTCGCGCCCCGCCACTCGACCCTGACGAACGCCCTGACCATCGGCATCCCCGCGCTCTTCCTCGCGCTCGCGCCCACGCTCGAGCGCTCCCGGCCCGGGTTCGTCCGCCGGGTGCTGCGCTTCGCCGTCCCCGCGGGGGTGCTGTGCGCGGTGGCGGTGCTGGCGTCGTTCTGGGCCGCGCACAGCGGCACCTCCACGCTCACCGAGGTCCAGACCTCGGCCGTCATCACGCTCTTCCTCACCACCTGGTGGGTGCTCGTGCTGATCGCCAGGCCGCTCAACTGGTGGCGGGTGGTCCTGGTCGGCGCCATGGCGGCGCTGTTCGCCGCCGGCCTTTCGCTGCCCTTCGTCCGGGCCTTCTTCGCGCTCGCGCCGGGCGATCTCGGCAAGGACCTGACCGCGGTCGGCGTCTCGATCGTGGCCGCCGCGGCCATCAGCGTCGCGGTCAAGGTCGCCGGTACTCTTAGAGCATGACCGACCCGCAGATAGTGCTCACCGAGCGCGTCCAGCAGGCGCTGGCGAACGCGTTCGGCTCGGAGCACGCCGACGCAGACCCGCTGATCCGGCCGTCCCAGTTCGCCGACTTCCAGGCGAATGTCGCGATGAGCCTGGCCAAGCGCCTGCGACGGGCACCGCGGGAGGTCGCAGAGGCGATCAAGGCGGAGCTGTCGGACTTCCCCGGCACGGTCGAGGTCAGCGGCCCCGGCTTCCTCAACATCACCCTCGACGACTCGTGGATCCAGTCCGAGGCCAGGCAGATGCTGGCCGACCCGAGGCTCGGCGTCGGCACGATCACGCCGTCGCAGACCGTCGTGATCGACTACTCCGCGCCCAACGCGGCCAAGGAGATGCACGTCGGCCACCTGCGCACCACGATCGTCGGCGACTCGCTGGCCCGCCTGCACGAGCACCTCGGCAACACGGTGATCAGGCAGAACCACCTGGGCGACTGGGGCACCCCGTTCGGCATGCTCATCGAGCACCTGCTCGACATCGGCGAGGAGGCCGCGGTCGCGCAGCTCGAGGCCGGCATGGGCACGGAGTTCTACCAGGCGGCGCGGTCCAAGTTCGACGGCGACGAGGACTTCAAGCTGCGGGCCCGCGTACGGGTGACCACGCTGCAGTCGGGCGACCCCGACACGATGCGGCTCTGGCACGTCTTCATGGACGCCACCATCCGCTACTTCAACAAGGTCTACGAGCTGCTCGGCGTCACGCTGACCGACGCCGACCTGGCCGGCGAGAGCATGTACAACCCCATGCTCGAGAAGACGTGCGACGACCTGGAGTCCTCCGGCGCAGCGGTGCTCAGCGAGGGCGCGCTGTGCCTGTTCCCGCCCGGCTTCACCGGCTCCGACGACAAGCCGCTGCCGCTCATCATCAGGAAGAGCGACGGCGGCTACGGCTACGCCTCCACCGACATGGCGGCCATCCGCTACCGCGTCCACGACCTCAAGGCCGACCGCATCCTCTACGTCGTGGGCTCCGAGCAGGCGCTGCACTTCCGGATGGTGTTCGCGGCCGCGCAGCTGGCCGGCTGGCTGCCCGACACGGTCTCGGCCGAGCACGTCCAGATCGGCATGATGCTGGGCAAGGACGGGCGCCGGTTCAAGACCCGCTCCGGCGAGTCCATCAAGCTGATGGATCTGCTCCAGGAGGCCATCGACCGGGCCGCGGCGGCGATCTCCGACCGGGGATACGACGCGGAGCTGCAGAAGGAGATCGCGCACGCGGTCGGCATCGGCGCGGTGAAATATGCCGACTTGTCGGTCAGCCACGACAGCGAGTACATCCTCGACTTCGACCGCATGCTCGGCTTCACCGGCAACACGGCCCCCTACCTGCAGTACGCCCAGGCGCGGATCCGCTCGATCTTCCGCAAGGGCGCAGTGGACCCGGCCGAGGCGACCGGGCCCATCGTCCTCGGGGCCCCCGCAGAGCGCGCCCTGGCGCTGCGACTGCTCGGCTTCGGCGCGGTGCTGGAGCAGACGACCGCGGACAGCGAGCCACACCGGCTGTGCGCCTACATCTACGCCACCGCCACCGCCTTCACCGACTTCTTCGAGCAGTGCCCGGTGCTGAAGGAAGGCGTCGACCCGGACACCCGGGCGTCCCGCCTGGCCCTCTGCGCCCTGACGTTGCGCGTCCTGGAGACCGGGCTCGACCTTCTGGGCGTCCCTGTCCCCGAGCGCATGTAACAGGCAGTTGACTCAAAGTCTCCCGTTCCGTCGTGGGCGCGCCTCCACCGGGTTGGCGCGCCCATACGGTTAGGCTTTACGCGGTCATGAACTGAAGGCGAATTGGGGGAGTTCTCTGCCTTGAGCACGGACCTGACTGCGAGTCCCCCTGCCGCGACGGAGTTGCACCGCTACGCCGAAGCACTGCTGGCGCACCTCGCCGCCAACGGCACCGCACCTCCCGCCGCCCCGGGCTTTCGCGACATACCCGGCTACTGGCTGCCCCCGGCCATCGAAGCGCTGGTCGCCATCCTCGCCGGTGACGACCCGCTGGAGCCGCTGAGCAAGGCGGCCGGCCGCGACCAGCAGCAGACCGCGGTCTTCCTCTGCCTGGCCCTGGCCGTCTCCGGGCAGGGCAGCCGCATCCACGCCTCCTGGCTCGGCACCGCCTTCGGCGAGCTGTCCCTTGAGCGGCCGGTCTCCCACGGGCAGCGCTCGCTGTGGCTGGCCGCCGCCAGAGGCGCCTACGGCCCGGCCGGCAAGATCTTCGTGCTGCGCAAGCTCGACGCGCTGGCCGTGCAGGAGTACGCCGATCCGCAGCAGTGGGTGCAGGCGCTCGTGCCGGGCGAGCCGTCGGTCGTGGTGCCGCCGTCGCTGGCCGACTTCCCGGAGATGGCGGAGATCCCGGAGCTGGCCATACCGTCCGTGGCGGCCGCCCGGCTGGCCAGGCTCCGCGGCCGCTGCGTGGAGATCACCTCGGCCCGGCAGGCCGAGCACGACTCCTCCGCACCGCTCGACAACAGCTCGGGCAGCCCGGCCACGGCCTGGGCCGAGAACGAGCCGCTGGCGGTGCTGCGCTCCCTGATCGGGCTCGGCGGCCCGGCCGGGCCGATGGCCTCGCTGATCTCGTACCTGCTCGATGACCTGCGCCCCGGCGCGGACCCGCATCTGGCGGCGATCGCCCTGCACGTGGCGGCGCCGATCCTGCGGGGTGTGGCGGAGGAGCTCGAGGCTGACAGCCACCTGGCGCCTCCCGCCACGCTGACCGTGCCGCTGCTCGGCCACCGCATCCACCTGCGCCCTGAGGGGCCGGACGAGGCCTCGCTGGCCACCGCCGAGCACGCGATCCTCACCGAGGGGGTCGTGCCGCGCCCGCGCCCGTGGGCCGCGATGGTGCTGATCGTGGTGGGCGTGGCCTGCCTGATCGGCGCCGTGCTCGCCAGCAGGCTGCTCGCGGGAGCGGGAGTGGCCATGATCGGCCTGGCCGGCTGGCAGCTGTGGCAGCGCCGCAAGCTCGCCGAGGCCGACGCCCGCTACGTGGCCGCCCAGGTCAGCGAGCTCAAGGAGCTGGCCGAAGGAGCGGTGTGGGCTCTGCACGCGTACGCCCGCGAAGCGGACGCACGCGCGAAGCAGGCCGCTGACGACGCAGCCGAGCTGACCCGGCTGATCCGTCGCGGCCCGCGAGCTGCCTGACCCGCTCCCCAGACTGCCGCCCCGCCCAGGCCGGCAGTCCGATCGGCGAATCGTGTTATTGAGTGGTCTCGATCTCTACGTGAGCGGGCGCGAGCAGGAAGACACGGTCGGCGATGCGCTCGATCCGCCCCTCGCACCCGAAGGCCAGCCCGGCGGCGAAATCCACCATCCTCGTCGCCTCAGGCATCGGCATGCCCGTGACATCCATGATCACCGTCTGGCCGTCACGGAAGTGCTGACCGATCAACGGCGCGTCGTTGTACTTGAGCGGCTGGACCATCACGATGCGTGAGGAGTCGACGTTCGCGCGCCACCGCCTGGCAGCACGCTCCGTGGCCGGGACGTACTCGTCCTCGTAGTGCCCGTCGTCGTCGTAGCCCTCGTCATATTGGTCGATTCCGCCCAGGCCAAGGTAGCTCACCACCTTGCGCACTGCCCCCATCGGCTTGTCCTTTCCTCAGGAACTCACCGTAATCGGCACGTCCCTACACATTGGACGGTAACCGACGATTCCGCATTCGCCACGCGACACGCCCAGCCCTAATTCCATTTTGTACGGCTTGCAACCCGCTTGCATCTGGATATCCGACCCCCGTATAGCATCGGCCACATGCGCCTCTTCAGTGTGGACGCCTTCACCGACACAGCTTTCAAGGGTAATCCCGCAGCGGTCTGCCTGCTGGACTCTCCGGTTACTGATCGGTGGATGCAGAGCGTAGCCAGCGAGATGAACCTCTCCGAGACCGCTTTCCTGCTCGGAGATTCCCTGCGCTGGTTCACGCCGGCCGTCGAAGTCACTCTCTGTGGCCATGCCACGCTGGCCACCGCGCACGTCCTCTATTCGACGGGCGCCGCCTCCGGCCCGGTCGAATTCAGCACGGCCAGCGGCACGCTAACGGTGAATCGGCTGCCGGACGGCATGATCACAATGGATTTCCCGGCCAAGGAGTCGAACCCCGCGCCCCTTCCGGCCGGCTTGGAGAAAGCGCTCGGCGTCGCACCGGTGCACGTCTCGAAAAGCCACCTCGACCTGCTGGTTGAGGTGGAGTCAGAGGAAACGGTTCGCTCGCTCGCCCCGGATATCGGCGCCCTCGCCGCAGTGGACGCCAGGGGGGTCATCGTCACCGCGCGGGGCACGGAGACGGACTTCGTCTCCCGCTTCTTCGCCCCCAACGTCGGCGTGCCGGAGGACCCGGTGACGGGCTCGGCTCATTGCGCCCTCTCGCCGTACTGGTCCGCCCGCCTGGGCCGTGCCTCGCTGACCGGGGCCCAGCTGTCGGCCAGGGGCGGGCTGGTGCGGGTGCGGCACGATGGTGACCGCGTACACCTTGCGGGCCACGCGGTCACGATCGCCTCGGGCACCCTGCACGTGCCCCCTGCTCCCGCGCAGCAGGCCGATTAGATTAGAAACTTAAATAAGTTTCTGTTAGATTCTGGAGCTGTGCCGCCCCAGAACCAGACTTCCGAGCTGAGCATCGCCGACCTGACCTCCGTGCTGGAAGACTTCACCCGGATGTCCATCCGGCTGCCCACGGTGCAGCGGTTGAGCTTCACGACGCTGTCGGTGCTCCACACGCTGACCCGCAGCGGCCCGAAGCGCCTGACCGAGCTGACCGCCAGCGAGCAGGTGACGCAGCCGGCGATCACCCAGATCGTCACCAAGCTTGAACGCGAGGGCCTGGTGGCGCGCCGGCCCGACCCTTCGGACGGCCGCGCGGTGCTCGTGCACGTCACGGAGGCCGGTGCCGCCGTCGTCAACGGACGACGAGCCGACCGCATAGCGCACCTCGAAAAGCTCTCCAGCGGGCTCACAGAGGCCGAACGGGCCACCATCGCAGCGGCCCTGCCCGCCCTCGCCCGCCTGGTCGAGCTCAACGGGTGAGCGCGCCCCCAGACCGTGAGGACGCGGCGAGCCGCGCTTCCTCGACCATCCCAATGCGCACGGAAGGCCAGGAACTGCCGATGAGCCACGAAACCACCCCATCGCACCGCGCCGAGGTGCGGCCGTTCCTCCTGGAGCCGACGCCGATCCGGGTGCCGGACGACGTGCTGACCGACCTCCGGCAGCGGCTGGCGCTGACCCGCTGGCCGCTCGACGCGGGCAACGACGACGGATACTACGGCGTCCGCCGCCCCTACCTTGAGGAGCTCGTCGACTACTGGCGCACCGGCTACGACTGGCGCAAGGCCGAGGCCGCGATCAACGCCTACGAGCACTACCACGTCCAGGTCGACGGCGTCCCCGTGCACTTCATGCGCAAGCCCGGGGTCGGCCCCGCTCCGGTGCCGCTGATCCTGACGCACGGCTGGCCGTGGACGTTCTGGCACTGGTCCAAGGTCATCGACCCGCTGGCCGACCCGGGCGCGTACGGCGGCGACCCCGCCGAGGCTTTCGACGTGATCGTCCCGTCCTTCCCCGGCTTCGGATTCTCCACCCCGCTGCCGGACAACCCGGACATGAACTTCTGGAAGGTCGCCGACCTCTGGCACACGCTCATGACCCGGACGCTCGGCCACACCAAGTACGCCGCCGCCGGCTGCGACGTCGGCGCCCTGGTCACCGGCCAGCTCGGGCACAAGTACGCCGATGAGCTCTACGCCATCCATATCGGCTCAGGGCTGAAGCTCACCCTGTTCAACGGCGACCGGGGCTGGGACCTCAGCGGTGGCCGGCCCATCCCCGAGGGCCTGCCCGCCGACGTCCACCGGCAGCTCCTCTCCTGGGAGAAGCGCTTCGCCGTCCACCTCGCGGCACACGTACTCGCCCCGAGCACGCTCTCCTACGGGCTGTCCGACTCACCGGCGGGGCTGCTCGCCTGGATCCTCGACCGCTGGCTGAACTGGAGCGACAATGGCGGCGACATCGAGACCGTCTTCAGCAAGGACGATCTGCTCACCCACGCCATGATCTTCTGGGTGAACAACGCGATCGGCACCTCGATCCGTACATACTCGAACAACAACCGCTACCCGTGGACCCCGTCCCACGACCGGCAGCCCGTCATCGAGGCACCGACCGGCATCACCTTCGTCGGCTACGAGAACCCACCCGGCGTCAGCACCGCCCAGCGGGTCCAGAGCTTCCTCGACAGCGACCGGGCCGCCTGGTACAACCACGTCAACCTCAACGTCCATGACCGCGGCGGCCACTTCATCCCCTGGGAGATCCCGGACGAGTGGGTCGATGACCTGCGCCGCACCTTCCGCGGCCGACGCTAGCCGGCCCGCTCGATGGCCAATGCTGAGCGTGCCCTCGACGACATGCGCGAGCCCGGCCACGGGCGCCATGGGTCGGTGAGAAGCGGAGATCGAGGGGGTGGTCGGCGTGATCGGCGGCGACGCGCGACGGGAAGGGCTCCGGCGGGTCACGCCTGCTCGACGGCGGAGGGGGAAGGACCCCGAGTGACGCCGGCTACCGGACCTGCTGCCAGAAGGTGACCGCCACGGTGGCGCTGCCAGCGTTCGGGGCGCAGGCTCGGCACGCTGCTGCCGACGGTCACGGAGCAGGGCCTGGTGGTAGGGCGGATGAGATCACGTCCGAGACCTGATCACCATGCTCTCCGGCCTCCCCGGCTCCTACAACGCTCTGGGCTCGGCAAGCAGGGCCGGCCTGGCCGCCGACCTGCCCTGCTGAAGATCTCCCGCCTGCTAGCTCGGGCGTCGGAGCTGGCACGCGGGACTACCCCGGCACCACTCATCTTCCCCTCACCGGCATCGTCGAGCAGCGGTCCGGTCGGTCAGTGGCTGCCGCGCTCGTCCGGCGGCAGTTCGTCCCTCCCTTGAGGGGGACACCTACCAGCCCCTGAGGCACCCGTAGGGCATCAAACAGCCGCCCGCGCACAAGCCGTCTCCTCCACAGGTCGGATACCGCGGCGTGTACCGGCTGAACGCGGGCGGCATGCTCTGCGTCGGCGGCATGCTCTCCACCTTCCACGACGTCAGCCACTCCCGCAGAGCAGCCTGCTGCCCACTCCGCTGCAGAAGGCTGCGTAGATCCCGCGCGCCGGCGGGCCCCGCAACCCCACGGGCGGACCCATGCAACGGCAAGCCGGGCCTCAACGCCCGCGACGGCACGTGGACACCTTCGCCTCCTCGGCCCTCACCTCCACCAACGGCCGTACCCTGGCGGCAGGGGCCACGACGACCACCTCGACTTCCTTGGACGGCGAGGCGGCGAGGCGGCGAGGCGGCGAGGCGGCGAGGCGGCGAGGCGGCGAGGCGGCGAGGCGGCGAGGCGGCGACCAAGTGCATGTGCGGGATGCCGTGGCGTCAATCTTCTGCTCCGCCTGATGATCCCTTCGGACGGCGTGACACCCACCCGAGACGCGGTGTCAGCTTTCCGGGCCACCGCGCCCCGTACCGACGCCCAAAGCACCGCGCGACCGTCCAGCCACCTGACGACGTTCCCGGGGACACCGCCCGGGGACACCGCCTTGAGCCCACCGCTTTGAGGAAACCGTGCCACCGCCCGTATCCGAGTCACGGGTGAGCACGCCTGGCGACGCGACTCCCCCAGATCCTTCGTCGAGACCGCAGCCGGCGCCCCATGTACGCCGCTAATCGGAGCCGGTGCTCCCTTCCGCCGTCGGCACCCAGTAGCGGCGCTTCCGAGCGGTGACGTCAAGCAGCTGGCCGCCGTTGGTTTCGATGACCCGCCGCGAGGCAGCGTTCGTCAGATCGCACATCACCAGCGCCTGCGAGATACCGAGCTTCAGCGCAATCGGCAGCGCGGCCGCAAGCATCGCTGTCGCATGCCCTCGACGACGGGCGCTGGGGCGCACGTCGTAGCCGATATGGCCGCCGAGCTCCATCAACTCCGGGGTGAGCTGATGGCGGATGGCCAGTCTCCCCAAGAACTGGTCGCCATCCGCCCACCACAATGTGGTCATCGGTACGAACCCGCTACGTACGCCATCCTGCGTCCTCTCACCGAGCACACGCGCGACGTACGCCTCGAAAGCCCTTGAGTCTTCCAGAGCCTGTGGGTCCACATCCTTGACGAACCAAGGAACTGGATAGTCCCGATCGCTCCGAAACTCAGCTACCCCGGCCAGAAACGACTCCCGTAGCTCGGACGCTGGATCGATGAACCCTGGCATGGGGACCATGATGCCCGTGGGTGCATCTGCGACTCAACGTCCCAGTCGAGCCCAGAAATGCAGAAAGGGCCCGACGCATAGCGTCGAGCCCTTCCCGAAAGATTGTCCGGCGGTGACCTACTCTCCCACACCCTCCCGAGTGCAGTACCATCGGCGCAGAGAAGCTTAACTTCCGGGTTCGGAATGTAACCGGGTGTTTCCTTCCCGCCATAACCGCCGTAACCCTATGAAACTGACAAGCGAAACCGCTTGTTGTCTCAGAATTGCCTAGTGGACGCGAGCAAAAACTTCAAGAAAGTATGCTTTGTGGTCAAGTCCTCGGCCTATTAGTACCGGTCAGCTCCACACGTTACCGTGCTTCCACCTCCGGCCTATCAACCCGGTCGTCTACCGGGAGCCTTACCCACTCTCATGGTGGGAGAC